>NC_009952.1:0-372500 GCF_000018145.1 Dinoroseobacter shibae DFL 12 = DSM 16493
ATAAAATATGTCGAGATTCATTGTTTCCCAACGTCCCCGATAGAATTTTTGCGAACTAGGTCAGTAAATGTGACTTTTATTTGCCGAAAAGCGGCTTTATACAGCGCGGGCTAGTTAGGAGGACTTTATGGCCAACCAGCCGATGCTCAAGTTCGTCAAGATCCCGAAGGACATGCCCGAGAAACGGGATGCGGATACGCGCAAGCAGGACTTCGACGAGATCTACCAGGAGTATGCCGCCGAGAAGGCCGCCGAGCAAGCCTCGCGCTGTTCGCAGTGTGGCGTGCCCTATTGTCAGAGCCATTGCCCCCTGCACAACAACATCCCCGACTGGCTCAAGCTGACCGCCGAAGGCCGGCTCGAAGAGGCCTATGAGCTCAGCCAGGCCACCAACACCTTCCCCGAGATCTGCGGCCGCATCTGCCCGCAGGACCGCCTGTGCGAAGGCAACTGCGTGATCGAGAAGTCCGGGCACGGCACCGTCACCATCGGCTCGGTCGAGAAATACATCACCGACACCGCCTGGGAAAAGGGCTGGGTCAAGCCGATCACCCCCGCCCAGGAACGCCCCGAGAGCGTCGGCATCATCGGCGCGGGCCCGGGTGGGCTTGCGGCGGCGGACGTGCTGCGCCGCCAGGGCGTGCAGGTCACGATCTATGACCGCTACGACCGCGCGGGCGGCCTGCTGACCTATGGGATCCCGGGCTTCAAGCTGGAAAAGGACGTGGTCATGCGCCGCAACGACCAGCTGGAGCAGGGCGGGGTGACGTTCGAGCTGAACTGTGACGTGGGCACGGACATCTCCTTCGACAAGATCCGCGAGAAGCACGACGCCGTGCTGATCGCCACGGGCGTCTATAAATCACGGGATCTGGGCGGTCCGGGCGCGGGCGCGGGCGGGATCGTGCGCGCCATCGACTATCTCACGGCGTCCAACCGCAAGAGCTTCGGCGACGCGGTGCCGGAGTTCGACAGCGGCGAGCTGAACGCCGAAGGCAAGCGCGTGGTCGTCATCGGCGGCGGCGACACGGCCATGGACTGCGTGCGCACGGCCACGCGCCAGGGCGCGACATCGGTCAAATGCCTCTATCGCCGGGACCGGGCGAACATGCCCGGCTCCCAGCGCGAAGTGCAGAACGCCGAAGAGGAGGGCGTGGAATTCGTCTGGCTCACTGCGCCCCAGGGGTTTGCGGGCGACACGGACGTCACCGGCGTCATGGTGCAGAAGATGCGCCTCGGCGCGCCGGACGCCACGGGCCGCCAGGCCCCCGAACTGATCGAGGGCGCGGATTACGTCGAGGACGCGGATCTGGTCATCAAGGCGCTGGGCTTCGAGCCCGAGGATCTGCCGACGCTCTGGGGCACACCGGAGCTGGAAGTGACCCGCTGGGGCACGATCAAGGCCGATTTCCGCACCCATGAGACGGCGCTGCCGGGGGTCTATGCGGCGGGCGATATCGTGCGCGGCGCGTCCCTGGTGGTCTGGGCCATCCGGGACGGGCGCGAGGCCGCCGAGGCCATGCTGGAAAAATTCAACGCCAAGGCCACATCCATGGCCGCGGAATAGGGCCCGACCCCGGTCGGATCGGGGTCGGACACCTGTCGGCAAAGTGTCGGGCAAGTGTATGGCATCCGGTTAACGCCAAAAAACGCAACGGTCAGGACCGCTGACCCAATTAAAAATCGCAACGCGCCCCGCACGGGTTCCCGTAACGGGGCGCAACAGACACCGAAATCACCCGGAGCGCGGCGCACGCCCCTCCCCCGCCAGGAGACACGCCATGACCAAGTATGACGCAAACTGGGCCGCCGCCGAAGAGGCCAAGCGCAAGTGGCTGGCCGAAAACGGCATGTATTCGGAGCAAGAAGAGCACTCCTCCTGCGGCGTGGGCCTCGTGGTCAACGTCAAGGGCGAGAAGTCCCGCGCCGTGGTCGAGGCGGGCATAACCGCCCTGAAGGCGATCTGGCACCGGGGCGCCGTGGATGCGGACGGCAAGACCGGCGACGGGGCGGGCATCCACGTGCAGATCCCGGTCGAGTTCTTCTATGACCAGGTGCGCAATACCGGCCACGAGCCGGAGATGGACCAGCTGATGGCGGTGGGCCAGGTGTTCTTGCCGCGCACCGATCACGGGGCGCAGGAGACCTGCCGGACCATCGTGGAATCCGAGGTCCTGCGCCTGGGCTATCACATCTATGGCTGGCGGCATGTGCCGGTGGACATCTCGTGCCTGGGCGAGAAGGCCAACGCGACCCGGCCCGAGATCGAGCAGATCATCATTTCCAACTCCAAGGGCGTGGACGAGGAAACCTTCGAGCGCGAACTGTACGTGATCCGCCGCCGGATCGAGAAGGCGGCGGCGGCGGCGCAGGTTGCGGGTCTCTATATCTGTTCGCTGTCGTGTCGGTCGATCATCTACAAGGGCATGATGCTGGCCGAGCAGGTGGCCGAGTTCTATCCCGACTTGCAGGATGCGCGCTTCGTGTCGGCCTTCGCCATCTATCACCAGCGCTATTCCACCAACACCTTCCCGCAGTGGTGGCTGGCGCAGCCGTTCCGGATGCTGGCCCATAACGGCGAGATCAACACGCTCAAGGGCAACATCAACTGGATGAAGAGCCACGAGATCCGCATGGCCTCGGCGGCGTTTGGCGAGATGGCCGAGGACATCAAGCCGATCATCCCGGGGGGGTCGTCGGATTCGGCGGCGCTGGACGCGGTGTTCGAGGTGATGGTGCGCTCGGGCCGGAACGCGCCCATGGCCAAGACCCTGCTGGTGCCGGAATCCTGGTCCAAGCAGGCGGTGGAGCTGCCCCAGGCCTGGCGCGACATGTATTCCTACTGCAACTCGGTGATGGAGCCGTGGGACGGCCCCGCTGCGCTGGCCATGACCGACGGGCGCTGGGTCTGCGCCGGGCTGGACCGGAACGGGTTGCGTCCGATGCGGTACGTGGTGACCGGCGACGGGCTGGTCATCGCGGGGTCCGAGGCGGGCATGGTCCCGGTGAACGAGGCGAACCTGGTCGAGAAGGGCGCGCTCGGCCCCGGGCAGTTGCTGGCCGTGGACATGGAAGAGGGGCGGCTTTTCCATGACACCGAGATCAAGGACAAGCTCGCGGCCTCCCAGCCGTTCGGCGAGTGGGTGGGCAAGATCACCGATCTCGACAGTGCCCTGGCCAAGGTGACCGAGGTGGCGATCCACGAGGGGGGCGAGCTGCGCAAGCGGCAGATCGCGGCGGGCTATTCCATCGAGGAGCTGGAGCAGATCCTCGTGCCCATGGCCGAGGACGGCAAGGAGACGCTGGCGTCGATGGGCGACGACACGCCGCCCGCGGTTCTGTCGAACCAGTACCGGCCCCTGAGCCATTTCTTCCGGCAGAATTTCAGCCAGGTGACCAACCCGCCGATCGATTCCTTGCGCGAATACCGGGTGATGAGCCTCAAGACCCGGTTCGGCAACCTCAAGAACGTGCTGGACGAGACCTCCGAGCAGACGGAGATCCTGGTGCTGGAGAGCCCGTTCGTGGGCAATGCCCAGTTCGAGCGTCTGATCGCCCAGTTCGGGGAGTCGGTGTGCTACATCGACTGTACCTTCCCGGCGGGCAAGGATCGCGACACCCTGCGCCGCGAGCTCGGGCGCATCCGGGCCGAGGCCGAGGATGCGGTGCGCTCCGGCGCGGCCCATATCGTGTTGAGCGACCTGGGCCAGTCCGAGGACCGGGTGCCGATGCCGATGATCCTGGCGACCTCCGCGGTGCATAGCTGGCTGACGCGCAAGGGGCTGCGGACGTTCTGCTCGCTGAACGTGCGGGCGGCGGAATGCGTGGACCCGCATTATTTCGCCGTGCTGATCGGCTGCGGGGCGACCACGGTGAACGCGTATCTCGCCGAGGACAGCCTGGCGGACCGGATCCGGCGCGGGCTGCTCGACTGTACGCTGACCGAGGCGGTGGCGCGGTATCGCAATGCCATCGACCAGGGGTTGTTGAAGATCATGGCGAAGATGGGGATCTCGGTGATCTCGTCGTACCGCGGGGGTCTGAACTTCGAGGCGGTGGGGCTGAGCCGCGCCATGGTGGCGGAGTATTTCCCCGGCATGACCAGCCGGATTTCCGGGATCGGGACGACGGGGATCCAGACCAAGCTCGAAGAGGTGCATGCGCGCGGCTGGCGCGGGGGGCAGGATGTGCTGCCCATCGGCGGGTTCTACAAGTCGCGGCGGTCGGGCGAGAAGCACGCCTGGGAAGCGCAGACGATGCATCTGATGCAGGCGGCGTGCAACCGGTCCTCCTATGAGCTGTGGAAGCAGTATTCCAAGGCGATGCAGGCCAACCCGCCGATCCATCTGCGCGATCTGCTGGCGATCTCGCCGCTCGGCGCGCCGGTGCCCATCGAGGAGGTGGAGAGCGTCACCGCGATCCGCAAGCGGTTCGTCACGCCGGGGATGTCCCTGGGCGCGCTGAGCCCGGAGGCGCACAAGACCCTGAACGTGGCGATGAACCGGATCGGCGCGCGATCCGACAGCGGCGAGGGCGGGGAGGATCCGGCCCATTTCGTGCCCGAGCCCAATGGCGACAACCCGTCCGCGAAGATCAAGCAGGTGGCCTCGGGGCGGTTCGGGGTGACCGCCGAGTATCTCAACCACTGCGAGGAGCTGGAGATCAAGGTCGCCCAGGGTGCCAAGCCCGGGGAGGGCGGACAGTTGCCGGGGATGAAGGTCACCGACCTGATCGCGCGGTTGCGGCATTCGACCAAGGGTGTGACCCTGATCTCCCCGCCGCCGCATCACGACATCTACAGCATCGAGGACCTGGCGCAGCTGATCTACGACCTCAAGCAGATCAACCCGCGCTGCAAGGTGACGGTGAAGCTGGTGGCGTCGTCCGGCGTCGGCACCATCGCCGCCGGTGTGGCCAAGGCCAAGGCGGACGTGATCCTGATCTCGGGCCATAATGGCGGCACAGGGGCCTCGCCGGCCACCTCGATCAAATACGCAGGTCTGCCCTGGGAGATGGGCCTGACCGAGGCGCATCAGGTGCTGGCGATGAACAACCTGCGCGACCGCGTGACCCTGCGCACGGATGGCGGTCTGCGCACCGGGCGCGACATCGTCATGGCCGCGCTGATGGGGGCCGAGGAATACGGCATCGGCACCGCGGCGCTGATTGCCATGGGCTGCATCATGGTGCGCCAGTGCCAGTCCAACACCTGCCCCGTAGGGGTCTGCACCCAGGACGAGGAGCTCCGCGCCAAGTTCACCGGCAACGCCGACAAGGTGGTCAACCTGATCACCTTCTATGCCCAGGAGGTGCGCGAAGTGCTCGCCGCCATCGGGGCGCGGAGCCTTGACGAGGTGATCGGGCGCGCGGATCTCTTGCGCCAGGTCAGCCGCGGCTCGGCGCATCTGGACGATCTCGACCTCAATCCGCTGCTGATCTCGGTGGATGGGGCGCAGCATATCGTCTACGACCGCAACAAGCCGCGCAACCCGGTGCCCGATACGCTGGACGCGCAGATCGTCTCGGACGCGGCGCGGTTCCTCAAGGATGGCGAGAAGATGCAGCTGTCCTATGCGGTGCAGAACACGCTGCGGACCATCGGGACGCGCACGTCGAGCCATATCGTCACCAATTTCGGGATGCGCAACGCGCTCCAGCCCGATCACCTGACGGTGAAGCTGGAGGGATCCGCGGGGCAGTCGCTCGGGGCGTTCGGCGCGCCGGGGCTGAAGCTGGAGGTTTCGGGCGATGCCAACGACTACGTGGGCAAGGGTCTGTCCGGGGCGACGGTGGTGGTCAAGCCGGTGCTGGGCTCGCCGCTCAAGGCGGATGAGAACACGATCATCGGCAACACGGTGCTCTACGGTGCGACCGACGGCTATCTCTTCGCCGCGGGACGGGCGGGCGAGCGGTTCGCCGTGCGCAACTCCGGCGCGAAGGTGGTGATCGAGGGCTGCGGTTCGAACGGGTGCGAATACATGACCGGCGGTGTGGCGGTGATCCTGGGCGAGATCGGCGCGAATTTCGGCGCGGGCATGACCGGGGGGATGGCCTATCTCTATGACCCTGCGGGCCGCGCGCCGGACATGATGAACATGGAGACGCTGGTGACCTGCCCGGTGACGGTGGATCACTGGGAGGGCCAGCTCAAGGGCCTGATCGAGCGCCACCTGGCGGAGACCGGAAGCCGCAAGGCCGCCGATATCCTGCAGCACTGGGATATCGAGAAGGCCAACTTCCTGCAGGTCTGCCCGAAGGAGATGCTGGTCCATATCCCCGCGCCGCTCGGCATCGAGGACAGCGCGATCCCGGCGGAATAGTCTAACGATTGGAATCGGTTAGGAGAATTGCTTTACTTTTTTTCTAACCGATTGAATCTTCAAGGGTAATCTCCTATCATCTTCATATGAGCGAACAGCTAGATCGAGCGAAGTTGAAGGAAGTAGTCTGCTGGGTTGTAAACTCGGTTGGCCCGGAGGCGCTTGGTCAAACAAAGCTTCACAAGGTTCTCTACTACGCAGAGATGCTCACTTTCCTCGCTACTGGTAGACCTTTGACAGGGGCGATTTTCCGTAAACGACCTTACGGGCCGACTTGCGACGCGCTGCTGGGAATACAAGACGAGCTTTCCAAGGAAGGTTGCCTCGAAGTTACGCGTCAGAACTACTATGGCTACAAAAAGACAACGTTCGCTCTTCTTGGTAGGTTTTCACCAACATTGATCAGCGCGGATGAGATCTCTCTACTTAGAGACGTTGTTGAGTTTGTATGTTTAAGGAACAGTGCTGTAACTATATCTGAGTTTTCACACGACATCGTGTGGCAGATGGTAGAATTTGGCGAAGATATACCCTATCATTCCGCGTTAAATCTCGTTCCCAACGAAGAAACGGAAGATGCTCTTTCTTGGGGTATGTCCGTTGCAAAGGAAATTGAAGACGCGCGACCCATCAGAGCGGCCGACTTGGAAGGTCGTCCACCAAGAGCTTTACGAGCAGCAATGCTTGATCGCCATTGAGTCGCCCCATTACTCGACAGAAGCGATTTTTCAGCTTCTTGAGGCTACGGAAGACTGGTTGCAGTACGACCCGCGCTCCCGTGGCACCCCGCTAAAGTTCGATCGAGACAGAGACTTTTGGGTTCACGAAACAGCGCGATCGGGCTTTAGGCCCGGTTTCAGACTGTTCTATGAAATCATTGAGATCGACAAAGAAGTCTTGCTGTGGAAGTGCACTTTTAGCTGAGCTGAATGTTGACTAAAGTGCAGGCTGGCCCGGCGGGCTGTCATGCCAGCCGGCCTTGCGGTCCCAGGCCTCGATCAGGGCGACGGCCTCTTCGGCGGTGTCGACCATGCGGAAGAGGTCCAGATCCTCCTCCGAAATCGTGCCGGCTTCGGCGAGGGCGTCCCAGTTGATGATGGTCTTCCAGAACTCCGTCCCGAAGAGCAGGAAGGGCAGGCGCGACATGCGCCCGGTCTGGATCAGGGTCAGGGATTCGAACAACTCGTCCAAAGTCCCGAAGCCGCCGGGGAAGACCGCGATGGCCTTGGCGCGCATCAGGAAGTGCATCTTGCGGATCGCGAAATAGTGGAAGTTGAAGCACAGGTCCGGCGTCACATAGGTGTTCGGGGCCTGTTCGTGCGGCAGCACAATGCTCAGCCCGATGGACGCGCCGCCGGCCTCGTGGGCGCCGAGATTGCCCGCCTCCATCACCCCCGGCCCGCCGCCGGTGACGATCACGTTCTCGCGGCCATAGGTCTCCATGCTTTTCTGGGTCATGGCATAGGCGAATTTCCGGGCCTCCTCGTAATAGCCCGACAGCTCGGCGAGTGTTTCAGTCCGGGCGCTGGCCTTGTCGGCTGGGGCCGGGATGCGCGCGCCGCCGAACATCACGATGGTGCTTTCCACCCCGCGCTCGTCCAGCACCATCTGCGGCTTGAGCAGTTCCAGTTGCAGCCGGACCGGGCGCAGTTCCTCGCGGCACAGGAAATCCGGGTCGTCGAAGGCCAGCCGGTAGGCCGGGGCGCGGGTCTGGGGCGTGTCCGGGATGCTCTCGGCGGTTTCCACATCCTGGTGGGCGTCGCGGAAGGGGCCTTGCTTGTGGTCGTCTCTCATCGCTGCTGCCTTGTGGGGGGACGGGAGTGTCCACCGTGCCGGGATTTGTCGGAAACGCAAGACCAAGCGCCCGATCTGCGGCGTCTCGTGCGGCCCGAGCGCGGAATGCTTGCGGGTCCGCGCGGGACCGGGGTAATTTGCGCGGGTGGCAGGGGCCGGTTCTGTTGGTTGGGGGTGCGCGTGGCTTTGAGCATTGCGGTGGGGACCAGGTCGCTGGACGTGGTGCCGTTCGAGCGGTTCGATGATTTCAGGGGGTTTTCGGCCCATTGGGCGGCGCGATTGGTGCCCGGCCCGGCGGTCTTGAACCACTGGGATCATGGTGCGCGGGCCTGGCGGGCGCCGCCGCTGGAGGCGCCGATCACCCTGCGGCCCGCCGTGCAGTGCCTGGTGAGCGACGGGTTCGGGGTGCGCGACGGGGCGGCGGAGCGGGCGATGATGGCGCGGATCTGCGACGGGCTGGGGGTGTCTGGCGCGGCGCTGCATGCGGCGGTGGAGGCGGAGCTGCCGCCCGCGCGGTTCGCGGTGGACACCCATGCCGCCCTGACCGCCGAGCAGCGGGCGGCCGGGTCCTGGGAGGTGCTCGGCCAGGCCCATTTCGAGCATCTGGTGCTGCGTGGGGCGGTGGGGCGGCTGGGGGATTGGATCCTGGTCTCGGTGGCGGTGGATTTCACGCTCTCGGCGCGGACGGTGGCGCGGGCGTTGCGGGGCCCGGACGGGCCGGGCGGGGCGCTGACCGAGCGGAGGCCGGACGACCTGCGCGCCCGGTCGGGGGAGGCGGAGCGTCATGCAGGTTCGCGCGCGGGGCGGTAGGCGCGGGGCCGCGGCGCAAGCGCAGCGGGGCGCGTGCAATTGCAGCCCCGCGCGGGGTCGTCTATAGCCAGCGGAATTGATCTGCACGCTCGGAGGGGAGCCCATGTCCAACGCTCAGCTTGAAACCGCCATCGAGGCCGCCTGGGAGGCGCGCGACACGATCTCTCCGGCCACCACGGGCGAGACCCGCGAGGCCATCGAAGAGACCCTGAACGCGCTGGACAGTGGCGCGCTGCGCGTGGCCGAACGCGGTGCGGACGGGTCCTGGCATGTCAACCAGTGGGCCAAGAAGGCGGTGCTGCTGGGGTTCCGGATCAAGGACATGGAGGCGCAGTCGGGCGGCCCCCAGGGCGGCGGCTGGTGGGACAAGGTCGACAGCAAGTTCCTCGGGTGGAACAGCGGCGCCTGGGAGAAGGCGGGCTTCCGCGCGGTGCCCAGCTGCGTGGTGCGCAAGTCGGCCTATATCGCGCCGGGCGTGGTGCTGATGCCGTCCTTCGTCAATCTCGGCGCTTACGTGGACGAGGGGACCATGGTCGACACCTGGGCCACGGTCGGGTCCTGCGCGCAGATCGGCAAGAACGTGCACCTGTCGGGCGGCGTGGGGATCGGCGGCGTGCTGGAGCCGATGCAGGCCGGCCCGACCATCATCGAGGACAACTGTTTCATCGGCGCGCGCTCCGAGGTGGTCGAGGGCTGCATCGTGCGCGAAGGCTCGGTGCTGGGCATGGGCGTGTTCATCGGCCAGTCCACCAAGATCGTGGACCGGGAGACCGGCGAAGTCATGTATGGCGAGGTCCCGCCCTACTCCGTGGTGGTCGCCGGGTCCATGCCGTCGAAGAACGGCGTCAACCTCTACTGCGCGGTGATCGTGAAACGCGTGGACGAACGCACCCGCTCCAAGACCGGCATCAACGAGCTGCTGCGCGATTAAGCCTGCGGGACCGCTTACCATGCTCCCCGCGGCAGGTCCGTGGGGAGCGACTCAGCAATGCCTTGAAGCCAAGCCTCGGCCAAGAACGTGACAAACCTGAAGACGGTTTTGCCATGGGTTTGTGGCGCAAGACTTTTCAACGCTTGCGGGCGAAGTACCGCGAGTGACAAAAACGACGAATTTTGGCTTATAGGTGACGGATTTTGGCGTATAGGTATTGTCAGGGGGTTTGGGTCTCAATTCTGGCATCACCGAAATCCGTGCTGTCCCTTTGGGGTTGCGCGAGCCAGCTAAACTGCGAAGATGACCGGTATCTGCTTCACTGATTGAGGAGCGTGGTACGCATCAACCAACAGAAAGGCATTTGAATTTGGCTTTCCTCAAGACATACAAAGACGAGATTGCCTCAACCGCTGCGATCATTTCGATAATCTCAGCAATCGTTCTAATTGTGTCCGTTGTCATCAGCGCTCGGCAGTTCTACCTGGCCCGCCAAGCCGTTCAAGCGCAGGCCATTGGAACCTCGCTTGCGCACGGTAGAGACCTCTATGATGCTCTAGCGGCAAACGCTGATCTCGCTGAGAGGCTTTTTGGAGTAGAGCCTCCGCAGCTAGAAGAAACAGTTTTCGTCCAAAAGACACTTAGCTTTTTCTCAGAACAATACATTTACCGTGACGGTGGTCTTATCGATGATGAAACGTGGGAACTAGTCCAGCGGGAAATGTGTCAAACATATCAATCGCCTGGCTTTCTTAGAATAGCTGCTCCTTTGCTTGAGCGTGGCGATTTTCCAAGTGACTTCACCGATATTTTAAGAGGATGCAGCATTGCGCAATAGACTTCTCGGAATACTCCTCAGCGCCGTAGTTTATACGTTGCCCGCTCATGCATGGTTCTTCCAGCCTCCGCCAGGATCGGTTTCGGAGGAGACGCTGGCACGCTTTCAAGAAGCGGCAGTAAATACTCTCGAAGGTTTGGCGCTAATCCACCAAGTGCTGCTACAAATTGAGCAGGCTGAGACGAGCGTTAACTCCTTAGAAGCAACTTCTGCTGCGATAGAGAGGCTTACTTCAGCTGCGGAACTGTTTCAGGATTTGCAGACAGACGACTTACAGGCACTCGTCGTGTCAATAGAGGCCGTCGCACAAATCGATGAGGGTGCTATCCAGCTGGTAAGGAACGCGGAGATCGAGACTGCAGCCGATCTCGCGCGCTATTCTAGTGACCAAAGTTTGGCACTAGCTGAATTGATGGGTAGGCTTCAGGAAATTGACTTTGGCCCGGACGCCGCTGCAAATTCTGAAGGTCGCACGACAGTAAATCGAGTCGTCTCGAACATCTCCACTATGATGATCGTTGTAAATTCTGTGTCCGGTGCGCTAGCGTTGGAAACGCAATAATCGGCTCAGCCAGCTACAATAGCGTAGAAAAATGCCAAAAAGACTTAAAACCGGATGCTCCTAAAAATTACCAAAACTCAACCGTTTCCGTCACCGGCGATAACAACCGTTTTCGTCCACTCTAGATCTGGCCAACTGGACCACGCAAAGGTCCGCTGAGCCAATCGGTGCGCTGTAGGGCAATCAGAGAGGTCGTTGGTTATGGCGCCCGGCGCGGGACGAGGGCCGCAGGCCCGCCGCGCCGGCGCCTGCCCGGTCCGGCGGGTTGGCGCTTGGGTCGGGGTCGCGCGGAGCCTGTAGCGAAGATGTGCGTGGCGGCCATAAAGCTCTCTAGCCCAGAGCCCATGAGCGTCCTCCCCCGGGCAGGGGCTGGCGCGGCTCTGCACCCTGCTCCCGGATCGCGTGGACCCGACCCCCACACGCAAAACGGGCGTATCGTTGCCGATACGCCCGTTCGAAATTGTCAGCTCTGTCCCGAAACGGGACCGGGCTTATGCCAGCGCGAGGTTGGCGGCGCTTTCGCGGCCGTCGCGGCCGGATTCGATGTCGAAGGTAACCTTCTGGTTGTCCTCGAGGCCGGTCAGGCCGGCGCGCTCAACCGCGGAGATGTGCACGAACACATCGCGGCTGCCGCCATCGGGGGCAATGAATCCAAAACCTTTGGTTGCGTTGAACCATTTTACGGTGCCAGTGGCCATCGTAAGTCTCCTTGTTTGCTGCCCGCGGGATGCGGCAGGTCGGCTATGTCAGTGCTAGATCGAGACACTGAGCCGTAAGGAGCAGGATTTTCGATAGAGGTAACGTAACCCGCTCTCCCTAGGCTCTTGTGCGCAATTAAGCAAGCGCTATTCGCGCGCCGCCCCGGTCACGACGCAGGGTCACTTGCCTCCGCGGCGGTCTCGATCTGCGAGATGTAGCGCTTCATCTCGGCGATCTCGGCGCGCTGGGTGGCGATGATCTCGTCGGCCAGGGCGCGCACGCGGGGGTCCGACAGCGTCGCGCGTTCGCTGGTCAGGATGGCGATGGAATGGTGCGGGATCATCGCCTTCATCCAGGCCACGTCGCCCACGGTGTCCTGGGACCGCACCAGGAAGACCCCCGCCGCGAAGGCGAGCACCGCGCCCGTGAACACGGCGATATTGGCGCGGCGGTTGGAATACATCCCCAGCATGAAGGCCAGCATCACCACCGCCATGGCCCCGCCCATGTAGAGCGCCATCCAGGCCCGCGTCTGCGAGAAGAACACGTGGTCGAGCGCATAGGTGTTGAGATACATCAGCCCGTACATCACTGCGGTCGAGGTAGCGATCATGGCCAGGAACCGGCCGTAATTCGCGCCGGTGCCGGATTTGTGCGCGCCGGTGTGGGCGGTGTCGTGCTGGGTCATGCCGATCTCCCGGGGTTGGTGGGTGTCATGGGTCAAACGTCCGACGCCGGGGATCGTTCCCGGGCGCGGGCGGCCTCTGGTCTCGGTCGGGTTGTGGTGCTAGGTCTCGCGCGATCCCGAACCCGGAGGGGGCCATGGCCCGGAATCCCAAGACCGACAAACCCGCCAAGCGCCCGCACCAGGTCTATACCCTGCTGGTGGAGGTGGGCCGGGCCAAGGATGACGGCCTGCCCAAGGCGGCCACGGGCGCGGCGCTGATGTGCTATGCCTCCGGCGTGGACGAGGCCGAGGCCGTGCGGGAGACCGTGGCGCTGCTCAAGCAGGCGGATCTCAACCCGTTGGAGGTGACGGGCTATGGCACGCTCGACGAGCGGCTGGAGGACGGCCACGACATTTCCGACGAAGAGCGCGCGTTGATGCAGCGGGCGCTGGACGAGAATTCCGTGGTGGTGGCCCAGACCACCGCGTTTTACGAAGACTGAGCCCATGACCGACCCTGTTGCCCTGACCGCCGATCTGATCCGCTGCCCGTCCGTGACGCCCGAGGAGGGCGGCGCGCTGAGCCTGCTGGAGGCGCGGCTGTCGGCGGCGGGTTTCGCCTGCACCCGGGTGGACCGGAACGGGATCGCGAACCTCTTTGCCCGGTGGGGCGAAAAGGGCCATGCGCGGAGTTTCGGGTTCAACGGGCACACGGATGTGGTGCCCGTGGGCGCGCGGGCCGATTGGCGGTTCGACCCGTTCGGGGCGCAGGTGGAGGGTGACTGGATGTATGGCCGGGGCGCGGTGGACATGAAATCCGCCGTGGCCGCCTTTGCCGCCGCGGCGATGGATTTCGTGGCCGACACGCCCCCCGATGGCGCGGTGATCCTGGCGATCACCGGGGACGAGGAGGGCGATGCGAAGGACGGGACCGTCGCCCTGCTGGACTGGATGGCGGCGCAGGGCGAGGCGATGGATGTCTGCCTGGTGGGGGAGCCGACCTGCCCGGACGAGATGGGCGAGATGATGAAGATCGGGCGCCGCGGCTCGATGACGTTTTTCTTCGAGGCGCTGGGCGTGCAGGGCCATTCCGCCTATCCGCACCGCGCGAAGAACCCGCTGCCCGCGCTGGCCAAGCTGGTGGATCGGCTGGCGGGGCTGGAGCTGGATACCGGGACCGATCATTTCGATCCCTCGACGCTCGCGGTGACCACCTTCGACACCGGCAACCCGGCCAATAACGTGATCCCGGCGGCGTGCCGGGCCACGGTGAACATCCGGTTCAACGATGCCCATTCGTCGGAAAGCCTGACCGCGATGGTGCGCGGGATCGCGGCGGAGGTGGCCGCCGAGACCGGGATCGAGATCACCGACCGGGTGTCGGTCTCGGGCGAGAGCTTCATCACCCCCCCGGGGCGGCTGTCGGACCTGGTCGCCGCGGCGGTGGAGACCGAGACCGGCCGGGTGCCGGTGCTGTCGACCTCTGGCGGGACGTCGGACGCGCGGTTCGTGCAGCACCACTGCCCGGTGGTGGAGTTCGGCCTTGTGGGCAAGTCCATGCACCAGGTGGACGAGCGGGTGGCGATTGCCCAGATCCCGCAGCTCAAGGCGATCTACACCCGGATATTGCGCGACTATTTCGCATGAGCACGGTGCGGGAGATTTCCGGGCCGCAGGAGCTGGCCCTGTGCCGCACCCTGCGCCGGGAGGTGTTCATCGAGGAACAGGCCGTGCCCGAGGCCGAGGAATGGGACGGGCTGGACGCGGAGGCGCGCCATTGGCTGGTCTTCGACGGCGCGGTGCCGGTGGCGACCATGCGGCTGCGGGTGCTGGGCGAGGTGGGCAAGATCGAGCGGGTCTGCGTACGCGCGGCCCATCGCGGTTCGGGGCACGGGCTGGCCCTGATGCGCGCGGCCCTGGCGGCGCTGGCCGAGACGCCCGGGGTGACCGAGGCGCGGTTGGGCGCGCAGCTCCACGCGATCCCGTTCTACGAGGCGCTGGGGTTCACGGCCCATGGCGCGGAATTCATGGATGGCGGGATGCCCCACCGCTGGATGACGAAGCCGCTGTGATGCGCCCGACGCTGGTGGTGATGGTCAAGGAGCCGCGCCCGGGCCGCGTGAAAACCCGTCTGGGGCGCGAGATCGGGATGGTCGGGGCGGCCTGGTGGTTCCGGCACCAGGGCGCGCGCCTGATCCGGCGGCTGCGCGATCCGCGCTGGGAGCTGGTGCTGGCGGTCTCGCCCGATACCGAGGGGCTGGCCAGCCGGGTCTGGCCCGCCGACCTGCCGCGCTGGCCGCAGGGACGGGGCGATCTGGGCGATCGGATGGGGCGGGCGTTGCGCGGGTTCGGGCCGGGGCCGGTGGCGGTGATCGGCGCGGATATTCCCGGCATCGACCGCGCCCGCATCACTGAGGCCTTCGCCGCGCTGGGCCGCGCCGACGCTGTGCTGGGGCCCGCGCCGGACGGCGGCTACTGGCTGATCGGCTGGGCGGGGCGCCGCGCGCTGCCAGCCGCCACCTTCGAGAGCGTCCGCTGGTCCACCGAACACACCCGCGCCGATACGATCCGGTCGCTCGGCGATTGCCGGATCGCCCACGTGGCGGAATTGCAGGATGTGGACACAGTCGAAGATTTGCGCCGGGTTTGAGGGATTGCGCCGGGGCAGAGCCCCGTCGCCGGGGGCGCGCGCTGCGCGCGCGCCTCTGGGGCCTGCGCGGGCGCTTTGCGTAATGAAGCGAACAGACCGCGAGGGCGCTGCCCCCGCACCTCCGGAGTATTCCGGCAAAGATGAAGGGACCTTGCGCGTCGCGGTTGCAACGGGCGCGGCAAACGCGCTAGGCGACGGGGATGGATCGGTTTCCCACCAAAGACGAAGTTCTCGCCTGGATCGAGGACAATCCCGCCCGCGCCAACAAGCGCGAGATCGCCCGTGCCTTCGGCATCAAGGGGGCCGCGCGCATCGACCTCAAGCGGCTCCTGAAGGAGCTGGAGGGCAAGGGGCATCTGGAAAAGCGCAAGCGCAGCTACCGCGATCCCGAGAGCCTGCCGCCGGTCTCGGTCCTGAAGGTCGGGGATGCCGATGGCGACGGCGATCTCTTTGCCCGGCCACTGGACTGGCAGGGCGCGGGGGCGGAGCCTGCGTGCCTGATCATCCCGCGCAAGGGCGATCCGGCCCTGGCCGAGGGCGACCGGATCCTCGCGCGTCTCACCAGGGTGGAGGGCGAGGATTACGCCTATGAGGCGCGGCTCATTCGCCGGATCGGCACCGGGCCGCGCAAGATCCTCGGCATCCTGCGCAAGACCGCCGAGGGCGGGCGGATCGTGCCCATCGACAAGGGCGCGGACCGCGAATGGCGCGTGGCCCAGGGGGGCTTGCTGGGCGCGCAGGACGGGGACCTGGTGGAGGCCGAGCAGGCCGGACCCAAGGGGCGCATGGGCCTGCCACTGGCACGGGTGACGCAGGTGCTGGGCGATCCGGGCGGGGCGAAGTCGGTCTCGCTGATCGCGATCCACCAGCATGGCATTCTCGACGAATTCCCCGAGGCCGCCCTGGCGGAGGCCGAGGCGGTCACAGCCCCCGAGCTGGGCGCGCGCACCGACCTGCGCGACCTGCCGCTGATTACCATCGACCCGCCCGATGCCCGGGACCGGGACGACGCGGTCTGTGCGATCCCCGATGACGACCCGGCCAATCCCGGCGGCTTCGTGCTCTGGGTGGCGATTGCGGATGTGGCCGCGGCGGTGCGCCCGGGCGGCGCGCTGGACCGCGAGGCGCGCAAGCGCGGCAACTCCACCTATTTCCCCGACCGGGTGGTGCCGATGCTGCCCGATAGCCTGTCGGGGGATTTGTGCTCGCTGCACGAGGATGTGGACCGGGCCTGCATGGCGGTGCGGATGGTGATCGATGCCGAGGGCACCAAGCGCGGCCAGACCTTCCACCGGGGGCTGATGCGGTCGCGCGCTTCGCTGGCCTACGGCGAGGTGCAGGCGGCGGTGGATGGCGATCCGACCGAACGGACCGAGCCCCTGCTGGAGCCGATCCTGCGTCCGCTGTTTGCCGCCTACGAGGCGCTGAAGGCCGCGCGGGCCCGGCGGCAACCGCTGGACCTGGACCTGCCGGAGCGGCGCATCGCGCTCAGCGAGACGGGGGAGGTGACCTCGGTGGCCTTCCGCGACCGGCTGGAGGTGCACCGGCTGATCGAGGAATTCATGGTGCTGGCCAATGTGGCTGCCGCCGAGACGCTCGCCAAGAAACGCACGCCTCTCTTGTACCGCGTCCACGAGGAGCCGGCCGAGACCAAGCTCGATGCGCTGCGCGAGACCGTGCAGGCGGCGGGGCTGACCTTGGCCAAGGGGCGGGTGCTGCGCACGGCGGACCTCAACCGGCTGCTGGCGCAGGCCGCGGGCACGGATGATGCGGAGTTGATCAACATCTCCACCCTTCGGTCGATGACCCAGGCCTATTACAGCCCCGAGAATTTCGGCCATTTCGGGCTGGCCTTGCAAAACTACGCCCATTTCACCTCGCCCATCCGGCGCTATGCGGACCTGATCGTGCACCGGGCACTGATCACCGCGCATGGATTCGGCGAGGACGGGTTGTCGGAGGCCGACATCGAGCGGCTGGACGAGACCGGCAAGCTGATTTCGGAAGCCGAGCGGCGGTCCATGGCCGCCGAGCGCGACACGATCGACCGCTATCTCGCCGCCTATCTCGCGGACCGGGTGGGCAACGAGTTTTCCGCGCGGATCAGTGGCGTGGCGCGGTTCGGGGCGTTTGCGCGGCTGGACGAGACCGGGGCGGACGGGTTGATCCCGATCCGCACCATCGGGGCGGAGTTCTTTCATTTCGACGCGGACGCGCAGGCGCTCGTGGGCTCCGACACGGGCTTCCGGCTGGCCATGGGCCAGCGAGTGACCGTGCGGCTGGCCGAGGCGGTGCCGGTGACGGGCGGCATCGGGCTGGAGCTGCTCGCGGTGGAGGACGAGACCGTGCCCACCGGGCGCAGGCGCGGCAAATCCCGGCCCGTGCGGCGCAAGATCGCGGCGAAGAAGGCCAAGGCGGGCAAGCTGAAAAAGAAGCTCAAGCGCAAGCGGGTCTGATCCGCAGCCCCGGCGTGTGCCCAAAGGGCATCGCGCCGCGTGCGGTAAAGCGGTTTTCCTCGAAAACCTGCGACCGGCACCCGGTTGCATCGGAAGAGCCTCCGGCGGTGATATCGGCGTGTGCCCGAAGGGCATCGCGCCGCGTGCGGGAAAGCGGTTTTCCTCGAAAACCTGCGACCGACACCCGGTTGCATCGAAAGAGCCTCCGGCGGGGATATCCGGCGTGTGCCCGGAGGGCATCGCGCCGCGTGCGCGGCAGCGGTTTTCGCCAGAAATCCCGCGGTCGCACCCCTTGGATAATCTGGGAGCCTCCGGCGGGGATATTTCCAGACTTGAGATGGGCAGTGGATCGCGCCCGGGCCCTTGCGGAGTGCGGAACGCTTTGCCGAACGCGGTTTTCGGGTTACCCTCTGGCCCAACAAGAGATCAACAACAGGGACGAGCAGACCCCATGATCCGTGCAACGCTGGCCGCCCTGTCGGTGGCGATCACCCTTCCCGTGGCCGCGATGGCCACCCCTTTGGCGCAATCCCCCCATCCCACGGCCCGCCCCGGCGCGGTGGTGCAGGCCGTGGCCCTGCCTGCGCGGTTCGAGGCCTGGATCGGTGCGTTCGAGCGGCGCGCGCGCGCCGCGGGCATCCGCCCGGCCACGTTCCGCGCGGCCTTCGCCGGGGTCGATTACCTGCCCGATGTGATCCGGCGGGACCGGTCCCAGGCGGAGTTCACCAAGCAGATCTGGGAATACCTGGACAGCGCGGTCTCGGACGCACGGCTGCGCAACGGGCGCGCGGCCTTTGCCGCCCGGCGCGACACCCTGCGCGCGATCGAGCGGCGCTACGGCGTCGAGGCCGAGGTGGTCACCGCGATCTGGGGGCTGGAGAGCGCCTATGGCAGCTACCGGGGCGCGACGCCCACGCTGTCGGCCATGGCGACCCTGGCCTATGAGGGGCGGCGGGCGGCGTTTTTCGAAGACCAGCTGATCGCGGCGCTTAAGATCCTGCAAGACGGCGATACCACGCCGGGGCGCATGACCGGCTCCTGGGCGGGGGCGATGGGGCATACGCAGTTCATGCCCACGAGTTACCTGGACTACGCGGTGGATTTCACCGGCGACGGGCGGCGCGATATCTGGGGCGAGGATCCGACCGATGCGCTGGCCTCGACCGCCGCGTATCTTGAGGCGTTCGGCTGGACCAGGGGGCAGCCCTGGGGGGTGGAGGTGCGCCTGCCGGCCGGGTTCGATTACAGCCTGACGGGCGAGAAGGTGAAGCGCAGCCCGGCGGACTGGGCGCGGCTGGGGGTGCTGGACATGGACGGGCGCGCGGTGCCGAACCATGGGCGGGCGTCGATCCTGCTGCCGGCCGGGGCGCGGGGCGCGGCCTTCATGATCTTCGACAATTTCCACGTGATCGAGCGCTACAACACCGCCGATGCCTATGTCATCGCGGTGGGGGTTCTGAGCGACCGGATCGCGGGCGGGCAAGGCATCCGCGCGGACTGGCCCCGGGGGGATCGCGCGCTGTCCTTCACCGAAAAGAAGGAGATGCAGCGCCTGCTGGGCCGGGCCGGGTTCGACACCGGCAAGGTGGACGGGATCATCGGGCCGAACACCATCGACGCGGTGCGCCGCTACCAGGCCAGCATCGGGGTGGTGCCGGACGGGTATGCCTCGCTCGACATCCTGCGGCGCTTGCGGTGATCCAACGGCGCGCCTGCGGCGCAAAACATCTCGGCTAGGGCGCGCGGCCTGCTCCGGAGGCGTGTTGCACAGATGAAGGGGGTGGCGGGTCAGCGGGCGTGTTCCGGCTGGGCCTGCCGCGCATGAGCGAAGAGGGCCGTAGCGAGGATCAGCACCTGCGCGCAGGCCACGCCCCCCAGCAGCCGCTCGTAGCCGCCATCCACATCCGTGGGCAGCAGGAAGAAGACCGGCGACATCACCGCCCAGAGCAGGCCCGTCCCGATCAGCGCCGGGCGGCTCCAGGGCAGCAGCCGGGCCGCCCGGGGCGCGAGGCAGAGCGGCATCGCGGTGAACAGGACCCCCAGCCCGTAGACGAGGTATTCGTGGATCACCACGCCCTCGGCATCGCCGTCGCCATACTCGTTGCGCGCGCCCACCACCACGATCGTCGCCGCCAGGACCGCGAGGCAGAGCGTGCCCGCGGACCACGCAAGCCCCCCCTGGTGGACATGGGCGCAGGCCAGGGCCAGGGCAAACAGCCCCGCCGCGAAGCCGTAGAGGGCCACATCCATGATGATCTCGCCACGTCCGGCGGCAAGATCGCTGATTGTGTCGGCCATGGGGTCATGGGCGGGCACAAAGAGCGGGCCGATCACCGTCCCGGTCAGCAGGGCGCCGACGCCGATCACGCCGATCCAGGCGAGCAGGGCAAGAAAGCCGGGTTGCCGCGCCAAGGCGGCATGGGGGGTGTGTGCGGACATGGGCTGCCAACGCCCCGGGGGCCGGTTGGTTCCCAAGGGGGGGGGCGCTGCCCCCGCCGGCGCGGGGCGCGGCCTCCCCCGGAGTATTTCGGCAAGGATGAAGGGGGGCGGCGGATCGGTCATCCGGCGTCGCGGGCGGGCGGTCCGCAGGGGTGCCGGTCAGGCGATCTCCACCGTGAACATCATGCCGTTATCCTCGTGATAGAGGCTGTGACAGTGGAAGACGAATTCCCCGGTGAAATCGACCTGGTAGCTGAGCGCGGCCACCCGGCGCCCGGTGAGCGGTGTGGCGGTCGCGTCGTTCCCGGCGTCGAAATAGACCGTGTCGCGCCAGATCGGCAGCAGGTAGGGGATGAAGCTGGTGATCGCCTCCGGGTCGTCCGGGGCGCTGACCCGGTAGCGGCCGAGCACCATGAACGAGTTGATGTGGATGTGGAACATGTGCAGGTCGCTGCTGGAATAGAGCTCCCAGGCCGTCCAGTCGCTTGCCGGCAGCATCAATTGCGGATCGTCGCTCAGGTCCGCATCGAAGGACTGGCCGTTGATCTGGAAATTGGCCGGGGTGCCGTCCGGGTCGGGCTCGGCGACGAAGGCGAAGTTCAGGGATTTCCAGTGCGGGTCCGTGACCCCGAGGCTGGGTGTCGTGACGGTCTCGGCGGCGGCGGCGAAACTTGCGCGCCAGCGCGCCAGCATCTCGGCCACCGACAGGCTGTCGGGTTGGGCGGCGCCGGGCATGTCGGCCAGGGGCAGTTCGGGCCGCACGAGGTTGGCCTGGCCAAGGCCGGGCAGGCGGCGCAGGGCGGCGACCTCGAAGAACGCCATGTGGGGCAGGCTCTGGTCGGTCCTGGGCGGGCCGGAGACCACCACCGTGACGATCCCGTCCGTCGCGGCCTTGCCGGCCTCTTCGTTGTCGAGCACGTTCGGCGCGCTGCGCGCGGCGGTGCCCGGGGAGGTGCCGCTGGCGGGGGTGTCGTATTGCGGCACGCCCGCGAGGGCGAAGCGGACCTCTTCGGCGCCCTGGATGTCTGGGGCCTTGACCAGCAGGTCGAGCCGCTGGGCGGGTGCGAGGGTGATCAGTTCGGCGGTCGTCCAGTATCTGCGGGCGGCATGGGAGGTGTCACCGTCCTCCGGACGCGGCTGGTCGTAGTCGATGGGGAACCAGGGCGCATCGGGGGCAAACCGGCCCTCGGGGTCGTCCGCCGGGTTCACCGGGTAGAGCGGGATGCCGTCCACGGCGATGGCATAGACCTCGGGCAGGGGCTGTCCCGCGGGCGCGTCGCCCAGGATGCGGAATTTCGGAATGTAGTTCGTCCCATTGGTGGCGTTGATCATGCGAAAGCGCAGGATCTCGCCCGGAGCCATGGCGAGGGTCGGGGTGACCATCCCGTTGACCGAAGTGACCGCCGTGACCGCGCTGCCCGCCTGGTAGGTCGGGCTGCCGGGGAGGATCGAGGGCGTGCAGGCGAAGTTCTGCGCGGGTGTGCTGGCGTAGAAATTGTCGGCGACATAGATGCCGGTGCCGGCCTCGGGCCGGGTGTTATAGGCGATCTGTTGCAGGACCATGATCCGCTCGTCGTCCCGTGTGATGTTGCAGTGGATCGCCAGCGCCTCGTCCAGGTCGATCTCGCCGGGTTTGGAACGGATCAGCAGCGCACCCGCCATGCCCGCGCCCACCTGGCTGGCCACCGCACCATGCATGTGCGGGTGGTACCAGAACGTGCCGACGGGGTGGTCGTCCGGCACGTCGTAGAAATAGGGGAAGGTGGCCGGGTCCTCGGCGGTGATCGCATCCGGGTGCTTGAGGCAGATCTCCTTGATCTCGTCGGGCACCACGGTGACGAGCACATCGTCCGAGGGCGCGCGCGGCGTCACGTGCAGCCCGTGGGTATGCAGGTTGGTGTAATTGAAATTATGCGGGGTGTAGCCCGCGTCGGGGGCGTCCGGGGCGATCTCGGGGTTGGTGCCGCAGACCTGCAGGTCGTTGGTCAGCCAGACGCCGGTGATCTCGCCGCGGGTGAATTCCATGGTCGGGCCCACCGCGCGCAGGCTGGCGGCCTCCGGCGCGATCCGGTCGGCATAGACCGGCGACCACAGCCGTGCGGTCGTGCCGTCCGCCCGGGTCAGTTCCACACCGTCGCGCGACAGGGCGGCGACCGCGTAGAACCGGTCGATCCTGGCGTAGTCCCCGGGCGCGAGATCCAGCGGCGGGCGCTCGCGGGCGATGGGCTGGTCGCGCCAGGTCTCGACGAAATCGGCGAAACTGTCGGCATAGGTGGCCCAGGCGGGGGCGTCGAACTGCCCCGGCCCGGTGGTCGGGGCGGGCGTCATCAGGGGCGGGGCGCGGAAGCTGCCGGTGGTGCGGGCCTGGGCTCGGCCCGGCCCGCCCGTGGCACGGACCAGCGCGGTGGTCCCCAGAAGCCCCAGGAAGGCGCGGCGTGTGAAGGTTGAAACATGTGCTGCCATGGGAAAAGTCCTTGTGAATCAGAAATAAAGGGCGCAAAGCCGCGCCCGGATCCGTCTCGACCACCCGCCGCCAGCGTGGCCCAGAGCCCGGCTCCGATCAAGGTTTATCGCCCGGCCGCGTCCCGTGCCCGCACCGCCTCGCCCCGCGCCCGTGGCGCCGCAGCGCAGAGAAAACGCTTTATTTCGCGGCCGACTCCCGCTACGTGGCGGCCAACTCCCTATCCAAAGGCACTCCCATGGACCTTCGCAATATTGCGATCATCGCACACGTGGACCACGGCAAGACCACCCTCGTGGACGAGCTTCTCAAGCAATCCGGCACCTATCGCGACAACCAGGCCACCACCGAGCGGGCGATGGACAGCAACGATCTCGAACGCGAGCGCGGCATCACCATCCTGGCCAAGGCCACCTCGGTGGAATGGAAGGGCACCCGGATCAACATCGTCGACACCCCCGGCCACGCCGATTTCGGCGGGGAGGTGGAGCGGATCCTGTCCATGGTCGACGGGGTCGTGTTGCTGGTCGATGCCGCAGAAGGCCCGATGCCACAGACCAAGTTCGTCACCTCCAAGGCGCTGGCACTGGGGCTGCGGCCCATCGTGGTGCTCAACAAGGTCGACAAGCCCGATGCGGAGCCCGACCGGGCGCTGGACGAGTGCTTCGATCTTTTCGCCAATCTCGACGCCGATGACGACCAACTGGACTTTCCCCATCTCTACGCCTCGGGCCGCTCCGGCTGGGCCGATGCGGAGCTGGACGGGCCGCGCAAGGATCTCGCCGCCCTGTTCGACCTGATCGTGCACCACGTGCCCAAGCCCCGGCAGATCGCCCATCTGGACGAGGATTTCCGCATGCTGGCCACCACGCTCAGCGCGGATCCCTTCGTGGGCCGCATCCTGACGGGCCGGGTCGAGAGCGGCACGCTCAAGGTCGGGGCCACCGTGCAGGCCCTGTCCCGCATCGGCCAGAAGATCGAGCAGTTCCGCGTCACCAAGATCCGCGCCTTCCGCGGCCTGGGCCACGCGGATATCGAGGAAGCCCAGGCGGGCGACATCGTGTCGATCGCGGGCATGTCCAAGGCCACCGTGGCCGACACGATCTGTGCGCTCGCCGTGGACACGCCGCTCGATGCGCAACCGATCGACCCGCCCACCATCACCGTCACCTTCGGGATCAATGACAGCCCGCTTGCCGGGCGCGATGGCAAGAAGGTGCAGTCGCGGGTGATCCGCGACCGGCTGATGAAGGAAGCCGAATCCAACGTCGCCATCAAGATCGCCGACACGCCCGGCGGCGAGGCCTTCGAGGTCTCGGGCCGGGGCGAGTTGCAGATGGGCGTGCTGATCGAGAACATGCGCCGGGAGGGGTTCGAGCTCAGCATCTCCCGCCCGCAGGTGATCATGCGCGAGGTCGACGGCGTGAAGATGGAGCCGATCGAGGAAGCCACCATCGACGTGGACGACGAGTATTCCGGCACGGTGATCGAAAAGCTGACCGGCGCGCGCAAGGGCGATCTGGTCGAGATGAAACCGGCCGGCGCGGGCAAGACCCGGATCGTGGCCCATGTGCCCTCGCGCGGGCTGATCGGCTACCATGGCGAGTTCCTGACCGACACCCGCGGCACCGGGGTGCTGAACCGGGTGTTCCACGACTGGGCGCCCTACAAGGGGCCGATCCCGGGCCGCCGGGCGGGCGTGCTGATCTCGATGGAGAACGGCACATCGGTGGCTTATGCCCTGTGGAACCTCGAAGAGCGGGGCCGGATGTTCATCGGCGCCCAGGAGGCGGTCTATACCGGCATGATCATCGGGGAGCACAGCCGGGAAAACGACCTGGAGGTGAACCCGCTGAAGGGCAAGAAGCTCACCAACGTGCGGGCCTCGGGTACCGATGACGCGGTGCGGCTGACCACGCCGATCACCCTGAGCCTGGAAGAGGCCATCGCCTATATCGACGATGACGAACTGGTCGAGGTGACACCGAACGCGATCCGGCTGCGCAAGCGGTACCTGGACCCGCATGAGCGCAAGCGCCAGGCGCGCGCGGGCTGAGGCGCGGGTTGGGGGCGCTGCCCCCGTCGCTGCGCGACCCCCCCGGAGTATTTTTGCACAAAAGAAGACAGGGGCGGGTCTTGCGGGGACGCGCCGGGGGGCATCGGCGGGCTGGCGCGGGTTCGGGTTGCGGCGCGTGCCGGGCGCGTTAACCTTGATATTTCGTGAACGGGGCGCGCGGTCAATACCTTGAAAACGCAACGAAAACCTTCCCCGCGGGGAAGGTTTTGGCGTCTTTCGGGGGCTATGCGCCCGCCGCCGCGCAGCGGCGGCCGGGCCCAAGGCCGGGCAAGCCCCCGGCAGGGGGCGCGGACCGGGGGCGGGAGCGCCACGAATCCCCCAATTTGGGCGGGGTGAGTCGGTGCATTGGGAGCATGCGGTCGATCCAGAGGTGGCACCGGCGCGGCATTGCTATCCGGTCCGTCCGCCTCCGTCTGCGCGTTCGATCCACGGTGTGGGCACGCGATTGTCTGCGCCAATCGCTGCCGCCCACTGCGCTGCATCGCGTGTTGGCTCTGGTGGGTCTGTTGCGTGGCTTGATCATCTGGGTGGGCACGCGATTGTCTTTGCCAATCGCTGCCGCCCACTGCGCTGCATTGCTTTGCAATGCAGCCTAAATCATCTTGATCGCGGTCTTGTCGACGCTGAGCAGGTAGCCCTTGCGGGAGATGTTCCGCACCAGCAATTCGCTCACCATCTGGTTGCCGAGCGCGTCGCGCAGGCGCTTGATCCGCGTGGCCCCCGCCGCCTCTTCGCAGTCGCTCGCGTCCCGGCCCTGGATCATCCCCTCCAGTGCGGCCCCCGACAGGATGTCCCCGTCCATTCGCGCCTCGGCCAGCACCGACAGCGTCTCCATCGCTGCTTCGGTCAGCTTGAATTCCATGTCGTTGAGCACCACCAGACGCTCCTCGCGGCTGATCAGCAGGGAGGACACGATGATCCCCTTCTTGTCGATCTCCGACACCCGCCGGTTCACTGTCACCAGCGCCACGAGGCTCGCCAGCGCCGCCACCAGCAGGGCGGCCGAGAACACCAGCAGCACGAAGATCACCACCCGGTAAGAGGCCAGCACATCCGAAAACGCCGTGCCGCTCTGGGCGAGGATCTCCAGCAGGCGGATCTGGTCGGTGGTGGTCAGGGCGTCGTTCTCGACGAAGATCTGCTCGACCTGTCTGTTGAACGCATTGGCGTCGGGCAGGCTCCGGAACAGCACCACCGCCGCCACCAGCAGGATCGCCACGATCGCCGCCAGCCCGAGCGTGACCACCCGCGTGCCCGTGCGCAGCGTCCTAGAAGCGGAGGTAATAGGGTCCGGCATTGTCTTTCCGTTCTGCAAGCCCGTCCTCCCCGAAGGTGGAGACGATATTCAGAAGCGTCCAGCCCCCGGCGGCGATCTTGCGCGCGGCCTCCTCGCTGGCGGCGCGGCGGTCGTCGCAGGCCCCGTCGCTGAGCGCGATCACCCCGTAATGCAGCCGCAGGGGATCGTCCTGCTTGGCCTTGTAATCGGCATAGCAGGCGGCCTGGGCCGGAGCGGCCAGCAGCGCGAAGCAGGCGGCCAGAAGGGGAAGGCGGATCTTGTCCATGGGGAAGATCGTGACCGCCGCCGCGCCGATATTCAATAGCGCAGGCCCGTCATCGGCTGGCGGCGGGCGGTTATTGCCTGCGCGGCGCGGGCGGGGCGACGGTCGGGGCATCGTTCACAGATGGAGAGATGCCATGACCCAGACCTTTTGCACCCGCGGTCTCCGCGCCGCCGCCGCGCTCCTGTTGTCGGCGGTGATCGGGGCGACCAGCCTGGCCGCCACCGCCAGCCCCGCCCGCGCGCTGGAGCGTGAAACCCTCGGGCAGCTGCTCTTCGGGGCGGCGGCCATCGCGCTTGCCGCCAAGGTCTATAACGACCGGGAGGACCGCAAGGCCCGCGAACGGGCCGCCCGGGCCGCCCCGCCCCCGGTGCAGGTGGTCGAGGCCGACCGCTGGCGCGCTTATGGTCCCCGGGGGCGGGTAGTCTATGGTCCCGGCACCCGGCCCGGGCAGGCGTTCGAGGGGGCGGGGACCCGGCGCGAGGCGCTGACTCGCCGCATCCAGTGCCAACGAAAGCTGCAGACCGAGACCGGCTGGGTGAAGTTCTACAGCCAGGCCTGCCTCGACCGGGTGGGGGCGGATGTGGACGTGCCCCAGACCTGCCTGCGCCAGCGTTGGGCGCAGGGGCGCTGGGTGCAGTATTTCAGCCGGGGCTGCCTGCGCCGCTTCGGCATCGTGGACGCGGTGTGATCGGGTCTTGAGCCTGCGGGCGGCGCGGGCGACAGTCCGGCCCATGAGCCGCCCGCATTTCCAGTTCGAAACCGACCTCGCCGCCCGGGGGTATCTGCGCATCGCCGGGGTGGACGAGGTCGGGCGCGGCCCCTTGGCCGGGCCGGTGATGGCCGCGGCGGTGGTGCTGGACCCGGGTGCCATCCCCGAGGGGCTCAACGATTCCAAGCAGGTGACCGCGAAGCGGCGGGAGGCGCTGGCCGCGCAGCTGGCGCAGGTGGCCCAGGTCGGTGTCGGGGTGGCGGAGGTGGCCGAGATCGACCGGCTCAACATCCGCCGCGCGGCGCATCTGGCGATGCTGCGGGCGTTGGACGCCCTGCCCGCGCCGCCGGACATGGCGCTGATCGACGGGCGCGACCGGCCTGATGACCTGCCCTGCGCGGCCCATGCGATCATCAAGGGGGACACCAAATCCCTGTCCATCGCCGCCGCGTCCATTGTTGCAAAAGTGGCACGGGATCGGGTGATGACGGCGCTGGCGGCGGAATTTCCGGGCTATGGATGGGAGACGAACGCCGGATACCCGACCCAGGCCCATCGCGCCGCGCTTCTAGATATTGGGGTCAGCCCACATCATAGACGCAGTTTCCGCCCCGTCCACAATATCTTGTATCAAGAAAAATAACTAAGCCCTTGATTCAAAAAAGAATTTGACGGCGAATCAGCTTTGACTCATCCTAGGCGCAACAAGAAGCGCAAAGCGCGAGACGAGGCAGACAATGAAAACCAAGACCAAACAGCCGGAAGCGGGCATGCTTCCGCTGAACGAGATTCTGGCCGGGGATTGCATCGAGGTGATGAACTCCCTGCCGGAGGCATCGGTGGACCTGATCTTCGCGGACCCGCCCTACAACCTGCAATTGAAGGGTGATCTGCACCGGCCGGACAATTCCAAGGTCGACGCGGTGGACGATGCCTGGGACCGCTTCGCGAGCTTCGACAGCTATGACCGCTTCAGCGCCGACTGGCTGGCCGCGGCGCGCCGGTTGCTCAAGCCCAACGGGGCGATCTGGGTGATCGGGTCCTATCACAACATCTTCCGTGTGGGCGCGGCGCTGCAAAACACCGGCTACTGGATCCTGAACGACGTGGTCTGGCGCAAGTCGAACCCGATGCCGAATTTCCGCGGCAAGCGGCTGACCAACGCGCACGAGACCCTGATCTGGGCCAGCAAGTCGGAGGGGGCGAAATACACCTTCAACTACGAGGCGCTGAAGCAGCTGAACGAGGGGATCCAGATGCGCTCCGACTGGGTGCTGCCGATCTGCACCGGGCATGAGCGGCTCAAGGACGAGGCGGGCGACAAGGCCCATCCGACCCAGAAGCCCGAGAGCCTGCTGCACCGGGTGATCGTGGCGACGACCAATCCCGGCGACGTGGTGCTCGACCCGTTCTTCGGGACCGGCACGACCGGGGCCGTGGCCAAGAAGCTGGGCCGAGATTTCATCGGGATCGAGCGTGAAGAGGCCTATCGCAAGGTGGCCGAGGCCCGTCTGGCCGATGTGCGCAAATACGACCGCGAAAGCCTGGCGGTGACGCAATCCAAACGGTCCGAGCCGCGGGTGCCCTTCGGCCAGCTGGTCGAGCGCGGGATGCTGCGCCCGGGCGAGGTGCTGACCTCGCCGGGCGGGAAGGTCGCGAAAGTCCGTGCTGATGGCACGCTGGTGGCAGACCAGGTCGCGGGCTCGATCCACCAGGTGGGGGCGGCGCTGGAGCATGCGCCGTCCTGCAATGGCTGGACCTACTGGCACTTCAAGCGCGACGGCAAGTCGGTGCCCATCGACCTCTTGCGCCAGCAGATCCGCGCGGAGATGCGCGCCAACTGATCCCCGCATTCCGGGTTACCGCCCGTGCCTGCGGCCCTTGCCGAAGTGGCACGCGACTTGCCCCGCCTGCCTGTCAGGCGGGGTTTTTTCGTGCGGGGAACAAGCGGTTTCGAAACCGCTTGGGGTCGCGCGGGCTGGGATGGCGCGCGCCGTGCCCGGCCCGGGATAGGCGCTGCGACAGGGGCGGTGCGGGGCCGTGCCGCCGGGTGCATCAAGCGGTTTCGAAACCGCTTGGTCGGCGCTCGTTGCCCATGTGGGGCGACAATCCCGGGGTCATGGCCTATTTTCGGGCAAACGGGACAGGTGACGAAGGAAAGCCGAGCATGAAACTGAACGCGGATTTCACCCGGCGCGTGGTGGTGCGCCCCGAGGATTACGCCTGGGTCGACAGCCCGGCCAGCGGGGTGCAGCGGATGATGCTGGACCGGATCGGCGACGAGGTGGCGCGGGCCACCAGCCTCGTCCGTTTCGCCCCCAACAGCCAGTTCGACGCCCATAGCCATGGTGGGGGCGAGGAGTTCCTCGTGCTGGAGGGGGTGTTCTCGGATGAGCATGCGGATTACCCGGCGGGGTCTTACGTGCGCAATCCCATCGGCACCGCCCATACGCCCCATATCGGGCCCGAGGGCGCGACGATCCTGGTGAAACTGCACCAGTTCGACCCGGAGGACACCGAGCAGAAGGTCATCGACACCCGCGTGGCGGCGTTTCTGCCGGGCGCCGCGCCGGGGCTGAGCGTGCTGCCGCTGCATACGGTGCCGGGGGAGTCGGTGGCGCTGGTGCGTTGGGCGCCTGGCACGCGGTTTGCCGCGCATCGCCATTGGGGCGGGGAAGAGATCTTCGTGCTGGAGGGGGTGTTCCAGGACGAGCATGGGGATTACCCGGCGGGCAGCTGGCTGCGCAGCCCGCACCAGTCCGAACATGCGCCGTTCTCGGAGGAGGGCTGCCTGATCTACGTCAAGACCGGGCATTTGCCGATGCAGGAAGCGGCCTGAGCCAGGCCAATCGTCGCGTTGGGGGTTTCCTCCGGGTGGGGCGGCCTATGTGTCGGACAACAGGAGGTGCGCGATGCAGAAGATACTGGTGATCGGTGGCAGCAAGGGGATCGGCCTGGAGGCCGTGAAAATCGCCTTGGAACAGGGGTTTGCGGTACGGGTCATGGCGCGCAAGCCCGAGGCTGTGGGGCTGGAGCACGCAGATCTGGAACTGGTGGCGGGGGACGCGACCGATGCCATGGCGGTGAGCGATGCGCTGGCGGGGTGCGAGGCGGTGATCTCGGCCATCGGCATTCCCAAAAGCCTGCCGGCGCTGGCGCGGCCCACGACGGTGTTTTCCGACGCGACGGCAGTGCTGATCCCGGCGATGAAGGCGGCGGGGATCACCCGGCTTCTGGCGGTCACGGGGTTCGGTGCGGGCGAGAGCAACGCGGCCATGAGCACCCTGGAACGCCTTGGACATAAAGCACTTTTGGGCCGCGCCTATGCGGACAAGGCGGTGCAGGAGGAGATGATCAAGGGCTCTGGCCTCGACTGGACAATCGCGCGGCCCGGGATCCTGACCAACAATGCGCGGACGGGGCAGTACCGGGTGCTGAGCGATCCCGCGGAGTGGCGTAACGGGTTGATTTCGCGGGCGGATGTGGGGGATTTCCTGATCCGCGCGCTCAAGGAGGGCAGCCATATTCACGACGCGCCGGTGCTGGTGCGCTGAGCCGAAAACGCGCGTCGGGGGCGTGTCGGCAAACTGTATGGCAGGTGTATGGCACCTGTCGGGCACCTGTCGGGCAAATTGTCTGACAATCCACGCGCGGACCACAGGCCGCGCCCGGTCCAGTCAGCGTGGCAGCGGCGTTTCGGCGCGCTTGTAGGGGCCCCAATCCTCGATCTCGGGGTAGTATTGCCGACGCCAGGCGCGCACGCGGGGGTTCATGATCCGGCGCCAGAGGGGCGGGACCATGGCGGCCATGGTCATCACCGGATAGCCAAAGGGCAGTTGCGGTGCCTCCTCGGGTCCGTAGGTCTGCAACAGGGGGAAGCGGCGGTCGGGCTTGTAATGGTGGTCGGAATGGCGCTGCAAATTGATCAGCAGCCAGTTCGACGCCTTCTGCGCGGCGTTCCAGGAATGGCGCGGCTGCACATGCTCGTAGCGCCCGTCGCCCAGATGTTTCCGGGTCAGGCCGTAATGTTCCACGTAGTTGACCAGTTCGAGCTGCCAGATGGCGGTGGCCGCCTGCACGGCGAAGAGGGCAACGCCCGATGAGCCCCCCAGGGCGAAGGCGAGCGCGAGCCAGCCTGCCTGCAGCGCGGCGTAGCGCCAGAACGGGTTGGCCGGGTGCCAGACAGGGCGGTTGCGGCGGGCGAGCATCGCCGCCTCCGCCCGCCAGGCCGAGGCCAGGCATTGCCACAGCACACGCGGATAGAACCGGTGAAAGCCCTCGTTGTAACGCGCGGTGACCGGGTCGCGGGGCGTGCCCACGTAGCGGTGGTGTACCAGCAGGTGTTCTGAGCGGAAATGACCGTAGAGCACCGAGGCCATGAGCAGGTCGCCCAGCCACCGCTCCAGCCGGTTCTTCTGGTGCATCAGCTCATGCGCATAGGTGATCCCGACCGTGCCGGAGGCCACGCCCATGCCGAAGAACACGCCGACCTTCTCGGCCGCGCCCAGATGGGCGGCGGCGGGCACGGTGGCCAGCAGCCAGATCAGCATCGCCGCCTGGAGCGGGAACCATGCCAGGGTGATGGCCCGGTACCAGCCGAGTGCCTCTTCGGGCGTGCCGGTGTCGGCATTGCCGGTCTCCAGCCCCGCGAGCGCATCCAGCAGGGAAAACAGCCCCCAACTGGCCAGGGGCGGCAGCAGCAGCGCCCAGCCGCCATATTCCGCCGCCAGCAGGATCGCCGGGAACAGGCCCAGCGACAGCCAGAAGGGCAGGGCCCGGGTCAGGCGGGCCATGCGGGCGGGGGGAATGGAGGCGGTGTCGGGGGTGCTCATGGCGTGATCAGAGCGGGGAAGGGAAGCCTGTGTCAAGATGTGCCGCCGCGAGGTCATGGGCCTTGCGGAACACCGTGGGCAGATCGGCGGGGCGAAAGGCGGCGCGCGGCACGAAGCGGCCCCTTGCGGGCGGGGCGTCCGTGATCGCGGTGCGCAGGGCCAGGCGCAGGTGGAAATGGGTGAAGGTGTGGCGCACTTCGAGGGCCGGGTCGTGCCAGTCCGCGGCGACCGGGGGGGCGTCGGCGGGCGCCTCCTCGGTCCAGTCGGTGGAGGGATAGGCGAGCATGCCGCCCAGAAGGCCCCGGTCGGGACGGGTTTCCAGCAGCCAGGCACCGTCCGGGTGGCGCGCGACATAGACCAGCCCGAAACGGGTCGGTTTGGGCTTCTTCGGCAGTTTGCGGGGCAGTTCGGCGGCGATGCCGGTGGCGCGGGCGACACAAGGGTCCCGCCACGGGCAGATGCCGCAGGCGGGGTTGCGCGGGGTGCAGATCGTGGCGCCGAGATCCATCACCGCCTGGGCGTAGTCGCCGGGGCGTTTGTCCGGCGTGAGGGCCGCGGCGGCCTCGGTCAGTTCCGGCTTGGCGGGCGGCAGGGGCGTTTCGATCCCGCGCAGCCGGGCCATGACCCGTTCGACATTGCCGTCGACCACCGTTTCGGGCCGGTCGAAGGCAATCGCGGCGATGGCGGCGGAGGTATAGGGGCCGATGCCGGGCAGGGCGCGCAAGCCTTCGGCGGTGTCGGGAAAGCGCCCGCCATGGTCCTGCGTCACCACCCGCGCGCATTTCAGCAGGTTGCGCGCGCGGGCGTAGTACCCGAGCCCCGCCCAGGCGGCCATGACATCGGCATCCGCGGCCGCCGCCAGGTCGGTGACCCGGGGCCAGCGGTCGGTGAAGGCGCGGAAGTAGTCGCGCACGGCGGCCACGGTGGTCTGTTGCAGCATCACCTCGGAGAGCCAGACGCGATAGGGGTCCGGGCGCGTGCCCGCGGCGCGCTCGGCAGGCCCCACGCGCCAGGGCATCACGCGGGCATGGGCATCGTACCAGTCGAGCAGGGTGCTGCTCAGCGCCGCCGCCGCCGCGTCGCTCGCGATTTTTTTATGCATTCTGCGCGGTCTCCGTCGCTTCGCCTCTGGTTCTGGGCGCGCATGAGCTTAGACTAGGGTCGAACGCATCGAAAGCGAGCGCGAGATGGCGACAGGCACACGGCGGCGCGGCTACGGCTTCCGCCAGACGGGACAGCTTCTGGAGACCCGGATCCGAACGGCGGGGGAGAGCCGGGGCTTCGCGGTGTCCAAGCTGCTGACCCATTGGGAGGAAGTGGCAGGTCCGGACATGGCGGCCAAGGTGCGCCCGGTGACGGTCAACTACGGCCGCAAGGGGTTCGGGGCCACGCTCACGGTGCTGACCAGCGGGGCCTTCGCGCCGCTGCTGGAGATGCAGAAGGAGCGGCTGCGCGAGAAGGTCAATGCCTGTTACGGCTACAACGCGATCAGCCGGATCAAGATCACCCAGACCGCGTCCACCGGCTTTGCCGAGCCGGGCGCGGATTTCACCCCCGCCCCGAGGCGCGAAGGGCCGCCCAAGCCCAAGCCGGTCACCGAAGCCGCGCGGGCCGTGGCCGGTGCGGTGCAGGACCCCGGTCTGCGCGACGCGCTTGCGCGGTTGGGCAGCAACATTCTGAACAGCAAACATCCCTCTTGAAAGGATCCGTCATGGCTCGGAAACTCACCTCTCTGGCCCTCGGGGTCGCGATCGCCGCTGCGGGCGCCTACTGGTATACCAGCCAGTCCGGTGTGCCCACGGCCGGTGTCACCCTGAACCCGGTCGGGTCGGTCGAGGCGCAGGAGGTCGATACGTCGGGCATCGTGGAGATGACCCTGGGCGCGGCGGATGCGCCCATCACGGTGGTGGAGTATGCCTCTTTCACCTGCCCCCATTGCGCCACCTTCCACCAGAACGTGTTTCCGGAGCTGAAGGAGAATTACATCGAGACCGGCAAGGTGCAGTTCATCTACCGGGAGGTGTATTTCGACCGGTTCGGGCTCTGGGCCGGGATGGTCGCGCGCTGCGGCGGCGAGGAGCGGTATTTCGGGATCACCGACATGCTCTATGAACAGCAGAGCGAATGGACCGGCAATGGCAGCCCGGCGGAGGTTGCCGACAACCTGCGCCGGATCGGGCGGGTTGCGGGCATGTCGGACGAACAGGTCGATGCCTGCCTGCAGGACGGCGAGAAGGCACAGGCGCTGGTGGCCTGGTACCAGCAGAACGCCGAGGCGGACGGGATCAACTCGACCCCGTCCTTCGTGATCAATGGCGAGAATTATTCCAACATGAACTTCCGCGATTTCGCGGCGGTGCTGGACGGGCTGCTCGAAGAATAAGCCCCGCGCCGGGGAATGTGACGCGCCGCGCGGGGTTACAAGCGGCGTGTTGCGTTCGGAAACAGCGTGTCGAGGGCCGCGGTCAGGGCGGTGTCGTCGGCAAGCGCGAGCCGGACGGGCAGGCTGAGGACCTGGCCGCGCAGCTCGGCCGGCAGGCGGACGGCGTCCTTTTCGGTGGTCACGAGTTGCGCGCCCTGGGCCTTGGCATCGGCCAGAAGCCGGGTGATCAGCCGCGCGTCCAGCGGTTGGTGGTCGTCCAGCGGGTGGGTGGCGCAGAGGATCACGCCCTGGTCCTGCAGGGTGTCGAAGAATTTCTGCGGATGGCCGATCCCGGCGAAGGCGACGGCGCGCAGGCCCTCCCACCGCATGCCGGTCTGCAGCGGGGTGAGCGCGCCGCGCAGGTGGGGCAGGGTGACGGTGGCAGGCCCCCAGAGCGCGTCGAAGCGGGCTTGCGCCGCGGGGGGGCCGATGGTCAGGAGCAGGTCGGCGCGGGCGAGGCCGCGGGCCACGGGTTCGCGCAGCGGGCCCGCGGGGATGACCCGGCCATTGCCGAAGCCCCGTTGGGCATCCACCACCACGAGGGAGAGATCCTTGGCGAGCGTCGGGTTCTGGAACCCGTCATCGAGCAGGATCGCCTGGGCGCCTGCGCCTTCCGCCGCCCGTGCCCCTGCCGCGCGGTCCCGGGCGACCCAGGTGGGACCGAAGGCGGCGAGCAGCAGCGGCTCGTCTCCCACCTCGGCCGCATCGTGGCGGCGCGGGTCCACGGCGACGGGGCCCTCCAGCCGCCCGCCATAGCCGCGACTGACCACATGGGCGGCGATGCCACGAGCGGCGAGGATCATCTGCAGCGCGATCACGGTCGGGGTCTTGCCGGTGCCGCCCGCATTGATGTTGCCGACGCAGATCACCGGGATGCCGGGCCGGTGGGCGGGCGGCCGGGCCACGCGCCGGGCGGTGGCGGCGGCGTAGAGCGCGCCCAGCGGGGCCAGCGCCCGGGCGCGCCAGCCGAGCGCGTCGGGGGGCGCGTGCCAGAAGCCGGGCGGGCGCATCAGGGGGCTTTGCGCGCGGCGGGCTCGGCGCCGTCGAGCTGGTCGAGCACTTCGGAGAGGGCCAGGTCGGTGACCTGCGCGCCACGGGACGAGACCTCCCACGCGGCATGGGCCATGGCGGCGGCGTTGTGCGGCGCCAGCAGGTCGTCGATGGTCTCGGCCAGCGTGACCGGCCCGTCCACCTGCCGCGCGCCGCCGGCCTGGGTCAGCCGGTCATAGATATCGGCGAAGTTGAACACATGGGGCCCGTGGACGATGGCGGAGCCGAGGGCCGCGGGCTCGAACGGGTTGTGGCCGCCGACCTCGGTGAGGGAGCCGCCGATGAAGCTGACCGGGGCGAGGCGGTACCACAGGCCCAGCTCGCCCAGGGTGTCGGCGACATAGATCTGGGTGTCGAGATCGACGCTGTCGTCGTCGCTGCGCAAAGCGACCTCCCAGCCTTCGGCGCGCAGGGCGCGGGCGATCTCGGGGCCGCGCTCGGGGTGGCGGGGCACGAGCACCATCAGGAGCCGGTGCATCCGGCGCACGAGGCTGCGATGCGCGTCGCTCATCATCTCCTCCTCGCCCGCATGGGTGGAGGAGGCGAGCCAGAGGGGGCGGCCGTCGATCTCGTCGAGGAAGGAGGCGTACTGGGTCTGGGAGTAGGGTAGGAGCTGCGCGCCTTCCTTCAGGGTGCCGATGGTGCGGAGGCGGTCCTGGGGCGCGCCGAGCCGGGCGAGCAGGCGCATGGTGTCCTTGTCCTGCGCCAGGATGCGCCGGAACCGCGACAGCAGGGCGTGGGACAGGCCGCGCATCCAGCGCCAGCGCCGGTAGCTGTCGGGCGACATGCGCGCATTCATCAGCATCATCGGGATGCCCCGGTCGGCGGTGTCGTGGATCATGCGGGGCCAGAGCTCGCTCTCGATCCAGATGGCGAGGTCCGGTTTCCAGTGGTCGAGAAAGCCCGCGATGGCCGGTTTGGTGTCCACGGGCGCGAATTGGTGGATCGCGCCCTGGGGCAGGCGGGTGGCCAGCAGTTCGGCGGAGGTGCGGGTGCCCGTGGTCAGCAGGATCGTGGTGTCGGGGCGTTCCTCGCGCAGACGGCGGATCAGTTCCTGCACCGAGAGCGCCTCGCCCACGCTGGCGGCGTGCATCCAGATCAGCGGGCCGTCGGGCCGGGGCAGGCCGGGGCGCCCGAGACGTTCGCCGTAGCGGTCGGGGTCTTCCTTGCCGGCCTCGCGACGCTCGGCGATCTTGCGCTCGGCCCAGCCGGTGAGCCGCGCGTTCACCGCAAGGTAGAGCCACAGGGCGGCGGAGCGGGGAAAGGCGGCGCTCATGGGGTGTGGCGCGGGTTGGAGGCGGGCTGGATCACGGGGGGCTCCGGGCTGGGGTCGCGGCGCAGCCTAAGGGGCGGACATGGGGCGTTCAAGGCAGCATGGGATGCAGGCCGGTGGGCCGGGGTCGCCGCGGCGCGGTCCGGCAGGGCGGCGCGGGGGCTCAGTCGAGCTTGCGCGCCTCGTCCTCGATCATCACCGGGATGCCGTTGCGGATCGGGAAGGCCAGGTGGGCGGCGCGGGAGATCAGCTCCTGCGCCTCGGCGTCGTAGGTCAGGGGCGCGCGGGTCACCGGGCAGACAAGCGATTCCAGCATGTGGCGGTCGAACTCCGCCTCGATCTCGTCGGCGCTCATTGCAGCAATTCCTCGCTGGAGCCGCCGCGCAGGGCGAACTCGATCAGGGTGACGAGGGTTTCGCGCCGGGTGGAGAGCGAGGGCGCCTCCAGCAGGGCCTGCTTGTCCTCCGGATCGAAGGGGCAGAGCATCGAGAGCGAGTTGATCAGCAACTCGTCCTCGGCCTCCGACAGGCTGTCCCAGTCGGTACGCATGTCCTGGTCTTCGAAGAACCGGCGCAAGAGGTCGAGGAAGGCGCCGCGCTGGAAGCCCGGGTCTTCTTCGGTCTTGCCCAGGTCACGGCCGAAATCGTCCCAGGTCACGTCTGCCTTGAGATACGGGGTGAAACCGCTGACCTCGCGGGTGATGCGGAAGCGCGACATGCCGTTCAGGGTGATCATGTAGCGCCCGTCCTCGGTCTCGGAGAAGGCCGAGACCCGGCCCGCGCAGCCGATGCTGTGCAGGCGGCGGTCCTTGGAGCCGGGCACTTCGCGCGGCTGCACCATGCCGATCAGCCGGTGGGGCGTCTTCAGCGCATCTTCGAGCATGGCGAGGTAGCGCGGCTCGAAGATGTGAAGGGGCAACCGGGCCCGCGGCAGGAGCAGGGCTCCGGGCAGCGGAAAGACGGGGATGGTGTCGGGCAGGTCTGCAGCCGAAAGTTTCATGAGGTTCAGGTAGCCCCGGGGCGCGCTCAGGCAAATATCATCGACGACAGGCGGCGGCGGCCCTGGAGCGCGATGGGGTCTTCGGGCTTCAATGCATCGAAGATGGTGAAGAGCTGGGTCTTGGCGGCGCCGTCCCGCCAGTCGCGGTCGCGGCGGAACAGGTCGAGCAACTCGTCCACCGCCGCCTGGGTGTCGCCGTTGGCATAGAGCGCCTGGGCCAGGTCGAAGCGGGCCTGGTGGTCGTCGGGATCGGCGGTGACCTTGGCGCGCAGCTCGGCCACGGGGCCGGCCTGGGCGGCCTGGCGCGCCAGTTCGAGCTGCGCGCGGGCGGCGTCGAGTTCGGGCGATTTGGCGACCGCATCGGGGGCGGCGGCGATCAGGGCCTCGGCCTTGTCCAGCTCGTCCATTGCCAGGTGGGCGCGCACGAGCCCGCCATAGGCCGCGGCATTCTCGGGCTCTTCGCCGAGGATCGCGGCGAAGGTTTGCGCGGCATCCACGGCGGCGCCTTCGGTCAGCATTGCCTCGGCGGCCTCTACCGCTTCGCCCAGCCCGTCATCGCCGCCGAGCGCGGCCACGCGGGAGACGAAATCCTTGATCTCGGCGGGGGTGATCGCGCCCTGGAAGCCGTCGACCGGCTGGCCCTTGTGGAAGGCGTAGACCGTGGGGATCGACTGGATCCGCATCTGGCCCGCGATCATCTGGGCCTCGTCCACGTTGACCTTGACCATGCGGACCTTGCCCTTGGCGGCGGTCACTTCGGCCTCCAGCGCGGGGCCGAGGGTCTTGCACGGGCCGCACCAGGGGGCCCAGAAATCCACGATGACGGGGATTTCCTGGCTGGCATCCACGACATCGGCCATGAATGTCGCCTCGGTGGTGTCCTTGACCAGATCGCCCGCGGCGGGGGCGCCGCCGCCTGTCTGTCCGAATTCCAGCATGGCTTCCCTCATTGTCCGTTCGGTTTCGTATATGGCGTGTCTGCCGCCGGACTCCAAGGGCCGAATGGCGGGTTCAGAGGTCGAAGCTGGCGAAGACCGGGGCGTGGTCGCTGGGCTGGTCCCAGCCGCGCACCTCGCGCAGGATCCGCGAGCCGTGGGCCGCGGCGGCGATGTCGGCGCTGGCCCAGACGTGATCGAGGCGGCGGCCCTTGTCGGCCGCCGACCAGTCGCGGGCGCGGTAGGACCACCAGGAATAGAGCTGGCCCTCGGGGATGTCGGCGCGGGTGACGTCGACCCAGTTGCCGGCTTCGCGGGTGGTCTCGAAGGTGTCGACCTCGATGGGGGTGTGGCTGACGACCTTGAGGAGTTGCTTGTGCGACCAGACGTCGTCCTCGCGCGGGGCGATGTTCAGATCGCCCACGAGCACGGATTTCTCCGGCGCGGTATCGGTGAACCAGGCGCGCATCTCGGCCAGGAAGTCGAGCTTGTGGCCGAATTTCTCGTTGACGTCGCGGTCGGGCACGTCGCCGCCCGCGGGCACGTAGTAGTTGTGGATGGTCAGACCGTTTTCCAGCCGCGCAGCGACGTGGCGGGCGTCACCCTTGCCGACGAAATCCCGGTGCCCGGCGTCTTCGAGGGGCAGGCGGGACAGGATCGCCACGCCGTTATAGCCCTTCTGGCCGCGGGCGACCATGTGGCCGTAGCCGCGGGCGGCGAAGGTCTCCAGCGGGATCTTGTCGACGGGGCTCTTGCATTCCTGCAGGCACAGGACATCCGGCGCCTCGTCGCGCAGCAGGCGCGCGACCAGATCGGCCCGCAGGCGGACGGAGTTGATGTTCCAGGTGGCGATGGTGATGGACATGGGCGTGCTCCCTCGCGGACCGGCGCGACCCTAGGGGAGATCGGGCGCGACCGCCAGAGGCCCGGGGCCGGAAAGGGGGGCATGCGGGCTGCGTGATTCGGATCTGGTTGTTAACCATTGCAAATCAATGCCCTTCGGCCGTCGAGACTTGGCTGGAAATGGTTAACACTGGCCCGGACGCGCGGTTTTCATCGAAAAAGTCGGTTTGTACGCACACATTACTGTAATAATGAGCGATCGGCCCTCGCAATCGGGGTTAAGAAAAGCTTAATGTGCAAGGCAGCGTTGCGCGGGTCGCGCTAACGGTTGATAACTGACCTGTGTGAATTGTAGGTGTACTATGCGTAAACTTCTTCTGACTTCTCTCGTCGCATTATGTCCAGCGGTTGCTTCGGCGACGACGCTTGCGGGCGATACAGTCAACCTGGCTCTTCCCGGTTTCGGCGCCGTAGATGTCGTGGTGGGCAGCGGAATCGAATTTGATCTCGACGGCACAACCTTCGACCTGAATCCAAACGGCACCAACAACCTGCTGGTTGTGGACGGGGACGTTTTCGGGACCGTGGGGAACGTCAGCAGTCTTGTCATCAGCGACATGAATTTCAACGACGGGTCCGAGTTGACGGGATTCTTGGTCACGCAGACCAATCTTGTGAACCTGCAGGTGAGCTTCACGGCAGACAGCCTGACCTTCACTTTCGACCCGAACACCGACAGCCCGAACGGCATCCTGCTCGAAGGTGCGTATCTGACGCAGCTTCCCGGGGCGGGCCCTACCCCCGTTCCGCTGCCGGCGACGGCTCCGCTCCTGCTGCTTGCGGCAGGCGGTCTGGCGGTGATGCGGCGGCGCAAGGCGCGCGGCTGAGGCCAGAGGCCAACGCGACGATCCAGGCCGGGGTTTTACCCCGGCTTCTTCGTGTTCGGGGACGCCTTGTCGAAAAAAATGCCGGGCACGAGGCCCGGCAAGTCCAACAGGGAGGTTGCTGTGTCATGCCCCGTCACAGCATGGGGTTGCTTCACCCTACACCCTAGCCGCAGCATTGCGGGTGCTGAAATACGACTTTCGGCTGCGTGCGGCAATCAGGCCACAAGCCGGTAGCCGCCGGATTCCGTGACCAGCAGCCGGGCGTTGGAGGGATCGGGCTCGATCTTCTGGCGCAGGCGGTAGATATGGGTCTCCAGCGTGTGGGTCGTCACGCCCGCATTGTAGCCCCAGACCTCGTGCAGCAGCACGTCGCGGGCGACCACGCCTTCGGTGGCGCGGTAGAGGAACTTGAGGATGTTGGTTTCCTTCTCGGTCAGGCGGATCTTGCGCTCGTCCTCGGTCTCCAGCAGCTTCATGGCAGGTTTGAAGGTGTACGGCCCCAGGGTGAAGACCGCGTCCTCGGATTGCTCGTGCTGGCGCAGCTGGGCGCGGATCCGGGCGAGCAGCACCGGCAGCTTGAACGGCTTGGAGATATAATCGTTTGCCCCGGCATCCAGCCCGAGGATGGTGTCGGCGTCGCTGTCATGGCCCGTCAGCATCAGCACCGGGCATTTCACCCCCTGCTTGCGCATCAGGCGGCACAACTCGCGCCCGTCGGTGTCGGGCAGGCCCACATCGAGGATCACCAGGTCATAGAGCCCGGCCTTGGTCTTTTCCATCGCCTCGGCGCCGGAACCGGCTTCGAACACGTCGAAATCCTCGGTCATCACGAGTTGTTCCGACAACGCCTCGCGCAGGTCCTCGTCATCGTCGACAAGCAGGATCTTTCTCAAAGTGGCCATGTGGTCCTCCGGTTCGCTGCATCAGAAATGCGCCCGGTGCCGCGTTCCAGCAAGGGTTGGAGAAAAATGCTCACGGCCTCGTGTCGCAAGCGCGGGATTTGTTTCAATTTCCGCTGCCAACGGGTACAGGGAGGGGCCAAGTGTTACAGGAACCGGCCATGTCCCTGACCCCCGATCCGCGCGAATTGCGCGCCCGTGCCTGGGCGGACCTGCGCATGGGCGTGCCCGTGGTGCTGCATTCCGAGGGCCGTGCGGTGCTGGCGCTGGCGGGCGAGACGCTCAAGCCTGCGCGATTGTCGGTGGTGGCGGGCATGGCGGAAGCGGTGCTCGCGATCACGGCGCGGCGGGCCGAGACCCTGCGCGCGGTGCCCTATGACGGGGATATCGCGCGGATCGCCCTGCCGGGCAATGCGGATGCGCACTGGGTGCGGGCGGTGGCCGATCCTGCGGATGATCTGCGGATGCCGATGAAGGGGCCGTTCCGGGTGCTGCGCGACGGAGACGCAGTGTTGCACCGGCTGGCGCTGACCCTGTGCAAGGAAGCGCGGCTCTTGCCTGCGGCGGTGGTCGCGCCCGTGGTGCCCGGGTTCGGCCCGGCGGAGGGTCTGACGGTTCTGGATGCCGCCGACCTGCGCGTGCCGATGGTGATGGACGAGGTCGTCTCGGCCCGCGTGCCGCTGTCGGTGTCGGAGGCGGGGCGGCTGCATGTGTTCCGGCCCGAGGATGGCAGCGAGGAGCATTACGCGGTCGAGATCGGCACGCCGCCGCGCGACCAGCCGGTGCTGGCGCGGTTGCATTCGGCGTGTTTCACCGGTGACCTGCTGGGGTCGCTGAAATGCGATTGCGGGCCGCAATTGCGTGGGGCGCTGGCGCAGATGGGGGCCGAAGGGGCGGGCGTATTGCTGTACCTGAACCAGGAGGGGCGGGGGATCGGGCTGGCCAACAAGATGCGCGCCTATGCCTTGCAGGACCAGGGGTTCGACACGGTGGAGGCGAACCACCGGCTGGGCTTCGAGGATGACGAGCGGGATTTCCGGATCGGGGCGGAGCTTCTGCGGCGGCTGGGGTTTTCGGCCACGCGGCTCATGACGAACAACCCGGCCAAGGTGGCGATGATGGAGAATTGCGGGATCGCGGTGACCGAGCGCGTGCCGCTCAAGGTCGGGGAGACGCCGCAGAACGCCGGGTACCTCGCGACCAAGGCGGCGAAGTCGGGGCATTTGTTGTAGGCCGGCCCGGAAAAGGAGGGGGGGATCATGCCCAAGGGATACATCGTCGCGAGCATTCGCAGCAACGACATGGAGACGATCGGCCGCTTCGCCGCCGCCGCCGGTCCGGTGATCGCGGAGTACGGAGGGCGGGTGCTGGCGCGTGACCCGCAGCCGGAGGTGCGCGAGGGAGCCGATACGGGGATTGCCGTTCTGGTGGAGTTCGACGACGTGGCGACAGCGCGCCGGTTCTACGAGTCCGCAGGGTACACGGCGGCGAAGGCGATCCGCGAGGCGGTGGCCGAGACCGATCTGCGCATCGTGACTGGGCTCTGAGGCCGAATGGGCCCGCGTGACCTTGTATTGACCCCGATGGGCCTGCGCTTCGGCGGGCGTGTGCTGCCCTGCACGATCGGGCGGGGCGGGGTGACGGACCGCAAGCGCGAGGGGGACGGGGCGACGCCGCGCGGGGTGCATCGGTTGGTGGGGATGTTGTACCGCCCCGACCGGATGGCGCGGCCCGCGGATTGGGCGCTGCCGATCCGGCCGCGGGACGGGTGGTCGGACGACGTGAGGGACCCGGACTACAACCTGATGGTCACCCGGCCCCACGGGTTCGGGCACGAGCGGTTGTGGCGGGCGGACCCGCTCTATGATCTGGTGATCCTGACGGACTGGAACTGGCCCTCTGCGCGCAAGGGGGCGGGCTCGGCGATCTTCATCCACCAGTGGCGCGGGCCGGGGCGGGCGACGGAGGGCTGCGTGGCCCTGTCGCGCGCGGACCTGCGCTGGCTGGCGCCGCGCATCCGGTACGAGACGCGGCTGATCGTGGTCTAGGCGGGTTTCACCCGGTCGCCGAAGATGGCGGAGCCGACGCGGATATGGGTGGCGCCCTGGGCGATGGCACTCTCGAAATCGCCGCTCATGCCCATGGACAGCCCCGTCAGCCCGTTGCGGGCGGCGAGCTTGGCCAAGAGGGCGAAATGCAGGCTGGGTTCTTCGTCGATGGGCGGGATGCACATCAGGCCCTTCAGGGGCAAGTCCAGGGCGCGGCATTCGGTGACGAGCGCGTCCACCTCGGACAGGGCGCAGCCTGCCTTCTGGGTCTCGTCGCCGGTATTGACCTGCACGAAGATGTCTGGGCTTTGCCCGCGCTCCTGCGCGTGGTCGGCGAGGCGGCGGGCGAGCTTGGCGCGGTCCACGGTGTGGATGGCGTCGAAAAGCTCCACCGCCGGGCGGGTCTTGTTGGATTGCAGCGGGCCGATCAGGTGCAGGTCGATGCCGGAATATTTCTCCCGGAAGGCGGGCCATTTGCCCTGCGCCTCCTGCACGCGGTTCTCGCCGTAGACCCGGTGGCCCTCGGCCAGCACGGCCTCGACGCGGTCGAGGGGCTGAACCTTGGAGACGGCGATCAAGGTGATCTCGGCGGGATCGCGGCCGGCCTTGCGGGCGGCGGCGCCGATCCGTGCGGTGATCTCGGACACTCCCATGGAATTCTCCCTTTGCTGTATGGGGTCATCCCAAAAGAAAAGAGCGGGCACAAGGCCCGCTCTCCGCTTCAATCAACCGAGGTCGATTAGAAGGACATCGCGATCCCGAAGGATGCGGTGGTGAAGTTGTCGTCGTCCTCCGGATCCCAGAGGGAGGCCACACCGGCTTGCAGCTCTGCGCCGCCACCGAGGTCATACTCGACACCGATACCGTAGGTGGTGCCGTCGACGTCGCCGATTTCCACCTGGTTCACGCCGAAGGTGATGCCGTAGGCGCCGAGGTCGTAGGCACCGGACAGACCGTAGGCTTCTGCGTCCACGTCGAAGTCGTTGCTGTGATCAGCGTAGACGAAGTCGAGGTCAAAGCCTGCGAAGGTGCCGCCAACGGTCACACCGATGGTGTCACCACCGCCGAGGTCGCCATCGATTTCAACTTCGTCGACTTCCATGTAGGACAGGCCAGCGCGGAAGGCGCCGAAGTCGTACTCGGCGACGATGCCGAAGTCCTGCTCATGCGCGTGGGCCGTTGCCGTCAGCGACAGACCGCCGAAGGAACCCTGGTACATGATGTTGGACTTGCCGCCTTCGTCTGCGTTGAACAGAGCCCCGGCGTCCAGGAACAGGATCGCGTCGATCAGGTTGTCAACGCCAACGCCGTCGTAGCCGGGGTCACGGGTGTTGCCGAAGCCCGCCTGGTCAGGGGCGGTGTCGAGCGCACCAACGGTCAGAGTGCCGAAGCCGGAAGTGATGAAGATTTCCGGGTCGACGTTGTTGTCTGACAACTGGTTGCCTTCAGCGTCGGAGTCGGACTCGAGCTCGGCGCTCATGCCGAAGCCCAGGCCGCCATCGGTTTCGCCGGAAGCGGAGAAGTCGAACTGGAGTTCGTAATCCAGGAACAGCTCTTCGTCTTCGGTCGGGTCAACCGGATCAGCGCGGTCTTCGATGTAGATGATGCCGAACTGGGCGGAGCCGCCGAGTGTCACGTCGGCATAAGCGAAGCCGGACGTAGCAACCAGGGCGGTAGAAGCGATGAGAAGCTTTTTCATCGGATTTCCCTCGTGTGTTAAACAGTGCACCCCAGCGCAGTGCATCCGGCTGGGTATGCTTCTCTTTCCGCCTTTCCCAACTTGATTGCAAGAAATGGCATTTGAGGGTTTCCGTTCTGCGGATGGAATGGTGCAACAATGACACAGTGAAAAAACCGGGCTGGAATCGGGGCTCGGCGGAAACTCCCGGTGGGCGTGGTGCCGGGCGATCGGCCCCGTGTCGGAACGGGTTGTGAGGCTCGGGCCGCTCGGGTACACAGCCTGCGGAATGGTCGATCCGGGATGGGCGAGGAGAGCGACATGGCGCAACGTTTCAACAGGTCCGCGTGGCTTGGTCTGCCGGTCGTGTTTCTGACGGCCTGCGGTCTGGGGCCGAGTGCGCCGCGGGACCAGTTGCCGACCAATATCGACGATGCGCCCGGGACCGACAGCACGATCTGGGACCTGTTCGATGCGCGCGACGATCCCAACACCACGGTCGAGGTGAACAAGTATATCTGGGCCGCGGCCCTCGATGTGCTGGATTTCCTGCCGATCGAGACGGTGGATCCGTTCACCGGGGTGATCGTGACCGGGTTCGGCACGGCACCTGGGTCGAGCCGGGCCTACCGCGCGACGGTCTATGTCCAGGACCCGGCGCTGGATGCGCGGTCGCTGCGGCTGGCGCTGGCCACGCGGTCGGGGCCTGCGGATCCGGACACGGTGCTGGCGGTCGAGGATGCGATCCTGACCCGTGCGCGGCAGCTGCGTCTGCAGGACAGTCGTCTCTGAGCGGGATCAGTCGTCGAGGCTGGTCCAGTTCCGCGCCCAGGCGCGGGCCTCTTCGAGTTGGTCGCGTTTGAATTCCCTGATCTGAAGATGGGTCAGCCTGTCCGCGAGCCGGGTGAAGGGGCTGAACCATGTCAGGTCGCTGACCACGGCGACCCGGCGGAATTCGGACCAGTGGGCGAGGTCGAATTTCAGCCCGTCCCAGAGCGTGCGGGCATCGAACCCCTCGAAACTGTCGATGACTTCGACGAGGCTGAGCGGGCCGCGGGCCAGTTCGGCTTCGAGTTTCGGCACGACCTCTTCGAACTCGGCGTGGGTGATCTTGCCCGAGACGGTCAGCTCGACCACGCGGGCCTGGCTGTCGGCGGTGTAGGTCACGGCCATGATGGGTCTCCCTCCTTGATCCTTCGGGGGCAGGATACCGGCCGGAGCGCAGGTTGTCACCGCCGCGACTTCCACGCGCGGCGGCCGCCTGCGGTCTTGGCGTGGAAGTCGGGCGGGCGTTTGGCGACCCAGGCGATGAAGGTGGCGAGCCGGGGATGGGCGCGCAGCGCCGCGATGCTGGCATAGCTGCGGGCAAGCTCCGCCTCCGAGAGGGTGGCGTGGATCTCGTTATGGCAGATCTGCGGGCTTATGTATCAAACGCACCAAGCATAACACGCTGGATTCATGTATTGAATCCCTATGACGCGCAGGTACTTCCGCCCCATCCAAGAAGATACGATTGTCTCCGTGCTGCACTTCCTGCGGCAAGAGGCGGTGCGCGATGGGTGCAATACGCTTCCGCACATAGACGCCCTACTTGAGATGCGGGGCGTTAACCCCAGCGCGCTTACCGTTCCGCGCAAGACGCCCAAGGCATTCAAGAAGGGAGAACTGCGCCGCTTGGTTTTGCAGGCACTGCGCGAAGGGCCGAAGACAGGGCGTCAGATCGCAGATTATGTTGAGGCGGCAAGATCCGACCTACCGAAGGGCGCTGCATACAAGCGCGTGTATGTTTGTTTAGCGCAGCTTCGGGGGCATGGGATGGTCAAGCGTAAGAACGGGGAGTGGTTTGCTGGCGAGTGTGAGTAAGGTCGTGGATAACTGACGGATTTCTTGTTGGCCTTTTTTGGCAGGCTGCAAAAAAGTGGATTCTTTCAATGACTTAGGTAAGTATCTGTAAAATATAGGATATTTCTTAATTTAAGCTTGACTGTGGTGCTCAAAATTAGCTACCGTTAAGCGTGCAACTTGGCCGCTGACCAAGGCATAGGCTATGCGTGACACGGTGACATTCTGCCGGCCGTAGCACCACTCGCGGGTGGGAGCGCATTGTGGGGTTCCAGGCAGGCCCCACCGCATAGCCGCCACTTACCAACGGTTGCGCAATACATTGGTCTTTCTTAGCAACGCTCTCTTTTGGCGATCTGAAGTGCGGTGAAGCGTCTTCACATAAGTGCGCGTACGATCTTCAGTGACTTTAATAACCGTTTTGTAGTCAACTTCGTAAACGTTGCAGCTCACAACTGCATGTGTTGCCCTGTTGTCGCTTAACCAAAGACCCTCACAGAGTATCTTTGGTAATAGCTTCAGTTGAGTGTTCGTGATGTGATCGCCGTGAGCTTGGATAATGTGCCGGGCCGACTGGTCAGATAGAAAAATTGTGTCTCTTGAGCAGCCCAAGTATTTTCTTACCTCGAAGGGCAGTGTGCCCACTTCTAACTCGGGCCTCCTGCTGGCGAAGAGTTCCACAAGGTCTTCGTCATAAACTTCAATTATGGTTTGGGCTTTCATGGCGGTGAAGCTACCAACAAGATCTTAGCTGGTCGATGATTTGTCGTCGCAAGTACGTTGTTACACCAAGACTTTGTTACGCCGCGCGCTGCCAGTAGCCTTTCCACCGACGGCTGACCGGCGCATCCATCGCGTTCGTAATCAGCGCAGATGCCAGCGCACCGTTGTCCTTGCGGCGGTTGTCTTCAAGCCACGCCGCGTGGTTCGCGTACTGGTAGAGGTACTGCGGACTGACGTGGTGGTGTTGGCCTTGCACCATGCGGCGCAGGCGCGAGAAGAAGCTTTCTACCAGATTGGTGTGCTTGCCGTGGTCGCTGTAGACCTGCGAATGGTTCACGCGCTGCACGTCCCAGCCGTTGTGCAGCATGTCCCAGTGGCTTGCCTCGTCAGCAGAAACTGTCGCCATGCGGCAAACGTTCTCATTCGCCAGCGCAACGCCTTCGCTTTCCAGCTTGGTCACGAACGGCAGGGTGCGGCCTTCCCGCTCGCGCAGGGCGACGACAACGCGGCGCTTGCCGGTCTGGTTCTCTTTCAGGCGACGGTCCTTGCGATCCTCTTTCCGGTTCTCCGGACGAATGTGCCCGCCGAAGTACGCCCCATCAATCTCAACGTGACCTTCGAGAACTTCGCCTGTCTGAACTTCTTGCGCCATGGCTTCGCGCAGCTTGTGGGCCAGGACGAAGGCGGTCTTGTACTGGCAGTCCAGATCGCGGGAAAGCTGGATCATGGACACGCCCTTGGAGGCGTTTACGAGAATGCAGATCGCCGCGAGCAGGTCGACAAAGTCCATCTTCCGACTGGCAAAGATGGTGCCAGACGTGACGCTGAACTGGTGGTGGCAGTTCTTGCACTTGAACTTGCGGCGCGTGCTGATCGAGTAGGTTTCACCGTGAGAGCAGCGGGGGCACACAGCCTCGCCATTGGTCTCAGGCCAGCGCATTTCGCAGAACACGTTGTAAGCCGCATCCTCGCCCGCCTTGTAGATCGAGCGAAGGCTGAGGGTGCGGGATGCCGCCGAAAGGAGGAAGTGCTGTGCCATTTGTACTGTATCCGATGCCTATGCATCAAATATAGTACATTGCCGTACCGCATACAAGGGCGTATGTATCGGATACGATACTTTTGCACCGGGAGTGGTACATGGCAGATCAAACAGAGTGGGAGGCTAAAGCCGCAAACCTCCTGAAAGCCGAGTTGAAGCGGAAAGGCGTAACCTATGCCCAGCTCGCCGACATGATCGGGGACAAAGAAGCGAACATTAGGAACAAGCTTTCACGAGGAAAGTTCAGCGCAGCCTACATGATGCAATGCCTGGATGCGGTAGGTGTATCTGAAGTTCGACTTTAGTTGGGAGCGCCGACGCGGATCGACATTGCGCTTTCGGAAACTTGGAAAATCTCTGCCAATCGCGCAACTGACGTCACACCGTTTGCAATATGCTGGTTCAAGAGGTTGCGCGGCATGAGAATGTCCGCAGCAAGTTTGTTAGCTTGCGCTTCCATCGAGTTACTCAGGCGGCTTCTGTACAGGCCGTCGTCCACCAGACCGTCACCTATGAACTGCCTGTGGAGAATGAAGTGTGCAATTTCGTGGGCGGTTGTGAAGCGCCGACGATTGACGTGATGGCCTTTATTTACATAGATTGCATAACCAGATGGCCCACCTTGATCGGCGGACTTCACGATCTTGCCTGACAGATCATCCGGCCAATTAGGAACGTGCCAAACCTTCAGACCAAGATCATCGGCAAGCGCAACAGTTTGCACCGGGGCGGACGCCTGGTGCTTTTGAATTACTTCTAGCTGCTCTGGGTACGTTAGAGTCATTCGTCTTTCGCTGGTGTTGCGCCTTCTGTGGTCTGGTCGCCTAAGCGGTAATCTCCGCCATACTCAGGCGCGCTTGTGTCACTTCGGCCCCTCACAGCATCAAGCAGCTTCAACTGCTCCGAGACTGTATCTTTCGCTTCTCTCTCCGCCGCCTTAACCGCTGCGCGCACAGCTGCGCTCTTGATCTCAGTATACCCGAAAAGGCCAAGCGCTGCGAACACAAAACCTACCAGAACTAATATCATCTCAAGGATGGTCACATTCAAGGCCAACGCTTCAATCGTGTACCCGTTGGGGCTAACGGGCATGATCGCTGTGACTTCAGAGGCGCTGTACCAGTAAACAAAAAAGGCCAAATTTGCCGCTCCGACAGCAGCGATGAACAAGATCAGAAGTCTTTTGACAAACCTCAATGCACTACCCTCAGCCTCTAGAAGGCAAGCATAATAGAGATTTTCGCGGGCTTAAAGCTTGGTGCGCTTGATACATAAGCCCGCAGATCTGGTGGAGCAGAACCGTGGGGCCGCCCTTGCCGCCGCGCAGCTTCGGGACGAGGTGGTGCAGGCTTTGGGGCGCGCCCGGCGGGATCGGGCGGTCGCAGAGCGGGCAGAGGGGCGGCGCGTCGGGCTGGTCCATGGGGCAAGGGTGGGGCGCGGGCGGGCAGTGGCAAGTGGGTTGATTTCCGCGCGCGGAGCCCGGATGACGGGGGCATGACAGGTATCGCCCCCTTGCCCGAGATCGAGACGGATGCGCTGGTCGTGGGGGCCGGTCCCGCGGGGCTGATGGCCGCCGAGCAGCTGGCGCAGGCGGGGTTTTCCGTGCGTATCGCCGAGCAGATGCCCAGTGCCGGGCGCAAGTTCCTGATGGCGGGCAAGAGCGGGCTGAACCTGACCAAGGATGAAGAGATGCCCGCGTTCCTGGGGGCTTATGGCGGGGCGGCGGCGTGGCTGGCGCCGATGCTGGAGGCGTTCGGGCCCGACGCGGTGCAGGACTGGGCCCGGGGGCTGGGCCAGCCGGTCTTCACCGGGTCCACGGGGCGGGTGTTTCCCGAGGCGATGAAGGCGTCGCCGCTGCTCCGCGCGTGGCTGGCGCGGCTGGCGGGCCTGGGCGTGCGGCTCGACACGCGCTGGCGCTGTCTCGGGTGGCAGGACGGGGCGCTGCGGTTCGAGACGCCCGCGGGGCCGGTGCGGGTGCGGGCGCGGGCGGTGGTGCTGGGTCTGGGCGGGGCGAGCTGGCGGCGGCTTGGCTCGGACGGGGCCTGGGCCGGGTGGATCGGGGCCGCGTGCGCGCCGTTCGCCCCGGCGAATGTGGGGCTGCGGGTGGATTGGAGCCCGCATATGGCGCGCCATTTCGGGGCGCCGGTGAAGGGGGCCGCGTTGTCGTCGGGCGGGGTGGTGTCGCGCGGCGAGGTCGTGGTCTCGGCCCGGGGGCTGGAGGGCGGCGGGCTCTATCCGCTGTGCCCGGCCCTGCGGGAGGGCGCGGGGCTGCGGGTGGATCTGTGCCCGGACCTGGAGGTCGGGGCGCTGGCCGCGCGGCTGGCCCGGGTGCCGGCCAAGGCCAGCGGGGCCAGCCGGTTGCGCAAGGGCGCGGGCCTGTCGCCGGTCAAGCAGGCGCTGGTGCAGGAATGCGCGCGCCCCCTGTCGCGCGATCCGGCGGATTTGGCGCGGGTTCTCAAGGATTTGGGGGTGCCGCACCAGGGGGTGCGCCCGCTGGACGAGGCGATTTCGGTGGCCGGGGGTGTCGCGCGCGCGGCGCTGGACGACCGGTTGATGCTGCGCGACCGGCCCGGCGTGTTCGCCTGCGGCGAGATGCTGGACTGGGAGGCGCCGACGGGGGGCTACCTGCTCACGGGCTGTTTCGCGACGGGGCGTTGGGCCGGGCTGGGGGCGGTGGACTGGCTGCGGGGTGCTCAGGCGGCGGCGCGGGCGTAGGCGGGGCGGGCGCGCATCCGGGCGAGATAGGCGTCGAGCGGGTCGGGCAGGGCGGGGAATTTCGCCAGTTTCGCCCAGCCGAGGCAGTGACCCAGCACGATGTCGGGCAGGCTGAGCGTGTCGCCCATCAGGAACGGAGCCGCGCCGAGGTCATCGGCAAGCCGGGCGGCGTTGCGGGTGAACTCGGTCTTCAGGCTGTCCTTGATGGCGGGGACACGCTCCGCCTCCGGCAGCACGAAGGAGTGGCGCGCGGCGGTCCATAGCAGGGCGTCGATCTCGTCGAGAATGCGGAAATGCAGGGCGTCCTGCCGGGCGCGGTCGAGGGTGCCCGCGGGGTGCGTGAGCCCGCCATGGCGGTCGACGAGATAGGTGAGGATCGCGCTGCTGTCGGAGATCGGGGTCCCGTCGGCCACCAGCACGGGGATCTTGCCGCCGGGATGGACGGCGCGGACCGCTGCCGATTGGGGCGGCTCGGGGTGGTGGTTGAAGGGCAGCTCCAACTCGTGCAGCATCCACAACACGCGGAAGGCGCGGCTGCGCGGGGTGCCGTAGAGGGTGTAGTCGGGCATGGGGGCCTCCGGTCTCAGCGTTGGGCGTTCAGCATGGCGAGGCGGATGAGCGCGCGTTCCATCAGCGCCATTTGCGGGGCCTTTTGCGAGGACCGCAGGGCGAGGTCGGTTTCGGTCAGGATCGAGAGCGCGGTTTCCAGTTTCGGCGCGCCCCAGGACTGGGCCTGGCGGATCATGCGGTTGCGGGCCGGGCCGAAGACCGGCGGGCGGGCGCGGGAGATGCCCGCGGCGGGGCCGCCGGGGTCGATGGCGGCGGTGTAGAGGCGGCGGAAGTGCATGACCGCGCCGATGCAGAGCCGGACCGCGCCCTCGCCCTGGCCCGAAAGCCGCGCAACGAGGGGGGGGATGCGCGCGACCTCGGCCTCGGCCACGGCATGCAGGAGCGCGTCGATTTCGGCCTCGGTGGTGGCGGGGGCGACGGCGGCGAGATCCTCGGGGGTGATCGGGCTGGCATCGCCGTGTTTGTAGAGGGCGAGCTTCTCGACGATCTGCGCGAAGTCGCCGGGATCGACCGCGCGCGACAGGTCCGTCAGGTCCGACATGGCGTCGCGCCCGACCTCGGCGATGCCGGCGCTGCGCAGGAGGGCTTCGATTTCGGCCCGGTCGGGGGGGTCGTCATAGATGCCCGCGGCATAGGCGTTGCGATGCCCCTCGAACGCCTTGCGCAGGGCGGATTTCGCGCCGAGGCTGCCGGCGGTGACCACGAGCACCGCGTCGCCCTCGCGCCAGTCGCCCAGGGCGGCGGTGATGGCGGGGGCCGCCTGATCGGTCGCGGCATCCACATGGACGGCGCGGGGGCCGGGATACATGCTGATCGCCTTCATGGCGTCCATCAGGGCGGCGGGATCCCGGCGCAGGTCGGGGCCGTGCAGCCGGGTCAGGCGCATTTCCTCGTCGCCCTTCTCGCCCACCAGCGCCTTGAGCAGGGCCTGGCGGCGCAGGGAGACCCGCATGGCATCCGCGCCGTAGAGCAGGATGCCCGCCCGTCCCGGTTCGGGCCGGGCGACAAATCCGGGCAGGTCGCGGGGGGCGAGTTTCATTGCGGCAGGCTGTCGGCATTGGCCAGAAGCCGGGTGACGACCAGGTCGGCGAGGATGATCATCAGGCGGCTGCGGGCGTCGCGTTCGGCCGAGAGCGTGCTGACCGTGGTGCCGGTCGCCGAATAGGAGGTCAGGCTGTTGACCTCGCCCGAAAGAAGGTCGGTCTCGGACCCGATGGGGCGCAGGCTGTAACGCGCGGTGCCGATCAGGTTGAATCGGGTGATGTCGCGGGCCCCGACGAGGGTGAGGGAATCCTCGGTCACGCGGGGGGTGATGGTCAGCTCGTAAAGCGGGGTGTCCGGGCGGCCGAGGCGGGCTTCGATCTCGCGCACGATGTCGAATTCGTCCGGGGTTTCGGGGTCGGGCATGCGGACCGCGCCACGGAGCCGGGTCGCCTCCGCGCCCGGGGCATAGACCGGCGTGAAGCCGCAGGCGGCGAGGGGTGCCGCCGCCAGCAGGATCAGGAGGGTGCGGCGGTCAAATGACGACATTCACGATCCGGCCCGGCACGACGATGAGTTTCCGGGGCGCGCCCCCGGCGAGCGCCTTGAGCACGGCCGCGTCCGCCAGCGCCAGTTTCTCGACCTCTTCCCGGGGCATGTCCTTGGGCACGGCCAGCTCGGAGCGGCGCTTGCCGTTGATCTGGATCGGCAGGGTGACGGTGTCTTCGACGAGCAGCGCCGGGTCGGCTTCGGGCCAGGGCGCCTCGGCCACCAGGCCGATGCCGCCGAGCATCGACCAGACCTCTTCGGCGAGGTGGGGCGTCATGGGCGACATCAGCTGCGCCATGGTTTTCAGGGCAGCGCGCTTTTCGGCGCGGGGGGCCTTGGATTTCTGGATCGTGTTGGTGAATTCGTAGAGCTTGGCCACGGATTTGTTGAAGGCGAAGCCTTCGATCCCGGCGGTGACCTCGGCGATGGCGCGGGCGGAGGCGCGCGCCAGGGCGCGCGCCTCCTCGGCGCTTCCTGCGGTCGCGGCCTCCTCGGCGTTCCGGCGCAGATCCTCAGCCAGACGCCAGACCCTTCCGAGGTGCTTGAAGGCGGCCTCGGCGCCCGAGGCGGTCCATTCCACGTCACGCTCCGGCGGGCTGTCGGACATCACGAACCAGCGCGCGGTATCGGCCCCGTAGGCGTCGATGATCGCGAGCGGGTCGACCACGTTGTTCTTGGATTTCGACATCTTGGCCGACGGCACGATATCCACCGGCGCACCGGTCTTTTTCAGGACGGCGCCCTCCTCGGTCGTTTCGACCTCCTCGGGGTAGTGATAGACCGGGCGGCCATCGGTGCCGGTGGTCTTGTAGATCGCGTGGGTCACCATGCCTTGCGTGAAGAGCGCGTCGAAGGGTTCGCGCGCGCTTTCGGGCAGGTGGCCGCAGAGATGCATCGCCCGGGCGAAGAAGCGTGAATAGAGCAGGTGCAGGATCGCGTGTTCGACCCCGCCGATATACTGGTCCACGTTCATCCAATAGCCGACCTCGGCCGGGTCGGTGGGGGTCTCGGCCCGGGGGGCGGTGAAGCGGGCGAAGTACCAGGAGCTGTCGACGAAGGTGTCCATGGTGTCGGTTTCGCGCCGGGCGGGGGCGCCGCAGGCCGGGCAGGCGCAGTCGCGCCAGGACGGGTGCCGGTCCAGCGGGTTGCCGGGGATCGAGAAGTCGATGGGCCGCCCGTCTTCGTCATAGGGCAGGGCGATGGGCAAGTTTTCCTTGCGCTCGGGCACCACGCCGCATTTGTCGCAATGGACGACCGGGATCGGGCAGCCCCAGTAGCGCTGACGGCTCAGGCCCCAGTCGCGCAGGCGGAACTGCTCGACACCCCGACCCCAGCCCGCGGCCTCGGCGAAGTCGATGGTGGCCTCGATCGCCTCCTGCCCGGTGGCGATGTCTAGCCCGGCGAAATGCTCGACCCAGCGGACGGGTTCGGTTTTCGGCGGCACGAAGGCGGTGTCGCCCACGGGCGTCGGGTCGTCGAGAGCGAAGAAGGTGTCGATCACCGGCAGGTCGTATTTGCGGCAGAAATCCAGGTCGCGCTGGTCATGGGCCGGGCAAGCGAAGATCGCGCCGGTGCCGTAATCCATCAGGATGAAATTGGCGATCCAGACTGGGAGCTCCCAGTTCGGGTCCAGCGGATGGCGCACCGTGATCCCGGTGTCGAAGCCGAGTTTCGGCGCGGTCTCAAGTGCTGCCTCGGTGGTGCCGCCGCGCGCGACCTCGGCCAGGAAATCGGCGACCTCGGGGCGCTGGGCTGCGAGCGCCTTGGCGATGGGATGGCCCGGCGAGATGCCCACGAAGCTGGCGCCCATCAGGGTGTCGGGCCGGGTGGTGTAGACCGGGATCGGGTCGCCGCCATCGGTGCGCGCGAAGGCAAACTCCAGCCCGCGGCTCTTACCGATCCAGTTGGCCTGCATCAGGCGGACCTTTTCGGGCCAGTTCTCCAGCCCGTCCAGCGCGCTCAGCAGGTCGTCGGCGAAGTCGGAGATCTTGAAGAACCATTGGGTCAGCTCGCGACGCTCGACCTCGGCGCCGGAGCGCCAGCCCTTGCCGTCGATCACCTGCTCGTTGGCGAGCACGGTCATGTCCACGGGATCCCAGTTGACCACGGCGTTCTTGCGATAGACCAGGCCCTTTTCCAGGAAGTCGAGAAACATGGATTGTTGCTGGCCGTAATAGGCCTCGTCGCAGGTGGCGAATTCGCGCGACCAGTCGATGCTGAGGCCCAGCGGTTTCATCTGCGCCCGCATCTCGGCGATGTTGGCGTAGGTCCAGTCCTTGGGGTGGCCGCCCGTGGCCATGGCGGCGTTTTCGGCGGGCATGCCGAAGGCGTCCCAGCCCATGGGATGCAGGACCGAGAAGCCGCAGGAGGCCTTGTAGCGCGCGATCACGTCGCCCATCGTGTAGTTGCGCACATGGCCCATGTGGATGCGGCCCGAGGGATACGGGAACATCTCGAGCACGTAGTATTTCTGCTTCGCTGGGTCCGGGGTCGCGGTGAAGGTGCCGGCCAGATCCCAGGCGGCGCGCCATTTCGGCTCGATCTGGGCGGGGTCGAAGCGGGCGGGGGCGGAACCGGCGGGCGTGTCGGCGGGCATGGGCGTGGGACTTTCCTGTGGCGTGGTCGCGGGAAGGTCTAGCCCCCTGTGCGGGCGAGGTCTAGGGGCGCGCGCCGCCGGTCAGTTGCGGCGGCGGTTGGTTTCGCCGGGAATGTTGAACAGGTTGGAGGACAGCTGTGCCGGGCGGGTCAGCGGGCCAAGCTCGATCACTGTCTGCTCGCCGGTCTCGCCGACGATGACCCAGCGGGCCAGCCGCACGGGATCGGCGGCGAATTGCAGGGCGATGCGGCCGTATTCCGGATGCGCGGGGTCATGGGCGAGCACGGTGGTCAGATCGCCGTCCAGTTGGTGGCCGAAGATCGCGTCGGAGCCTTCGAGATCCACCTCGCGCGACAGGATCACGTTCAGCGGGGTGCGCCGCAGCGGGTAGCTTTCGGGGGTGGGATCGCCCTTGGCGTCGAAGATCGCGACCGTGCCGCCGCCGACCATGACCAGCACCTCCGCAGGTGGGTCGTATTCGAACCGTGCGCGGCCGGGGCGGCGCAGGTAGAGCGTGCCGGTGGAGGTCGAGCCATCGGCATTGCGCTGGGTGAAGCGAGCCTGGACAAGGTCGAGGCCGCGCAGATAGGCGGCGATCTCGGGCAGCGGGATCAGGCTCGCGGCCCGGGCGAGACCGGGGGTTGCGAGACCGGCGAGGGTGAGGGCGGTAAACTGGCGTCTGTTCATGCACCCAGAGGTAAGCGGGGCGGGGCTGCTATGCCATAGCGGGCGGCTCACCTCTGCGCGATTTCGCCCATGGGGCGGGGTGCGCAGGTGCCGGGGCATTGCCCGGCGGCGGCGCGTGTCACCGCCGCGCGCCCCGGTGTCAGCCTTGCTCGGGCACGAGGATTTCGCGTTTCCCGACGTGGTTGGCCGGGCTGACGAGGCCTTCTTCCTCCATCTGTTCCACAAGGCGCGCGGCCTTGTTGTAGCCGATGGCCAGCTTGCGCTGAATGTAGGAGGTGGAGCATTTGCGGTCCTTGATGACCACGGCCACCGCTTGGTCGTAGAGCGCGTCTTCGCCGTCGGTGTTGCCGCCGAGGCCGAGCACGAGGTCGATATCGCCCTCCTTGTCCTCGTCCACGCCTTCGACCACGCCGCTCATGTATTCGGGGGGGCCGAAGGATTTGAGGTGGGTGACGACTTCCTCGACTTCCTCGTCGGACACGAACGGCCCGTGGACGCGGGTGATGCGCGAGCCGCCCGCCATGTAGAGCATGTCGCCCATGCCCAGGAGCTGCTCGGCGCCCATCTCGCCCAGGATCGTGCGGCTGTCGATCTTCGAGGTGACCTGGAAGGAGATCCGGGTCGGGAAGTTGGCCTTGATCGTGCCGGTGATCACATCGACCGAGGGGCGCTGGGTTGCCATGATGAGGTGGATGCCCGAGGCGCGCGCCATTTGGGCCAGGCGCTGGATGCAGGCTTCGATCTCTTTGCCCGCGACCATCATCAGGTCGGCCATCTCGTCGACGATGACGACGATATAGGGCAGGGCGACGGGTTGGCTGTGCTCGGTCTCGAACACGGGCTCACCGGTTTCGTCGTCGAAGCCGGTCTGGACGGTGCGGGTGAACATCTCGCCCTTGGACAGCGCGTCCTTCACCCGGCCGTTGTAGCCTTCGATGTTGCGCACGCCCATCTTGGACATCTTGCGATAGCGTTCCTCCATCTCGGCCACGACCCATTTCAGGGCGACGACGGCCTTTTTGGGGTCGGTCACCACCGGGCTGAGCAGGTGCGGGATGCCGTCATAGACGCTGAGTTCCAGCATCTTGGGGTCGATCATGATCAGGCGGCATTCCTCGGGGCTGAGCTTGTAGAGCAGGCTCAGGATCATGGTGTTGATCGCCACGGATTTGCCCGAGCCGGTGGTCCCGGCGATCAGCAAATGGGGCATCTTGGCGAGGTTTGCGACCACGGGCTCGCCGCCGATGTCCTTGCCGAGGGCGAGCGGCAGGCGCAGGTTGCTGTCGCCGAAGTCGCGACCCGCCAGGATCTCGCGCAGCACGACCTTTTCGCGCTGGGCGTTGGGCAGTTCGATCCCGATCACCGAGCGGCCCGGCACGGTGGAGACCCGCGCGGACAGGGCCGACATCGAGCGCGCGATATCGTCCGCCAGACCGATCACGCGCGACGCCTTGAGGCCCGGTGCCGGTTCGAGTTCGTACATGGTGACGACGGGGCCGGGGCGGACGCTGACGATTTCGCCCTTCACGCCGTAATCGTCGAGCACGGATTCGAGCATGCGGGCGTTTTCTTCCAAGGCCTCGTCGCTGAGATGCAGGCGCTCGATACTGACCGGATTGGTCAGCAGAGACAGGGGCGGGGCCTCGTAATCGGGTGCCGGGGCCGGGTCGAATTGCAGGGCGGGCTGGGCCTCGTCCTGGGCCGCGCGGGAGGGCGGAGTTGCCTTGCGCGGCGGGTGCTGGACCACGGATTTCGGCTCCGGCGCGCGGGGGCGCTGGAAGGTCGGTGCGGTGCGGTCGAGGACCTGCGGTGTTGGTGCAGGGGGCGGGAGGTCGTCGTCAGATGCGTCGTCAAAAGGTGCGTCGAGGTCATCGAGCACGTCGGTGTCCATGTAGGATGCTGGGGGGTCTTGTGGCTCCGGGGACCACTCCTCCGGAGCGAGAGGGGCCTTGCCGAGGGTTGCCGCCATCGGCGGGATGGTGGCGCGGCGCAGGGGCGGCTCCGGCGGCAGGGCGGCCTCGGCGGCGGGCGCATCCTTGGGCAGGATCAGCGCGCGTCCGGTTACCCGGTTGCGGCGCCGGGTGATGGCGTCGGTAATCGCGGCAGAGATGCGATCGGGTTCCTGCGTCTCGCCTTCGGGGGTGTCGGCCGTGGCCTCCGCTGTCGGGGAAGGGCGGGCCAGGGCGCGGGCCTTGACCCGGGCCAGCAGGCTCGGCTTCGCGGGCAGCGCGACCTCGGGGGCAAACTCGGCTGCGAGGGCCGCGGGATCCTGCGGTTCGGTGGCATTGGCAGGGGTGTTTTCGGTCAGGACCGGCTCGGCGCGCAGCACGCGGGCAGGCGCATGTCCCGACACGACCGGGTCGCGGCGCACGGCGGCGATGGCGGCGGCCTTGTAGGCGTCCTGGGCCCCGGCCTGTTCGGCGGCGCGGGTCTTGCGGGCCTCCCACCCGGCGGTGCCGGCGGCCACGGCGCGGGAGCTGGCCTTGCCCAGCCCGGCGAGAGTGGCCTCGTAGACATTGACCAGACCGACCAGCAGGAACACCCCGATGCGGGCCAGTTCGCTGCGCACGAAGCCCGCGACATAGAGCAGGAGGGCGATCATCCCGACCGCCAGCGTCAGGGAGGCGAGCTTCAGCCCCGCAGCCGCCCCGAGGGGCGAGACGCCGAGCAGCGCGCCCAGCACCGTGTCGCCGAAGAGCCCGCCGAGGCCGAAGGAATGGGTCCAGTCCGACCCGGGCACGAGGGTGGCTGCATATACCGCGGCGCAGGCCACGGCGATGGGGGCGAAGATCATCCGGCCCACGAACCGCTCCGACCCGCGGTGGAGCAGGAACCGCCCGCCCCAGACCGCGAGGATCGCCACCAGCGCCCAGGCGCCGTGCCCGATGATGATGTTGAGCGGCGCCGCGACGGTCGCGCCCGGACGGCCCATCCAGTTCTCGGCCGGGGCCTGGCTGGTGCTCATCCAGCCGGGATCGTCGGGCACGTAGCTGGCCAGCGCGAGGCCCAGCATCGCCGCCAGCGCCAGCAGCCCGAGGCCGAGCAACTCCCGCCCGCGTTTTTCCAGCGCGGCCTGGGTGGAGGTGTCCAGCAGGGGGTCTCTCTGTCGGGCGGGGTGGTAAGCCATCGACGCGCTCTCCTCAGGAATACAAACTGTCGCGAATAAGGGTCAGACCGCGGGCCACATCCGGGGCGTCGGCCACGAGGGCCACCCGAATGAAGCCTGCGCCGGGGTTGCCGGTCTCGGTGTCACGGCTGAGATAGGCGCCGGGCAGGACCCGCACGCCGGTCTCGGTCCAGAGCTTCAGCGCCGCGGCCTCGCCGTCTTCAACCGGCAGCCACAGGAAGAAGCCGGCCGCCGGGCTGGTATAGCCGGGCACGGCGCCCAGAATGGTGTCGGCTGTGTCGAACTTGGCCGCGTAAAGGGCGCGGTTCTCGACCACATGGGCCTCGTCGCGCCAGACGGCGGTGGCCACGGGGTGCAAGGGGCCGGGCAGGGGGGCGCCGGCATAGGCGCGCAGCTTCTTCATCTCGGCCATGGCGCGCGGCCCGCCCGCGGCGAAACCGGAGCGCAGCCCCGGCAGGTTGGAGCGTTTGGACAGGGAATGGAAGATCACCACGCGCTCGGGGTCGGCGCCCATGGCGGTTGCGATTTCGAGCGCGCCGCAGGGCGGCGTTTCGCGGTAGATCTCGGCATAGCATTCGTCCGCGAAGACGTAGAAATCGTGCTTTTCCGCAAGCCCGATCAGGGCGCGCCAGTAGCCCGCATCCGCCACGGCGCCTTGCGGGTTCGAAGGCGAGCAGACATAGGCGATGGCGATCCGGTCCAGCGTCTCGGGCGGCAGGGTGGTGAGATTGGGCAGAAACCCAGTCTCGGCGGTGGCATTGACGAAGAGCGGCCGGGCCCCGGCGGCCTGCGCGCCCACGGCATAGACCTGGTAGAACGGGTTGGGCATCGCCACCAGGGGCTGCCCGCCCGCCTTGGTGTCGGGGCAGAGTGCGAGGCAGGCCGCGAACAGCCCCTCGCGGGTGCCGTTGAGCGCCAGCACCTGCCGCGCGGGGTCGAGCTTGACGCCGTAGCGTCCCTGCACCCAGTCGGCGATGGCGGCGCAGAGTTCGGGCGCGCCATCATTGGGCGGGTATTTGTTGAAGAGCGGCAGGGCCTCGGCCAGCGCGTCGGTAGCGATCTGCGGGAACGGGTGCTGCGGCTCGCCAATGGACATGGCAAGGGTCGAGCCACCGGGCGGGTGGCCGTCCAAAAGGGCCCGCAGACGCGGGAACGCATATTCCGGAAGCGCAGAAAACCGCTCGGGAAAATCCATGACTGCCTCAGTATCCGGGGTCTGACGCCCCTTGTTGGCGGTCAGAATACCGGCAGAGCCTTGCGCGGTCTACGAAAAACAGGCGCACGGGGGTGCGCCTGTTGCCCGATTGCCCGGATCGCGTCAGGTCAGCGCGGCCTCCGCCGCCGCCCCGAGCCGCAGGAGGGCGGCCTCGCCGAAGGGTTGGCCCATGATCGACAGCCCGCAGGAGGGGGTGCCCGTGGGCAGGTTCAGCGCGCAGACCCCCATCAGGTTGCCGATGCGCGTGTTGCGCAGGGCGAGCAGGTTTTCCTCGACAAAATAGGCCTTTTCCGACAGGAGCCGGTCCACATTGGGCGGCAGGGTCGGGGCGGTGGGCAGCAGCACGCCGTCGAAGGCCCGGGTGCGGTCCGCCCAGACCGCGCGCAATTCGACCAGCTTGCGCCAGCCCGCCACATAGGCCGGGGCATCGTAGTCCCGCCCGCCGCGGAAGCGGTCGAGGATGGGGGGGAACATCTTTTCCGGGGCGGCCTCGATCACGTCCTTCCAGATGCCGTAGGCTTCGGTGGCAAAGAGCACGCCGGAGAGTGCAAGCGCCTCGTCCACTTCGGGGGCGTGCAACTCGGTGATCTGCGCGCCCGCCTCGGCCAGACGCGCCACGGCGGCCGCGAAGGCCTGCTCGGGCTCGGGCCGGATGTCTTCGAACGCTCCGGTGCGCAGGACGGCGAGGTGGGTGCCTGTGAGGGTTGCGCCGCGCAGGTCGGGGGCTTTCGTGCCCCCGAGGGCGCCGAGCAGGAGCGCCGCGTCCTCCACCGTGCGGGTGAGGGGGCCGACCGTGTCGAAGGCGCTGGCGAGCGGCACGGCGCCTTCGAGCGACAACAGGCCGGAGGTTGTCTTCAGCCCCACGAGATCGTTCCAGGCCGAGGGGATGCGCACGGACCCGCCAGTGTCCGAGCCGATCCCGGCGGCGGCCAGCCCGAAGGCCACCGACGCCGCGGCGCCCGAGGACGAACCGCCGGGCACCGCACCGGGGTCGTTGATGTTGGGCGGGGTGGCGGTGATCGGGTTGAGGCCAAGCCCCGAGAAGGCCAGCTCCGACAGATGCGTCTTGCCGAGGCAGACGAGCCCCGCCGCGGTGGCGTTGGCCAGCACCTCCGCGTCGCGGTCGGGGGTGCGGCCCTTCAGGAGCGCCGTGCCGGACTCCGTGGCCACGCCAGCGGTGTCGAACAGGTCCTTCCACGAGATCGGCACCCCGTCCAGCGGCCCGTGCCGGGTCTGCGACCTGGCGCGATCATGGGCGGCCATCGCCTCGGACAGGGCACGGTCGGGCGTGGTGCGGGCATAGATGCGCGGGCTTTCGGCGCGCGAGGCGATCTTGTCAAGATAGGCCTCGGTCAGGGCCACGGGGTCGAGGGTGCCCTCCGCGATCGCGCGCCCCTGCGCCGCCGCGCTTGCCGTCAGCCAGCTTTTGTCCATTCCGCACCCCGTTTTCGCCGTTGAGAGACATTTCGCCGCGAAGCTACAGGGGCCGGCTGCGATGGACAACGCCCTCACGCAGGGCATATCCAAGAGTATGGCGGATTTTGACAGTGATATCCTGATCGTGGGCGGCGGGCTGAACGGCCCGACCCTGGCCCTGGCCCTGGCGCAGGCGGGTTTGCGCAGCACCGTGATCGATGCGCATAGCGTGGATCGGCGCGCGGACCCGGCCTTCGACGGGCGCAGCTATGCCCTGGCGCTGGCGTCGCAGCGGATGCTGGCGGCGCTGGGCCTTTGGGACGGGTTGGAGGAGCGCGCGCAGCCGATGCTGCGGATCAAGGTGTCGGACGGGCGGCCCGGCGAGGGGGCCGCGCCCTGGTGGATGCAGTTCGACCATGCCGAGATCGAAGAGGGTCCCATGGGGTTCATGGTCGAGGACCGCTACCTGCGTCGCGCGCTTCTGGCCGCGATGGAGGAGTGCGCCGAGATTGCTCATCTGAGCGAGACGATCGTGATCGGCCAGCAGGTCGATGCGGACGGCGTGATCGTGACCCTCGCGGATGGCACGAGCCGGCGCGGCCGGCTGCTGGTGGGCTGTGACGGACGCGCCAGCGGGACCGCGCGGCGGGCCGGGATCGGGCGCACGGGCTGGGGCTATGACCAGACGGCGTTGGTTTGCGCCGTGTCCCACGAATTGCCCCATGAGGGGACCGCGCATCAGTTCTTCATGCCCGGAGGGCCGCTGGCGATCCTGCCGCTGCCGGGCAACCGCAGCTCGATCGTGTGGTCCGAGCGGACGGCGCAGGCCGAACGCTTCGCCGCTCTGGACGATGCCGCGTTTCTGGAGGCGCTGCGGCCGCGGTTCGGGGATTTCCTGGGCGAGATCGCTCTGGTCGGCGCGCGCTTCACCTATCCGCTGAGCCTGACGCTGGCCAACGCGATGGTGGCGGATCGGCTGGCGCTGGTCGGAGACGCGGCCCATGGCGTGCATCCGATTGCCGGGCAGGGTCTGAACCTCGGGTTCCGGGATGTGGGCGCGCTGGCCGAGGTGCTGGCGGATGCGGCGCGGCGGGGCGAGGATATCGCGGCGCGGGATGTGCTGGACCGCTATGCGCGCTGGCGGCGGTTCGATACGGCGACGCTGGCGGTGGCGACCGATGCGGTGAACCGGCTCTTTTCCAACGACAACCCGCTACTGCGGCTGGGACGGGACCTGGGCATGGGGCTGGTCAATGCCCTGCCCGGCGCGCGCCGGACCTTCATCCGCGAGGCGGCTGGTCTGACCGGGGATGTGCCACGGCTGCTGCAGGGGCGGCCGGTCTGAGCCTGCGCGGGCAACGCGCTTCGAAACGCGTTGGACCCGGGTCCGACGCTTTGTCTTCAGGTGATCCTTTGGCGCAGCGGGGAGTGCGAAGGGCCAACAAGCGCCTTCGAAGGCGCTTGGCGCTAGCTGGACCGCTCGGACATGGAGGTGAGCTTTGCGCTGAGCTCGGCGTGAAGCCGGGGATTGGCCGCCACCACGCCCTTGGTCTGTGCCGACGGGTTGTTGAACCGCAACCCTGCGCCGTGGCGGTCAGTCGTTTGCCCCCCGGCTTCCTCCACGATCAGGCAGCCCGCGGCGATGTCCCATTCCCAGCTGTTGCGCAGGGTCAGCATGGCATCGAACCGCCCTTCGCCGGTCAGCGCCAGCCGGTAGGCCAGCGAGCTGCGGAAATGCCGGTCCAGGGCGGGTGGCGTGCCGCCCCAGTGGTGGCCCTCCAGGTTCGGCCGCGCGGCCAGCACGGTGGCGCCTGCGACCTCCGATCGGGTCGAGATGCGCAAAACGGTGCCGTTCAGGGCCGCGCCCGCGCCGCGTGCGGCGGTGTAGAGCTTGTCGCGCAGGGGCAGGTAGACGACCCCGGCCACGGGTATGCCGTTCTCGACCACGGCGAGGGCGTGGGCAAAGGTGCGTTGCCCGGCCATGAAGGACCGTGTCCCGTCGATGGGATCGACGACGAACACCCGCTCGCGGTCCAGCCGGTCCGGCGTGTCCTCGGTTTCCTCCGACAGCCAGCCGTAATCCGGGCGCGCGGCCAGAAGCTCCGTGCGGAGCATCCGGTCCACTTCGAGATCGGCCTCGGTCACGGGGCCTGCACCGCCGGCCTTGTCCCAGGCTTCGGGGTCCTGACGCCAGTGCTTCTCGGCGATCCGGCCGGCCGCCTGCGCCGCGTCGATCAGGAGCGCGAGGTCAGGCGCCGGCAATCGTCAGTCCTTCGACCAGCAGGCTGGGGATCACGCGGCTCAGATGGGGCCGGGCGTCGTTGCCGGGCACCAGGGTCTTGAGCATGTCGCGCAGGTTACCCGCGATGGTGCATTCGTTCACCGGGTAGGCGATCTCGCCCTTCTCGACCCAGAAGCCGCTGGCCCCGCGGGAGTAATCCCCGGTCGTGGGATTGATCGAGGCGCCGATCATCGAGGTCACCCAGAGCCCGGTGCCCATGTCCCGTGCGAGTGCTTCGGCGGGCTTGTCGCCCTGGGTCAGGGCCACGTTGGTCACCGAGGGCGATGGCGGGCTGGAGGTGCCGCGGGCGGCATTGGCCGTGCTCGGCAGGCCCAGCTTGCGGCCCGTGGCCAGATCGAGCGTCCAGCCCTGCAGCACCCCGTTGTCGACAATGAGTCGACGCGCGGTCGGCAGGCCCTCGGCATCGAAGGGACGTGATCCCGTGGCCCGCGGGCGGTGGGGATCCTCGACGAGGCTCAGGCCCGCGGGCAGCACCTGCGTGCCGAGCGCGTCGCGCAACCAGCTGGAGCCGCGGGCGATGGCGCTGCCGCTGATCGCGGCCAGCAGGTGTCCGATCAGGGCGCTGGAAATCCGTTCGTCGTAGAGCACCGGGAAGGCGCCGGTGGGCGGTTTGCGCGCCCCGGCCCGGGCGAGGGTGCGTTCGGCGGCGCGTTTGCCGACTTCTTCGGGGCTGGGCAGGTCGGCCTGGAAGATCCGGCTCTCGCCTGCGTAGTCACGCTCCATCCCGGTGCCCGTGCCGGTGATGGCCACGGCAGAGAGCCCACGGTCGGTACGTGCGTAGCCGCCCGAAAACCCGTCGCTGGTGGCCAGGTGCACGGCGCGGCGGCCATAGCCCGCGCTGGCGGACTGGACCTGGCTGATGCCCGGCAGGGCGAGGGCCGCGGCCTCCGCACGTCGCGCGTCGTCCTCGAGCGCGGCGGGGTCCGGCTCCGGGCTGGGGTCTTGCAACTCCAGCGCGTCGATGTCCCAGGAGGTGGCGAGCGCGTCCGGGTCCGCGAGCCCGATATAGGGGTCGTCCGGTGCCTCGGCGGCCATGGCCACGGCGCGTTCGGCCATCTCGCGGATCGTGTCGCCCGAGGTATCGGAGGCCGAGACCAGCGCCTGTTTCTGGCCCAGCAGGACCCGCAAGCCGAGATCGATCCCTTCGGAGCGCTCGGCCTGTTCGAGGGCACCGGCGCGCACGTCGATGGACACCGAGGTGCCCTTCACCGCCATGGCATCGGCGGCCTCGGCCCCCGCGGCCTTGGCAGCACTCAGGAGGGCATCGGTCAGGGCAGACAGGTCTTGCGGCATGGCACAGGTTCTCCGGGAAACACTCGCTCTGACCTAGGTCGCGCCGCCCCCGGGTGCAAGCGGTTGTCCGGCTTCGCTCAGCGCAGGCGCATCCCGTTGGCCACCAGCCCGCCATCGGGTTTCAGCTCGATCTCTGCCGAGAGCGTGTCGGGATCGTTGCTGGGCGTGGTCAGCATGGCGATCACCATGCGCGCGCCCATGACGTCCGACGGCCGCAGGAGGCCAAGCTCGGCCAGGTTGTCCAGAAGGCCGTTCAGACCGCGCGATGTCATGCCGATGCGGCCGCTCAGCGCGGGCAGGCCGGGCATGGTGCCGCCGCGAGACAAGTCCACATCGAAGCCGCCTTCCGCGGTGATCCGGGCGCCTGCGGCATCCAGGACGAGCCGGTTGATCGAGAGGCTGTCGAGGTCGAGCATGGTCCGGGCGCCTGCGCGCGGGTCCAGCAGGTCGTCGGAGGCGCGCCCTTCGCCGGTCAGGTCCACCTCCAGCGTGGCGGGACTGCGCGGCAGGAGGCCGACGGGATCGAACATCGCCCAGACCTCTTCGTCCACGGTCAGCTCCTGTAGCTTCAGGCCCAGCCCGATCGGGCGCACGTCCTCGGTGGGGGTGGCGGGCAGGGTGATCTGCAACGCCATGTTCGCGGCGGCGGCATCGAGGGGCGAGGCCAGCGAGGGCACCAGCGCCTGGATGTCGAGCCCCTGGGCCCGGGACGCCACCGAGACCTGTCCATCGGCGAAGGAGACCGCGCTGCCGCCGCCGGTCGTGGACAGGGCGGCCCCGCCGGCCACCCCGTCGATCTGCCCACCGACCGCGAGGCTCAGCCGGGCATGGCGGCTTTCGAAGCTGTAGGGCGTCTGCCCGGTCAGGAGGGCCGCGGTGTCCGCCGTGGGCGACATCAGCAGCGCACTGCCCCGGTCCGAGAAGGCGTAATCCGTCAGCGCGATCTGCAGCCGCAGCGCGCTGTCGTCCTCGGGCGCGCTGAGCGCGACGGCGCCGGACATCTGGGCGACGCTGAAGGCGCTGTCGGCGATTTCTGCGCCATAGGCCGACGACAGGGCGAGATCGGTGAAGGTCCAGGTGAATTCCGACACCTCCGCCGTGCCATCATCCTCGAACGCGCTCAGCCGCAGGACCGCCGCCGGGGTGGTCGTGTCGAAGGACATGTCGCCCGGTGCACCGCTGGCCAGGGTGACGAGGTCGGTGGTCTCGAGCAGCAGCTCGGCCCGGTCTATGCCGACGCCGCTGTCATCTTCGAGCAGGATCCGGAGTTGCGGCGGATAGACGATCTCGACCCCGCCCGTGTCCAGTTCACGCAAGGTGAGCCGGTCGATCAGGGTGGTGACGCGGGGCGCGTCCTCTTCGGAGATCAGCGTCACTCCCTCCAGCGTCAGGGTACCGGCGCCGGGGGTGGCAACCGCGGCGCGCTGGCGCAATCCGCCGCGCTCCGAGATCTGCTGCATCTCTTCCCAGACCTGTGCCGCGGTGAGGGCCAGGGCCGGCGCGGGCAGGCCCAGCACGAGCAGCGAAAGCGCCGAAAAACCCGCGCGGCGGAGAAGGGGAAAGCGCATAGAGACCTCTCTGGTCGATGTGTCGAGAAAACACTTTCTTTGTTCCTGCCTCTCCGTATACGGTCAAGCCCCGAGGGGTGAGAGCGGGCAAAAACAAGAAGGGATTACCCGGTCCATGAGCCAAGTTTCCGGAAAATCGGTTCTGATCACCGGCGCCAGCACCGGCATCGGCGAAGCCGCGGCGCGGGCCTTTGCGGCGGCTGGCGCCCATGTGACGTTGCTGGCCCGGAACGGGGAGGCTTGCACCCGGATCGCCAAGGAGATCGGCGGCGGTGCGCTCGCCATACCCGGTGATGTCAGCGACCCTGCCACCCTGCCTGCGGCGGTGTCGCAGGTCTGTGCCACCTACGGCAAGCTCGACATCCTGATCAACAACGCGGGGGTGATCACGCCGATCGCCCCGCTGGAGACGGTCGATGCCACCGCCTGGAGCGCGCTGATCGATATCAACCTCAAGGGGGTCTTTTACGGGATGCGCGCGGCGCTGCCGGTGATGAAGGCGCGCGGGGCAGGCACGATCATCACCATCAGTTCGGGTGCGGCCCATAACCCGTTGGAGGGGTGGAGCGCCTATTGTGCCTCCAAGGCCGGGGCGGCGATGCTGACCCGCTGCGCCCATCACGAGGCGGGTGGCAGCGGGCTGCGGATCATGGGGCTGAGCCCGGGCACCGTGGCCACGGAGATGCAGAGCGTGATCAAGGGCTCCGGCGTGAACCCCGTCAGCCAGCTCGACTGGTCGGTGCATATCCCTGCCGACTGGCCCGCCCGCGCCCTGGTCTGGATGTGCGGCCCGGAGGCGGATGCCTATATCGGCACGGAGATCTCCCTGCGGGACGAAGACCTGCGACAGAAGATCGGACTGACATCCCCATGATCGAGACCACCCATGGTGACGGGCAGTGCGTGATCACCCTGAACCGGCCGGACAAGGCCAATGCCCTGACCGCGCCCATGCTCGAAGCGCTGGAGCGCGCCCTGATCGAGGCGGAGGCCGCCGGACTGCGCGTTGTCGTGCTGACCGGGGCGGGCAAGGTGTTCAGCGCCGGGGCCGACCTGGAGGCGGCGCGCAATGGTGGGCTGACCACCCACCCGGTCTGGGAGCGGGTGTCGTCGCGCATCGCAGGCTATCCGGGGCTGACCGTGGCGGCGCTCAACGGGACTTGCGCGGGGGGCGCGCTGGGCATGATGTTGGCTTGCGACCTGCGGGTCGCGGTGCCGACGGCCAAGGTGTTCTACCCCGTGCTGAAGAACGGGTTCCTGCCGCAACCTTCGGACCCGCCGCGGTTGGCGGCGCTGTGCGGGGTGAGCCGGGCGAAGATGATCCTGCTGGGCGGGGCCAAGGTGGCGGCGGAGACCGCCCTGTCCTGGGGCCTGTTCGACCGGATCGCCGCGCCGGAGGAGTTGATGGAGGCGGTGGACGGCTTCACCGTCGATGCCAAGGGCGCATCGCCCGGCTTGCTGGCACAGATCAAGGCCCTGTGCCATGGCGATCAACCCGGCCGCGACCGGCCCGGCCCCAGCCCGGCACCGGCGATGCAGCGGCACCCGCAGCCGCTGGGCACAGAGGCGGTGTTCACCGCCTCGGCCCCGTCCGCGGAGCAGGACACGGGGCGCTAGGGACTCAGCGCTTGTTGCAGGACTTCAACTGGCGGTCGTACATCGCCGCCCGTGCCGCCACGTTGTTGGCCACCCGCATCAGCCAGGCTTTCTGGTTGTAGCTGCCCCGGGCATAGCCGGTATGGCCCTCGTGATAGGCCAGGTACTGCCGCCGTGCGTCCGTCTTGGGGATGCCATTGCGCTGCTCGGTCTTGGTCATGTACCAGCCCATGAAATCCGTGGCATCGCGGATGTTGTTGCGCTTGGCGCGCCACCGGCCCTCTTCGGCGAGATACTCGTCCCAGGTGCCGTCGAGCGCTTGGGAATACCCGTAGGCCGAGCTGACCCGCCCCATGGGAATCACCCCCAGCGCGAAACGGTAGGGGGTGCGCGCATCGCTCTTGAAGCGGCTCTCCTGGTAGATGGTGGCCATCTGCACGGGGACAGGCACGTCCCATTTGCGTTCCGTCCGCTCCATCGCCTTGAGATAGGCCGGGCGCTGGGCGACGATCGCGCAGGCATCATCCAGCCGCGAGGGCGGATTCGATCCGGACCCGCCGCATGCGGCCAGCAAAAGGAACACCATCGAGAGGCGAAGTTTACTGCTCATCCTGCTCTCTCAGTCTTTTGTTATTCCCACAAGCTTAGCCAAAAACAGGCTCTCGGAAAATGGTTAAAGAGTGGTTTCAGATCACAAAGGCGAGCAGGAGTGGCAAAGCCACCACCGAAACGAGGGTGGAGACCACCACAAGGCCCGCCACGGCGTCGGCATCGGCGCGGTATTTCTGTGCCATCAGGTAGCTTGTAACCGCGACCGGGGTGCTGACCTGCAGCACGAGCACCCCGAAGGCCACGGGCTCCAGCGCGAAGGCGCGGCCGATGGTCCAGCTTATGCCGACGCAGACCACCAGCTTGAACACCGACAGCCACAGTGCCTTGCCGATGCGTCCGGGCCGTAGCCCGGCGATGGCGACGCCCAGAGTGATCAGCATCAGCGGGATCGCAAGCTGGCCGATCAGCTCCAGTGCGTTGGTCAGGAACACCGGTGTCTGCCAGCCCTGCCAGAGAAACAGCGCGCCGAGCAGGGTGGCGGCAACCATGGGTTCCTGAATGACCTTGCGCAGGGAGCCGCCGCCCGCGACCACCCAGGTGCCGAAAGTGAAGGAATAGATCGCCATGGCCGCGAAGACGACGACGCCGTAGCTCAGCCCGGTCTCGCCGAAGGCGAAGAGCGCCAGCGGCAGGCCGAGATTGCCGGTGTTGCCGAAGGTCAGGGGGGCGAGATAGTCGCGCTGCCGATCCCCCACCGCCCGGATGTAGATCGAGAAGACCACGGTGATCGCGATATAGGCCGACAGGGTCGCCAGGGACACGGTGCTCAGGGCTGCCGGGTCGATCTCGGTCTGCATCAGGGCGGTGAAGATCAGGCAGGGCACCGCGAGGGTCATGCCCATGCGCGTGACGAATTCCAAGGGGTAGTCCCAGCCCAGGCGCACCCAGCCAAACCCGAGCCCCGCGAGCAGGAAAACAGGTGCGACGATGTTCAGAACTGTCAGGAGCAAGTTCACAGTCTGTTTCCCGGAGCGACGGTTTGTTCGATGGACATCTGGCCGATGGCACCCTATTTTGGAAGGCAAGAAAAGGTTGTGATGTGATGCTCAAGGCACAGGCAAAATACAATCTCGGACAGGTGGTTCGGCACCGGAAGCATCCCTTCCGGGGCGTGGTCTTTGATATAGACCCCGAATTTTCCAATACCGAGGAATGGTACGACGCCATCCCCGAAGACAGCCGTCCGCGGAAGGACCAGCCCTTCTATCACCTGCTCGCCGAGAACGACCAGAGCTATTACGTGGCTTATGTGTCGGAGCAGAACCTGGTGGTGGATGCCGCCGGCGGTCCGGTCGATCACCCGGATGTCCCGGACCTGTTCGGGGATTTCGACGGGCGGCAATACCCGCTGCATTTCCAGATGAACTGATCCGGTGATCCCGGCTCCGGGATGGAGCCGGGGTTGCGGGCGCACGCTCAGTAGCCGAGGGCACAGCCGTCCTTGCGGGGGTCGGAGGCGCCTTGCAGAACGCCGGTTTCCGGGTCGATCCAGATCGCCTGGGCGCCGCCGATGGGCGTGTCCGGCACAATGACCTCATGGCCCATGGCCGACAGCTCGGCGCGGACCGCGTCGGAATAGCCCCGCTCCACCTGAAGGCCATAGCGCGGGTCATGGAAGCTGCGCGGGGCGTCGAGATTGGCCTGCGGGTGCAGCCCGTAATCGACGAGATTGGTCAGGACGCGCGCATGGCCGTTGGCCTGGTAGGGGCCGCCCATGACACCGAAGGGCATGACCAGCCGGTCGTTCCGGCGCAGCATGGCGGGGATGATGGTGTGCATGGGGCGCTTGCCGCCGCCTGCCTCGTTCGGGTGGCCGGGCGTGAGGTTGAACCCTGCGCCGCGGTTGTGGAACAGGATGCCGTAGCGGTCGCTGGCGATGCCGGAGCCGAACCCGTCGAAGATCGAGTAGATCAGCGACACGGCCATGCGGTCCGCGTCGACCACGGTGATGAAGATCGTCTCGCGGTGGACGTGTTCCGACAGGGCGGCGGGATCGGCCATGGCCCGCTTGGGATCGATCAGGGCGGCGAGCGCATCGGCGGTCTCGGGGCGCAACATGTGGTCGAGCCGCGTGGTGTGGTCCGGGTCTGCGACGAAGCGGTTGCGCGCGTCATAGGCGAGCTTGGCGGCTTCGGCCTCCAGGTGCGCGCGGGCGGCGCCGAAGGGATCGAGTGCGGGCAGGTCGAACCGGGCGAGGATATTGGCCATCAGGATCGCGGTCGCGCCGTGGCTGTTGGGCGGCAGTTCCACCAGTTCGGAGCCCTTGTAGTCGCCGCGGATGGGCGTGGCGTCCATGCAGGCGGTTGCGGCGAAGTCGTCGCGTGTGTGGGTACCCCCCGCGGCGCGCAGGCTGGCGACCATGTCCTCGGCCACCGCGCCGGTGTAGAAGCCGTCACGGCCCTCGCGGGCGATCTTGCGCAGCACCTCCGCTTGCCGCGGGGCACGGAACATGGCCCCGGCCACGGGCGGTTTGCCGGCTATAAGGTAATGGTCGCGGGCGGTGCCGTTCAGGCGGGCGGAATCGGTGGCCCAGTCGAAGGCAACGCGGGGCGCGACTGGAATACCCTGTTCGGCATAGTGGATGGCGGGCGCAAGGATCGCGTCGAGTCCGGCGCGGCCCCAGCGCTCTGACATGTGGCAAAAGGCGTCGACAGCCCCCGGCACCGTGACCGAGGCCGCCGCCGCGGGCGGCATGGTGGTGTGGCCCGCGGCGCGCAGGGCCGCCGGGTCCAGGGCCGCAGGGGCCTTGCCGGAGCCGTTGAGGCCCAAGACGTCTTCGCTGCCCGCGGGTTTGATCAGGGCAAAGCAGTCGCCGCCGATCCCGGTCATCTGGGGTTCGCACAGGCCCAGCAGAACCGCGCCGGCGATGGCGGCGTCGAGCGCGTTGCCGCCGTCGCGCAGGATGTCGAGAGCGACCTTGGCGGCGAGCGGGTGGGACGTCGCGCACATGGCGTTGCTGGCAAAGACGGCGGACCGTCCGGGTAAGTGAAAATCTCGCATGATGGGCTCCTCGCTGCGGCCGTCACATTAGGCAGCCCGCGCGCGGGTGCAAGGCGAGAGGCTAACCGCCGGCGGCGAAGGGGATGATAAACCGCGTCTCGTTCCGCTCCGCGGCGCGGGTATAGATCAACTCTTCGGTGAGTGTATGGATCAGGTGCCAGCCGAACCCGCCCTCGGGCAGGTCCTGAAGCGGGGTGTCCGAAGTCGGGCACCTGCCTTCGGGCAGGTTCAGGCCCGGCATGGCCACACCACTGTCATGGAGCACGACGCGCAAACCGGTTTCTTCCAGAGCACAGCGGAGACGCACAACTTCATCCGGGGACTCACGGTATGCATGTTCGACGACATTGTTCATGGCTTCGGCCAGAACGACCTCGACGATCCCCGCATCCTCGCTCTCGACCCCGGCATCCCGCAGCGCGGCCAGAAGCTCCGCCAGGGTTTCTCGCACCTGAGCATATCGGCTCGGGAATTCGTAGGTTTTCTCAAATTCCTTCACCCAGAGGCTCCTCCTCGTGGCGGATGGCTGTGCGGTGTCGGGGCGCGCGGCGCAACGGGTTTTGCAGGCCATGACGACGGCAGCCCTCAGGCAGCTTCCAAAGCCTGAGCGGAGCTTTCATAGACCTTGAAAACCTTGTCCATCCGGGTCAGGCGGAAGACCTTCTGCACCACGGGATTGAGACCTGCGAGTTCGAGGCGCTTGCCTGGTGCATAGGCCTTCATCACGGCCACAACGGCGCCAAGGCCGGAACTGTCGAGAAACTGGACCTGCGCAAGGTCGAGAATCACGCGCCCATGCGCGGTACGCCCGATCGCCTGCATCGTATCCTTGAACTGAACCGCCGAGGAGGCATCGATCCGGTCCTCGTGCACGACGGCAACTATGGTATTCCCATGGGCAGTGGTCGTTACCTGCATCTCTGGTCCTCATCTAGACTTGCATGCGCCGAGCCTAGGACCGATGGGTTACCAGAAAATGAGCGAATCTGACGGATTGGGACATTTTGGAGGAAAATGATGAGGACTGTCGCGATTTGTGGGGCGGCCCGGACGCCCATGGGGGGCTTTCAGGGCGTGTTTTCCGATGTCAGCGCGGCGCAACTGGGCGGTGCAGCCATCGCCGGGGCGCTGGCGGATGCTGGCGTGGCCCCGGCGCAGGTGAATGAGCTGCTGATGGGCTGCGTGCTGCCGGCGGGACAGGGGCAAGCCCCGGCGCGGCAGGCCGGATATGCGGCGGGACTGGGCGACGCGGTGCCTGCCACGACGCTCAACAAGATGTGCGGCTCTGGCATGAAGGCGGCGATGATCGCCTGCGACCAGATCGCGCTCGGCCAGTCCGACCTGGTGGTCGCCGGCGGCATGGAGAGCATGACCAACGCGCCCTACCTGCTGGACAAGATGCGGGGCGGGGCGCGGATCGGCCATGGGCAGGTGATCGATCACATGTTTCTCGATGGGCTGGAGGATGCCTATGACAAGGGCCGCCTGATGGGCACCTTTGCCGAGGACTGCGCCGAGGCGTTCCAGTTCACGCGTGCGGCCCAGGACACCTATGCGCTGGGCTCGCTGGAAAATGCGCTGGCGGCGGAGGCGTCCGAGGCTTTCGCGATGGAACTGGTGCCGGTGACCGTTTCCGGGCGCAAAGGCGAGACCGTGGTGATACGGGATGAACAACCCGCCGCGGCCCGGCCCGAGAAGATCCCCCATCTCAAGCCCGCCTTCCGCAAGGACGGGACCGTCACGGCGGCGAATTCCTCGTCGATCTCGGACGGGGCGGCGGCGCTGGTTCTGGCCGACGCCGGACAGGCCGAGGCCCATGGCCTGCCGGTGCGGGCCCGGGTGCTCGGGCATGCGAGCCATGCCCAGAAGCCCGCGCTTTTCCCGACGGCCCCGGTGCCGGCGGCGCGCAAACTGCTCGACCGGCTCGGCTGGTGCGTGGCGGACGTGGATCTGTGGGAGGTCAACGAGGCCTTCGCGGTCGTGCCCATGGCCTTCATGCACGAGATGGGCGTGCCGCGGGAGAAGATGAACGTAAACGGCGGGGCCTGTGCCTTGGGTCACCCGATCGGGGCCTCCGGCGCGCGGATCCTGGTGACGTTGCTCAACGCCATGGAGGCGCGGGACCTGAAACGGGGCGTGGCCGCGATCTGCATCGGGGGCGGGGAAGGCACTGCCATCGCGCTGGAGCGCGACTAAGGCGCCCGCCCCGAAGGAACGCCGCGCCAGGGGTCCCGGCGCGGCCTCTCCTTGTCGTTATTCGGCCTGTTCGATTGCCACGGCAGGTGCCGTTTCGGTTCCACCGCTGAACAGGTCAAAGCCCCAGATTGCCACCGCAGCAGCAACAACCAGGGCCGCAGCCCCGCCCCAGATCCACCAGGTCGGGCGTTTCATGGTCGGAAAGTGAAAGGCCATCTTCTGTGTCCTCTGTCAGAGCTGAACAAAACCCTTGCCCGATCGCGTTATTCCGCGGCTGGCGTCAGTTTCTCGGCATCGAGGGCGGCGGTCAGTTCCGCATCGTCCACGAAGCCGTCGCCGCTCGTGTCGATCTCGCCGAACAGATCTTCGGTCAGATCGGGGTAGATCGGCGTCATCTCCTCGTAAGAGGCCAGGTTATCACCATCGGTGTCGAGTTCGGACACGGATGCGATCGCCGGCGCCGCGCAGAGGGCGGCCACCATGGCACAAACTGCTACACGACTCATTTTCGTCTTCCTCCATTTGAAAGAACCGGGAGGTCTGCCCTCCCGCAGCGGAAATCGGAAGGGGCCGGAGCGGATTCAAGATGGTCGAAGACCCGCCCACGAAATTTTTTCGACGGTTGGAACGGGTGAGGTTTCCGGTGCGGAAAGCGGCGCATCACCAGGGTCAATGGCCCGGGTTTGCGGGGGGTTGGCATCGTGAGTGAGGTTTGCCACTACATCTTTCCTTTTTTCCAGCAAATACCCTTCAAAACAATTGCTTAGGCGCAAAATGTTTGACAGCTACCGTTCCTTTTCGCCGGATTTGAAGCGTTGGAGCATGTTTGCGTTGGCACAAGTTGCCATCGCCAAAGAAGACAGAAAGTGTGCCTCGGACCGCCCCGCGCCATGATGGCGTGCCGCACACGATCCTCTTTGACAATATGAAGACGGTGTTGATCGACCGGAATGCTTATGGCCCTGGCCAGCACCGTTTTCATGCGGGTTTCCGCGAGTTTGCCAAACATCACGGCTTCAGTCCGCGCATGTGCGCGCCTTATCCGGCCATTCCGCTCAGTCCCCGCGTCTGTCCGGTTTGCATTGCGGAAGACCGATCGCGGGGCGACGGGCAGGAATACCTGCGCACCCAGTGAACCATGCCCGCGATGGGGGCTTGCCCGGAGCATGCGGTGCTTCTGGAGCCGCTTCCGCGTCCGCCCGGCTACCGTGGCGCCAAGGATCTACACCTTTGCCTGGGCCTCTGGCCCGATCGCCATCTGCCCGACCCCCGTCCGGTCGCCAGCCATGAACTGGATCTCGCGGTTCAGACCTTCCTCGCCGACGGTACCGACCGGGTCGGGGGGTGGTCGCTTGCGGAGGCGCTTGCGACCGCGCCGCTCCTGGGGTGTTTCGTCGAGATCGGGCCGGTCAAACTGAAGGAACTGGGCGAAGCCGATCTTCAGCGCTGCACGGAGACCGGCTTCTCACTGCTCCGCGACGGCCCGGGGGCTCTCAAAGACGCGGTGGGGTGGCGCATTCGCAAGCGGCTCGCCGAGGGAGCGCGGTCCCCGGAAGACGTCCTCGGGTGCCTGAACGGAACGTTGCGGCACTTCCGGGACGTACCGGCGTACCGTCCGCTTCTGGACGCTGTGCACGGGGCCGCAACGCGCCACATGCAGCGGCATTGGGCCTATTCCTTCCTGAACCGGGTGATCCCGGCCTTCGATCACGCGACGGTAGAGACGCTGTCCCAAAGCCATGGTGTCTCCCGTGGGTCCGTGCGCTTCGCCCTGGCGGCGGACAAGGTCCCCACGGTGGGTCACGTGTCTGCGTTCGGGAAAACCTATCGCGTCTACGATCGGTCGGCGGCCGAGCGCGCGATTGCCCGGGTGCAGGATACCGTGTCCTTCGACGAAGCACGGCAGCTGCTTGGGATGCGTCGGTTCACCTTCGAGAAGGTCTGGCCCGCGCGGGTCCTCGGGCGGGCGTCCTCCTGGCCGCAGCGCAAATCGAGGCCCTGGCGGCACGAGGTTGTGGCGCTGCGGGACGCGTTCTAGGCGGCGGCGCCGCGCGCGACCGAAGACCTAGGATCGGGCTGGGTGTCCTTGTCGGCATTCGCGCGGACCTCCCGGCAGGGACCTGCTGCCACGGCGCGCTTGCTCTTGGACGGCGCGCTGGCCCCGGCGGTCCGCTGTCCCGACGACCATGGATGGGAGGCGATCCGGGTGCTCGAGACACAGATAAACCGCCACCGAAAGCCGCTCGCGCGCTCGCTGCGACACGCGGATGGACAGCTGACGACCGAAGCGCTCGCCGCGAGCTACGGGCTGCGCTATGTCACGATTACCCGTCTTGTGGAGTTGACCCTGCTTCCGCCAGCGGATCGCCACAAGGTGGACGGGCGGCGGATGGAGGGCTATCCGGTGGCCGCCGTCGAACAGCTCTTCGCGCACCATCGCACCCTCAGCGATCTGGCCGCGGCGCATGGCTGCAGCCCGCACCTGATGGCGCCGCTGCTCGCCCGGCTCGGCGTGCGTCCGTTGATCGCCGAGAAGGGCCACACCCGCCTCTACGCCATTGCCGATCTGCCCCCCGCGATCCGCCTGGCCGAGGAGGTCGCAAAGGCCCAGGCCCGCACTGCGCGGTTCAAGACACCGCAAAAGGGTGCTCTGTCACAGGAGTAGACCGTAGCGGCATGGCCATCCCGGTTGCGCCAAAAAAAACGACAGCACTGCTCGGGAAATTGACCTGAGCGGCGGTGCTGACGCGGAACTGAAAGCCTTGCCCCTCACTGCCGTGACCTGAGCGCGGCACGATTCAGCGCGACCAGCTCCAAAATCAGTTAATACCGGCCCTTCGCATTCTCGAACCGAACTCAACGCGTTGGGTCCGGCATGGCACAACTGGGCCGCGCTCCCCGAACCCCGCTCGAGCGACGCCGCCGGCAAAATGGCAAAGCAGTGTCCCAAAAAGGAAAGATACAGTGGCAAACATCAGAACCGGGGGAACCATTTGGTCGGGCTGAGAGGATTCGAACCTCCGACCCCCTGCTCCCGAAGCAGGTGCGCTACCAGGCTGCGCTACAGCCCGACCGAATGGCGCGGGGGTACTCGCTTCGCGCTCCGGATGCAAGCGGTCATCGGTCGCGGCCGGGCAAAACCTGCGCAAAAGCCACGCGCCGCCCTGCATGCGGAAGCGCTGGTCCCGGGCGCGCGGCACGGCTAAAACAGGCGCGTCATGACCCGCCGCGCGCGCCTCTCCTACCTGATCAGTTTCGCACCGATCTATGTGTTCCTGAAGCTGGCCCGGCTGGTGCCGTTCCGGCGTCGGGTGGCGCTGGGCGGGGCGCTGGCCGGGCTGGCCTTGCGTCACTTCCCCCCGGCGCGCAAACGGGTGATGGCCAATCTCGCGCGGATCTATCCCGATATGGCGCCGGAAGCCGCGCGCGCCCGGTGTCGCGCCATCGGGCGGCAATTGGGGCGGACCCTGACCGAGATCCTGTTCGGGACCGAACATCAGACAAAGCATTTGCCATTCACTGTCTCTGGCCCGGGGCTGGAGGCGATCCGGGCCGCCCATGCCGCGGGCAAGCCGATCCTGCTGGTCAGTGCGCATTTCGGGCAGTGGGACGCGGCGCGCATCTATTTGCGGGATACTCTCGGGATCGAGGTCGGCGCGCTCTACCGGCCCAACAACAACCCCTATTACGAGCCTTACCTGGCCGAGGGGGCAGCCGCGTCCGGAACACCGCTCGTGCCCAAGGGCAATGACGGGTTTCGCATGCTCCTGCGGCACCTCAAGGGGGGTGGTGCCTTTGCGATCATGGCGGATCAGTATCATTTTACCGGCGCTGTGCTGCCCTTCATGGGGGCGGACGCGCGCACCGCCCTGACCCCAGCGGAGTTGGCCCTGCGCTACAAGGCGCCGCTGGTGCCGTGCTTTGGTATTCGGCGCGACGCGGAGGGGCGGATCGACGTGGTGTTCGAGGCGCCGATCGAGGGCGAGACGCCCGAAGAGATGATGCGCGCTTTCAACGACCGGGCCACCGCGCGGATCGAGGCCGACCCGGACCAGTGGCTCTGGCCGCATCGGCGGTGGAAGGGGATGGAGGGCGGCTAATCCGCGTCGGGCTTGTCGCCGGGCAGGTCGGGTTTGGCCGTGTCCGGCAGCAGCGGGCCGACCCGCGGCATGGTCCCGGTTTCGGGCCGGGACCGGGTGCGCAGGACGGGCATGTTGTCCGATACGCTGGAGCGGCTTTCTCGCGCGACGATATAGAGGCCGGAGGCGATCACGATGGCGGCCCCGAGGGCGGTGTTCAGGTCGATCCCCTCGCCGAAGAGCACGAAGCCGAAGAGCGACGCCCAGAGGATCTGGGAATACTGCATCGGCGCGATGATCGCGGCCTCCCCGGCGCGGTAGGCGGCGATGAGCAGCAGGCTCGCCCCGAAGCCGAGGGCGGCCATCAGCCCCACCGCGGCCAGGTCCCCCACGGGCATCGGGCGATAGAAGAACGGCATCAGGCAGGCCATCAGCACAAAATTCGCCACCATCGGATAGAGGAGCAGCACGACCGAGCGCTCCTCCCGCCCCACCTTGCGCACCACCACCGAGGCGAGCGCGCCACCGACCGCCGCGGTCAGGGCGGCGACATGGCCCAGGGTCAGATCCACCGCGCCGGGGCGCAGCACCACCACCACCCCGATCAGGCCCACGATGACCGCCAGCCAGCGACGCAGGCGCACGGTTTCGCCCAGGATCGGGATCGACAGCACCGTGATCAGCAATGGCGAGGCGAAGAGGATCGCGTAGACCTGTGCCAGCGGCAGGACCGTGAAGGCGTAGAACGCGGTCAGGCCGGTGATCACCGCCGCGCCGGTGCGCAGGGCGATCCACCAAGGATGCCGGGGCCGCAGATTGCCATGAGCTTTCTCGCGCATCATCATCACGGTGGTCAGCGGGAAGCTGAACAGCACGCCGAAGAACACGATCTGGAACGGTGTGTAACTGCCCCCGAGCGTTTTCACGACCACGTCATGGACCGCGAAGACGGCGAAGGCCGCAAGGCCCAGCAGGGCTCCCTTGAGGTTGGATGACAGCGTCATGGATCGGGCTTTCCGGGCGGTTTTACCGCAAACGCGGTCGACTGTGCGTCGGTTTCGCCATGTTGCCAAGAAAAAAGGACTGCATCCGGGTGGATGCAGTCCGGGTCTGCGAAGGTTGCGGGGCTCAGAGGCTGGCGTCGAGGGCCGCGATCACCGCATCGCCCATTTGCGATGTGCTGGCCGGCGCGGTGTCGCCTGCCTGCATCAGGTCCGCGGTGCGGATGCCCTGGGCGAGCACTTGGTTGACCGCGGCTTCCAGCCGGTCGGCCTCTGCCCCCTGGTCAAAGGAGTAGCGCAGCGCCATAGCAAAGCTCAGGATGCAGGCGCAGGGGTTGGCCTTGCCCTGGCCTGCGATGTCCGGGGCGGAGCCGTGGACCGGCTCGTAGAGCGCCTTGGGCCGTCCGTTTTCCATCGGCAGCCCGAGGGAGGCCGAGGGCAGCATGCCGAGCGAGCCGGTGAGCATCGCCGCCGCATCGGACAGCAGGTCGCCGAACAGGTTGTCGGTGACGATGACGTCGAACTGCTTGGGCGCGCGCACGAGCTGCATGGCGCCTGCATCGGCATACATGTGGCTCAGCTCCACATCCGCGTATTCGGCGGCATGGATCTCGGTCACCACGTCGCGCCACAGGATGCCCGACTCCATGACATTGGCTTTCTCCATCGAGCAGACCTTGTTGCCGCGCTTCTTGGCCAGCTCGAAGGCCGAACGCGCGACGCGGGCGATCTCGCTCTCGGTATAGCGCTGTGTATTGATGCCGACCCGCTCGTTGCCTTCCTTGTGGATGCCGCGCGGCTCGCCGAAATAGACGCCGGAGGTCAGCTCGCGCACGATCATGATGTCCAGCCCGGCGACGATATCCTTCTTGAGCGACGAGAAATCCGCCAGCGCGTCGAAGCACTGGGCCGGGCGCAGGTTGGCAAAGAGGTCCATCTCCTTGCGCAGGCGCAGCAGGCCGCGCTCGGGCTTCAGCGAGAAGTCGAGCGTGTCGTATTTCGGCCCGCCCACGGCGCCGAGCAGGACGGCGTCGACCGCTTGGGCCTTGGCCATGGTCTCGTCCGCAAGCGGCACACCGTGCACGTCGTAGGCCGCCCCGCCCACGAGATCTTCCGACACGTCGAACGCCAGGTCGCGCTTGGCGCCGTACCAGTCGATGATCTTGCGCACCTCGGCCATGACCTCGGGGCCGATGCCGTCCCCGGCAAGGATCAGAAGGGAAGCGGTGCTCATGTCGTGTTTCTCCGGCTGCGTTTTGCCGCGTGCGGTATCCCGTTGACCGCGGAGGGTCAAGGCGTGGGCGTGCGCTCAAGGGCGCAGGTCGACCCAGATCAGCCGGTGGCGGGATGCGGTCTCGGTTCGTGCCAGCGCCGCGGCGTCCTCCGGGTCGGGCCAGTGCAGACCGGCGCCGGTCACGGTCAGGTCCCGCGTGGGCAGGATGTAATCAACCCGCAGGTTGCCGGGATCGGTTGGGCGCGTGTCGGGCCAGTCCACCGTATCGTGCGCGGGATCGCCGCCGTGCCGGGCGTTCACGCCGCCCTGCGCCCGAGTGGCCGCAGCCGCCCCCGTCGCTTGTGGGGCAGGGTCCTGAAGGCGTGGGTGGGCGCGCAGGCGGGCGAGGGCGCCGGGGCGGGCCTCCCCATCCTGCGGGTCGGCGTTGAGCGTACCCAGAACCACGGCCTTCCCGAGCGGGGGGGCGGTGCCTTCCGGGCGCCAGCCGTTGAGGTAGTCGGCCCAGAGCCGCATCTGGTCCGCGTTGCGCCGCCCGTTGCGATCCTCCGGACCGTCGAACACGGGCGGCGTGGCGTGCAGGGTCAGAAGCCGCAGCACGTCGCCCGAGGGCAGGCGCACGGGCACGTCCCAATGCCCCGTGGCCGACAACCGGATCACGGCCTGTTCTTCGGGACCGTAAGTTTCGGGCAGGCTGGCGGCGGGAAACTCGGCCCAGAGCAGGCCCGACAGGTCGGTGATCTCGTCGCGCAGAATCGGGTAGCGTGACAGCAGCACCAGCCCGCCCGCGCCGCGAAACTCGCCAAAGGCCTGGGTGTCTTCGGGTTCGTCCCATTTCCCGTCGCGGTCGAGGTCGAGGCCGGTGGGCACGCCGGTGTTCGGTGCGGCGGTAAATCCGTGGGGAAGGGGCAGGCCGCGCTGGGCCAGGGCCGTTTGCAGCGCGGCCAAAGTGGCTTGCCCCGCGTCGTAATCGATATCGGCCAGCAGGACGATGTCCGGTGCGGTCTCCACCAATATATCCAGCACCGCGGCGAGTTGGTCCGGCGCCTCATCCCGCCGCAGGTCGCGCAGAAGCAGCCCCGGCCCGCGCGCCGAGAGCTCGGTATGGAAATAGGCCACGCGCACGGTCTCGGCGGTCAAACGCAGCGGGCCGACCAGCAGGGCCAGCACAAGGCAAAATCGGAACAGGCGGGCAAGGCGCATGGACGGGTCCGAACGTGAAAAGGGCCTCCGATCCGTTGATCGAAAGCCCCGCCATGTTTCGTCAATATTGGTTAAGGTATCCTTACCGGCGTCCGGCCGATGGGGTCAGACCCAAGGCCGTGCCGCGCTGGCCTGAGCCTCGAACGCATCGATGGACGCGACCTTCTCAAGGCTCAGCCCGATATCGTCGAGCCCATTGAGCAGGCAGTGCTTCTTGAAGGCGTCCACCTCGAAGGAGATCGTGCCGCCGTCGGGGCCGGAGATCGTCTGGTTCTCCAGATCGACGGTGACGGTCGCGTTTGCCCCCCGCGCCGCATCGTCCATCAGCTTGTCCACCTCTTCCTGGGGCAGGGCGATGGGCAGGATGCCGTTCTTGAAGCAGTTGTTGTAGAAGATATCGGCAAAGCTCGGCGCGATCACGCAGCGGATGCCGAAATCCAGCAGCGCCCAGGGGGCGTGTTCCCGCGACGAGCCGCAGCCGAAATTCTCGCCGGTCACGAGGATCTGGGCGTCGCGGTATTGCGGCTTGTTCAGCACGAAATCCGGGTTCTCGTTGCCCTGCCGGTCATAGCGCATCTCGTCGAACAGGTTCACGCCCAGGCCGGAGCGCTTGATCGTTTTGAGGAACTGCTTGGGGATGATCATGTCGGTGTCGATATTGACCAGCGGCATGGGCGCCGCGATCCCGGTCAGCTTGGTGAATTTTTCCATCAGAAGTCTCCGAGGCGTCGTGCCGAGGCAGGCGCCGTTAGTCTTTTTTCGGTTTGGCCAGCTCGGGATGGCTGCGCAGGAAGAAGCCCAGCACCACGAAGCCCATGCCATTGAACAGCAACTCGACCCCCAGCAGCACGCCCAGCAATTGCACTGAGGCGGTGGCGAAATTGGCCATGATGTAAGCCGCCAGCAGGATCGACAGAGCGCCGGAGATCAGCATCGGCCAGAAGAACTGGGTCTGCTTCATGGTCCAGGCAAAGACGATCCGCGCGCCGCCGCTGACCGCCAGCAGGATGGTGATCAGCAGGGCGAGGGAAATCGCGCCCTGAAGCGGGTTGAACAGGAAGGAGAGGCCCAGGAACGCCGCGAGCACCCCCATGCCGATCGAGAACGCCTTGCTGCCGAAGCCCTCTTCGCCGAGACCGCCGACGATCTGCGCGCCCCCTGCGATCAGGAAAAGCGCCCCGGTCAGGCCGGTGACCGCGATCGAGGCAAGCACGGTGTTGCCCAGTACGATCACGCCGCAGACCAGCGAGAGCAGCCCAAGCAGGGCCCATTTCATCCATTGTTTCACGACAAGTCTCCTGCTTTCTGGGTTACATCAGGTCCCGCACGTCCGTGAGCTTGCCGGTGACCGCGGCGGCGGCGGCCATGGCGGGCGAGACGAGATGCGTCCGCCCCTTGTAGCCCTGCCGCCCCTCGAAATTGCGGTTCGAGGTAGAGGCACAGCGCTCGCCTTCGCTCAGCTGGTCGGGGTTCATGGCCAGGCACATGGAACAGCCCGCCATGCGCCATTCGAACCCGGCCTGCTTGAAGATGTCGGCAAGGCCTTCTTCCTCGGCCTGGGCGCGGACAAGACCGGAGCCTGGCACCACCATCGCCCGCTTCACGGCGATCTTCTTGCCCTTCAGGATTTCCGCGGCGGCGCGCAGGTCTTCGATCCGGCCATTGGTGCAGGAGCCGATGAAGACCGTGTCGATCTCGATCTCGCTCAGCGGCGTGCCCGGGGTCAGGCCCATGTAGTCGAGCGAGCGCCGGGCCGCGTCGACCTTGCCGCCGGTGAAATCCTCCGGCGCGGGCACCATGGCACTGATCGGTAGCACGTCTTCGGGGGAGGTGCCCCAGGTGACCACGGGGGCGATATCCTCGCCCTTGATGGTGACGACCTTGTCCCAATGGGCGTCGTCGTCGGAATAGAGGGTCTTCCACCAGGCCAGCGCGGCCTCCCACTGTGCGCCCTTCGGCGCATGGGGGCGGCCCTGCACGTATTCATAGGTCTTCTCGTCCGGCGCGATCAGGCCCGCACGTGCACCCCCTTCGATTGCCATGTTGCAGACGGTCATGCGGCCTTCCATGGACAGGTCGCGAATGGCCTCGCCGCAATACTCGATCACGTAGCCGGTGCCGCCCGCGGTGCCCGTGGCGCCGATCACCGAGAGGGTGATATCCTTGGCGGTCACGCCGGGGCGCAGCTTGCCCGTGATCTCCACCTTCATGTTCTTGGATTTCTTCTGGATCAGGGTCTGGGTGGCCAGCACATGCTCGACCTCCGACGTGCCGATACCGTGCGCCAGCGCGCCGAACGCGCCGTGGGTGGCGGTGTGGCTGTCACCGCAGACCACGGTCATGCCCGGCAGGGTCCAACCTTGCTCGGGCCCCACGATATGGACGATGCCCTGGCGGATGTCGGAAACCGGGTAGTAATGGATCCCGAAATCCTTGGCGTTCTTGTCGAGGGCTTCGACCTGAATGCGGCTGTCCTCGGTCATCTGGTCGGGGTTCTCGCGGCCAAGCGTCGTGGGCACGTTGTGGTCCGGCACGGCGATGGTCTTGTCCGGCGCGCGGACGGTGCGGCCCGCCATGCGCAGACCTTCGAAGGCTTGCGGGCTGGTTACCTCGTGGACCAGATGGCGGTCGATATAGAGCAGGCAGGTGCCATCCTCGGCCTCATGGGCCAGGTGCGCATCCCAGATCTTGTCGTAAAGCGTGCGGGCAGTCATGGATCTCTCCCCAGGTGGAGGGTGTCATTGCAATGGGTCTGGCAGGGGCAGGGGCGTCAAAGCCCCACGCGCACCGTTCGAAGGGCGCCGTGGAACCGCCAGGGCAACCGCGACCGGTCTGACATGTCGAAAACTCTGTCCATGAGCAGCAGATACAGCCCCCGACCCTGTGCCGCAAGAGATGCTTGTCGCCGCCCGGCAGGGGCCGCTGTCCATGTGTCGCACCCGTGGGGTGTGGAAAAAAATGATCCGGGCCCGATATGGCACCGTACCCCCTGCACAATACCACCAAAGTCGAAGGACACGGCGTCATGATACGCACCACACATATAGCCTTGATGCTCGGTATGATGGTCGCCGCGGTGTCGGTGGGCGCAGAAGCGCAGCTTTATCGTGGATATGAGACCCCCAGCTATGAAGTCACCGTGAAAAAAGGCGATTTCGAGCGTCGCAGCTATGCGCCGCAGGTCGTCGCGGAGGTCTATGTGCAAGGCGACCGGGAAGAGGCCGTCTCGCGCGGCTTCCGCGTGCTGGCCGACTACATCTTCGGCGGCAACGTGGATGAGGCCAAGGTCGCGATGACCACACCGGTCAGTCAGCAGGCCGCCGACGATGATGACGCCGGTCTCTGGGTCGTGCGATTCGGGATGCCCCGGGGTTACACACTGGAAAACCTGCCGAAGCCGCAATCGGCGGCGATCCGTCTGACCGAGACACCGGCGGAGGACCAATTGGTGGTGCAGTTCACCGGCCGCTGGAGCGAAGCACAGCTCACCCAGAAAGAGCTGGAATTGCGGGCTTTTGCAGCAGCGCACGGGTTGGACGCGTCCGGTGCGCCGCGGTTCTATTTTTATGATGGGCCGTTCACCCTGCCGTGGACTCGCCGCAACGAGGTTGCGCTCGTTTTGAATTGATGCGCATGGCCGCCCCAAGTGCGGGCCGTTGAGCGAAATGTCGTTCAATGCTATGTTGCTAGTAGCCCGGCGTCGGGGCGTATCTGACGTGTTGCCCAGGAGGACAGAAATCTGTCTCACATTTCCAATGCGGTTGGGGTCTCCGCTGTGACTGAAACCCCTCAGGCTGGACTGGCCGCCGTGCCCACATCCGGCAGCATGAGCGACCGGATACTGGCGCTCACCCTCACCTCTCTTGATCAGGACAAGGCCGAGGATGTCGTCTCCATCAATTTGCGGGGCAAATCGAGCATGGCGGACCATATGGTCGTCTGTTCGGGGCGCTCCACGCGTCAGGTGGCCGCGATTTCGGAAAAGCTGGTCGAACGGCTGAAGGCCGAGCTAGGCGTGGCCTGCAAGGTCGAGGGCAAGGGCCAGGGCGACTGGGTGTTGATCGATACCGGCGACGTGGTGGTGCATGTGTTCCGCCCCGAAGTGCGCGAGTTCTACCAGCTCGAAAAGATGTGGATGACCCCGGCGGCCCAGGCCTGAGTCCGGGCCGGACGGTTCATGAAAGTGACGCTGTGCGTGGTCGGCCGCCTGCGGGCGGGACCGGAACGCGACCTGATCAATGACTACCTGCAACGCTTCGACCGCACCGGGCGGGGTCTTGGCCTCGGTCCGGCGAGCGTCGTCGAGGTTGAGGACCGCAAGGGCGGCGGGAAGGCGGCGGAGGCTGACCTGTTGCGCAAGGCGGTGCCGCGTGGTGCCGTGATCTGCGCGCTGGACGAGCGCGGCAAGACCATGAGTTCGCCGCAATTCGCCGACAGTCTTGCAGGCTGGCGCGATGCGGGGCGCAGCGATCTGGCGTTCCTGATCGGCGGGGCGGACGGGCTCGACAAGGCCTTGCGCGCGCAGGCGGAGGCGCGCTTGTCCTTCGGGGCGATGGTATGGCCGCACATGCTCGCCCGTGTGATGCTTGCCGAACAGTTGTATCGCGCGGCCGCGATCCTGGCAGGGACGCCGTATCACCGCGTGTAACGCGGGCGGTATGGGCGGTTTTTCGAGTGTTTGTGGATCCATGACGCCGAGCACCGCGCACAGGAGGTTTCCGATCCCCAGCCGCTTCGTTAGAAGGCGCGGGAGACAACGAAGGACGATCCGATGACTGCGCCGAAACCAGTGGTGTTGTGTATTCTCGATGGCTGGGGGCTGGACCCGGACGGGCCAGCGAACGCGCCGTTGCTGGCCGACACGCCTGTCATGGATCGGCTCATGGCGACCTGCCCGAATGCGACGCTGACGACCTTCGGCCCGGATGTGGGCCTGCCCTCCGGCCAGATGGGCAATTCCGAGGTTGGGCATACCAATATCGGGGCGGGCCGGGTGGTGGCGATGGACCTCGGGCAGATCGATCTGGCGATCGAGGATGGCAGCTTTGCGCGCAACCCGGCGCTCACGGGTTTCATCGACCGGCTGAAATCCAGCGGGGGGACCGCGCATCTGATGGGTGTGGCATCGGACGGTGGCGTGCATGGCCACACGGATCACATTATCGCAGCGGCCAAGGCGGTGGCCGGGGCCGGGGTTCCGGTTGTGCTCCATGCGATCACCGATGGGCGCGACGTCGCGCCGAAATCCGCTGATCGTTTCATGCCCGCACTTGAGGCTGCGTTGCCCGAGGGCGCGCGGATCGGCACTGTGATCGGGCGCTATTACGCAATGGATCGGGACAACCGCTGGGACCGGGTCGCGCGCGCCTTCGTCGCCATGGTCCGCGCCCAGGGTGAGACCGCCGAGAGCGCCCAGGCAGCCGTGGCCGCCGCTTACGGGAGGGGCGAGACGGACGAATTCATCGCCCCCACGGTGATCGGGGGGTATGCAGGCATGCGGGATGGCGACGGGATCTTCTGTCTGAACTTCCGGGCCGATCGGGCGCGCGAGATCCTGCGCGCCATGGCCCAGCCGGATTTCGACGCCTTCGATCCCGCGGGCCTGCCAGACTTCGCCGCCAAGCTGGGCATGGTGTCCTATTCCGACGAGCATGATGGCTGGTTCGATATCGTTTTTCCCAAGCGCGAAATCGTCAATACCCTCGGCGCCTGGGTCGCCAAGCAGGGATTGCGGCAGTTCCGCCTCGCCGAGACCGAAAAATACCCGCATGTCACTTTCTTTCTGAATGGCGGGCAGGAGACGCCCGAGACCGGGGAGGACCGTTTCATGCCCGACTCGCCCAAGGTGGCGACCTATGACCTGCAGCCCGAGATGAGCGCCGAGGAAGTGTCTGACAGTTTCGTGGCGGCGATCGAGGCGGGCTACGACTTGATCGTGGTGAACTACGCCAACCCGGATATGGTCGGGCATACCGGCGATCTGGAGGCGGCGAAGGCCGCTTGTACGGCAGTGGATACAGGGCTCGGGCGCGCGCTTGCGGCCCTGGAGGTCGCGGGCGGTGCGATGATCGTCACCGCCGATCACGGCAATTGCGAAACGATGATCGACCCGGAGACCGGCGGTACGCATACCGCCCATACCCTGAACCCGGTGCCGGTGATCCTCGTGGGCGGGCCGGAGGGGGCGACGCTTGCACCGGGGCGGCTAGCCGATCTTGCGCCGACGATCCTGCACCTGATGCACTTGCCGCAGCCGGTGGAAATGACCGGCCGAAGTCTGATCCGGTGAGGCGGGCGGCGGTCCTTCTCTGCGCGCTGCTGGCGGCGCCGGTTGCGGCGCAGACCGATCCCGTGGCGCGGGCGTCTCAGGCCGCGGCGCTCTTGGCCGAGGCCGAAACGGCCCTGGCCGGTGCCGGCTCCGCCCCGGACCGGATCGCGGCGCTGACCGATGCGGTGCGCGGGTTCGAGGCCGGGTTGGAGGCGGTGCGTGAAAGCGCGCGGCAGGCCGTGATCCGCGAAGAGGCGATCACCGCAAGGCTGGCCGCGGAACAGGCGCGGCTGGGCGCGTTGCTGGGCGTGCTGCAGACCCTCGACCAGACCCCGCCCCCGGCGCTGCTGCTGCATCCGGACGGCCCACTCAGCCTTGCCAGGGCGGAGATGATGGTTTCCGACGTGACCCCCGCCGTCGCCGCGGAGGCCGCGGCCCTGCGCGCCACGCTGCAGGAGCTGTCCACCGTCCGCATGATCCGGACCAGTGCGAGCGCGCAGCTCGAAGGCGCATTGCGCGATATCCAGGCGGCTAGGGTGGCCTTGGCCGAAACCATGGCCGAGCGTGTGCGGCTGCCCGAGGGGGCGGCGCCCGATCCGGTGCTTCTGGGCGTGCTGTCGGCCTCCAGCCGGACGCTGGAGGATTTCGCTGCGGGGCTTGCGGATATCCCCGCGCCTCCTGCGCCCCTGACCGACTTCGCCAGCCTCCGCGGGGCCCTGCCCCTGCCGGTCGCGGCCCGCGTGTTGCGCCGCTTTGGCGAGGCGGATCTTGCAGGCATCGCGCGACCCGGTCTCGTGCTGGCCGCGCCGGCCCAAGCGCTCGTGACGGCGCCCTTTGCGGCCACGGTGCGCTATACCGGGACGCTTCTGGACTACGGAAACGTGATCGTGCTTGAGCCCCAAACCGGTGTTTTGCTTATTCTCGCGGGGCTGGATGCGCTCTACGTTGATGGGGGAGATGTGCTGGCCCCCGGCGCCCCGCTCGGCCTGATGGGGGGAGACCCCGCGCAGCAGACCGGTTTTGCCAGTGGTCAAACCCGGCAGGAGACGCTTTACTTGGAACTGAGAGAGAGCGGTGCCCCGGTCGATCCGGAGGACTGGTTCGTGACAGACAAGGATTGAGACGCAGATGAAGAAATTCGTGATGGCCGCACTGGGCGGCACAGTGGCAGGCGCCCTGCTGACAACCCAAGTCGCAGGGCCACTGCTGGCACAGGACAACGCGCGCAACACCTCGGTCTACGAGCAGCTTGACCTGTTCGGGGACATCTTCGAGCGCATCCGCGCGCAATATGTCGAACAGGTGGATGAAGGCGAGTTGATCGAGGCTGCGATCAACGGGATGCTCACCTCGCTCGACCCCCATTCCAGCTATCTCGCGCCGAAGGATTTCGGCGACATGCAGGTGCAGACCAGAGGCGAGTTCGGCGGACTGGGGATCGAGGTCACCCAGGAAGACGGGTTCGTGAAGGTCGTCTCGCCCATCGATGACACGCCGGCGGCCGAGGCAGGGATCGAGGCGGGCGATTTCATCACCCATGTGGACGGCGAGAGCGTACTTGGCCTGACCCTGGACGCTGCGGTCACCATGATGCGGGGCCCGGTGGGCTCCGAAATTGTGATCACCGTGGTGCGCGAGGGCTTCGACGAGCCCTTCGACGTCACCATCACCCGCGACACCATCAAGCTCACCGCCGTGCGCAGCCGGGTCGTCCGCGACACGGTGGTCATGCGGATCACCACCTTCAACGACCAGACCTTCCCGAACCTCGAAGAGAAGATGGCCGAAGAGGTGGCCGAATTGGGCGGGATGGAAGCTGTCAGCGGTTTCGTGATCGATCTGCGCAACAACCCCGGTGGCTTGTTGACCCAGGCGATCAAGGTCTCCGACGCGTTTCTCGACAAGGGGGAAATCGTCTCCACCCGCGGCCGCGATCCTCAGGACGGGGAGCGGTTCAATGCAACCCCGGGTGACCTCGCCGAAGGCAAGCCGATCGTCGTGCTGATCAATGGCGGCTCGGCCTCGGCCTCGGAAATCGTGGCAGGCGCGCTGCAGGATCATCGCCGCGCCATCGTCGTCGGCACCAAGAGCTTCGGCAAGGGGTCGGTGCAGTCGGTCGTGCCGCTGCGGGGGGATGGTGCCATGCGTCTGACGACGGCGCGCTACTACACGCCCTCTGGCCGGTCGATCCAGTCGCTCGGCGTGTCACCGGATATTGTGGTCGCGCAACCGCCCCGGCGCGTGGAGGCTGAGGAGGACGAGGAGGCGAACAACCGCCCGCGCCGGTCCGAAGCGGATCTGCGCGGCGCTCTGGACAACGATTCGATCTCGGAGGCCGAGCGTGAGCAGCTTCTCAAGGAGCGGCAAAAGGCCGAAGATGCCGCCGAGTTGCGCGAAGAGGATTACCAGCTTGCCTACGCCATCGACATCCTCAAGGGGCTGAACGCGCTGGGGCCGACCGACTGACATGACACCGGACGATATTGCGGCATTGCCCTATCGCAAATGCGTGGGGGTCGTGCTCTGGGATGGCGCTGGCCGGGTGTTTACCGGCCAGCGCTATGACAGCGAACTGCCCGCCTGGCAAATGCCCCAGGGCGGCATCGAAGACGGCGAGGATGCGCGCACGGCGGCCCTCCGGGAGTTGGTCGAGGAAACCGGCGTGGCGGTGGAGAAGGTCGAGGTGCTGGCGGAAACCCCCGACTGGATCAAATACGACCTGCCGCCGGAGATCGTGCCGCGCATCTGGAAAGGGCGCTACAAGGGCCAGGCCCAGCGCTGGGTGCTGATGAAATTTCTCGGCTCCGACGCGGATATCAACATCGAAACCAAGCATCCCGAGTTCTCCGAATGGCGTTGGCTGGAGCCTGCCTCGGTCCTCGACAGCATCGTGCCGTTCAAACGCGACGTCTATGAGCAGGTCTTCGACGCCTTCTCAGACTGGCTTTGAGGTACGTGCCCCGCTCTGTTTCCGGGGTTGTGACGCAAGGTGTTGCGCCGCGCTGCGCGCGCCGCCGGGGGGCGAGAGGGGCCAGCCCCTCTCGCGCGCTTCTCGGGATATTTGGAGACTTCAGTCGGCAGGCCTCGTCCGCGTCTTCATCTGTGCGAAAATACTCCGGGGGAGGCGCGCAGCGCCGGGGGCATGTATGCTTTCATCTGGTTTGTACCCCCCTTTTCACTGGGTTTGTACCCGGAAGAAACCCCAAGACATCGGGAGTTCCCGGATGGGGATGGGGGTGGGTCAGACCAGATCGGGGCGGAGTTTTCGGTTCCACCAGGTGTTGATCGCGCTCTTTCCGACGCGGCGTTCGGGGGGAAAGTGCTCGGCCACCTCTGCGGCAAGTTGGACAAAGCCTGTGTTGTGGATGCGGTCCATAAGGAAGGCTTCCAGTTCCGGGTCGCTGTCTATCTTCGCAGGCACGCCGGTTCGATGGTTCGCAAGATGTGCGTTGCCGCGCGGTGTGGCTGCGTCCAACTCGTGCGAGTGAAGCACCTTTGAAAGGCTGTTTAAGGCGCGTTTTTGAGCGATCTGCGCGGCATCGGTTTTCGCCTGGGCGGCCTGTAGGTCGGCAAGGGCGATTGCGAGAAGCGCGTCTTTGGTATTGGCCATGGTTTCTCCTGGTCTTGAGGCACCTGCGGGCAGCGCGGGAACTTCGCTCAGACGGCTCGCGCCGCCTTCCGACCCTCGCGAAGCGGAGATTGCGTGCGCTCCCCGCAGGTTTCGGCCCGCCGGACGTGTGTTCGGCGGGTGTCTCGTCAGCGGATATCGAAGTCCGAGGGCTTCAGACCGAGCTGGTCGCAGAGGGACTGGACGACCGTCTCAGGCGGGGCCGACGCGTCGGCTGGCAGGCCGGGGATTGCTGCCCGCTTGAAGAGATGGCCATAGGCCGGGGTCGTAGATGCAATGAAGTCCTCGAAGCTGTCGGGGTCCTGCGCACATAGCGCCGTTGCCCAGCTCCGCATGGCGGGCGTGATATAGCCCGCATGCAGAGCCTCGGTGACGCGCGCTTCGACCAGGTACTCGGAGAGGGTCGCCTTGGTGGCCCCCCGGTCCTGCATCAGCTCCTTCAGGGCGGCGATGGGGACATACTTCGCCGGATCCGGTTCCGCCGTTTCGGCCTTGCTGCGCAGCTCGGCAATTGCCGCCATGATCGCATCCGCGTCGGCGGCGGGTTCCAGCTCCAATGCCTCGGCAATCGCAGCCAGGGCGGAGGTGTCTTCGGGGTCGGTCATGTCGTCTCCTTCGCTGGCAAGGGCAGTCAGGTCGAGATTGGGGCGGTGCACCAGGCTCGCGCCCTTGAGCCGCGTGATCCTGCCGCCCGTCTTGGTGTGCATCAGGACCGGGCTCAGGAAGCGGTACTCGCGCGCCTCCAACATCTCGCGCGCCTTCGCGGTCCAGCTCACATCGCCCCAGATGCCATCGGGGCGCACTTCGAGCCCCTTGATCCAACCGGCGGCGGGCACGGGGCCGTTCTTCTGCCGGGCCGGGTCGTCGCCCTGGTGTTCGTAGTCGATGGGCAGGTCGATCCCGCCCTGGTGAAAGAGCGCGACCAGCTCGTCGGGGTCGCTCAGCTCGAACACGCGGCCATCGCGGCCCCGGATGCGGCCCAGGGGCAGCAGGTGGACCTTGCCAGGCGCGCGGCCTTCGGGCAGGTCCACCGCCGCGCAGAGGGAGGTTTCCAACGCCATGGGCTCAGACCGTCACATAGGGGGTCACGATCAGCTCGGCGGTGTTCTTCCACGGGTTCGAGCCGCCGCCATCGCTCGTCTCGGTGTTCAGGACCAGGCGCGCCTGGTGTTCCAGGCTAGGCGGAACCACCAGCGTCGTCGGTGTGATCCCGAGGATGCGCCCCTTGTCGCCCCGCAGCTCCATCATCGCGGCGCGGGCGGAGGAGTAGGTTTCCAGGTTCAGCGGCTGCTTGCTGGCATAGGCCATCTGCCAGAGCCCGAACCCCGCATTCACCCGCGCGCGCACCCCGTAAAGATACTTGTCGGTCATGAAGACGCGCTCGTCGTTCGGGCGGTTTACCATGTCGAAGGTGTAATCGACGCGCGCCTGCCAGATCAGAGGCCGGATCGCGCGCGACGTATCGAGAAGGAACCAAGGTGCGTCGGTCCCATCTGCCATATTGCTCACCGGCACCATGTTGCCATCTGCATCGGGCGTCTGGTGTTCGGTGTCGAAATAATTCTGCCCATCGAAGCAGGGTGTGGTGAAGCCGTCCTTCAGCAACCCGAAGATCAGCTCGTCGGGATGTTGACGTGCCAGGTGGCCCATCTCGGCAAACATCGGCTTTAAGAGCCCGAGCCTGTCGTCCTCGAAGTCCTCGCGGCGAATGTCCACGGTGCTCTCGAACTTTCGGTTCAGGATCGTGAAGCTGTGGGCTTCCAGATCCTTGATGACGCGCTCGCCATCCAGCCATTCGCGCAGCTGCGGGAACTGCCCGAGCCAGCCATAGGTCTCCTGCCGGTTGCCGCTGGCCACGGTCATCGCGACCTTGGAGTAATGCGCGGGCGCGTTGGTGTAGGCATCGGTGTAGATCGTCTTGAAGCCCTGGAAGGCCAGATCGACATTTGCGTCGTTCAGGATCATGGGTCGGTTTCCTCTGAGGTTTGAAAGGGTCGGGGTGCGAGCGCACCGGCTTCAACAAGCCTTCGCCGGTGGCGTGTGACAGATCGTTCGGTGGTGTCGAGCGCCTGGGCGATGACGCGCACGCTGCGCCCGGCCTCGAAGTGCCGATAGGCGGTCCAGCGCATCCGCGCGGTGCGGGAGGCAGGACCGAAGGGGATGCTAAGCCGCCCGGCCCCGTAGGTCTTCAGAAGCCAGGTCAGGGCGGCATTGTGGGCGTGCCCCGGCTTCACCTTCACCGGGATGAGAAGGTCCTTGCCACCATGTTGGATAAGGAAGGCGCGCGTCGTTTGCGCACCGACCGCCCGTTCCATGTCGGCGATCATCGGCGGCATGTAGAGGCCGATGCGGCGGCACTCTGCGGCGGTGGGATAAAGAAGCTCTGCAGGTGATGCGATCATGCGCCCGGTGATGCCAGCGCGACCTGCAACCTGTCGCCCCCGACACTTGGCGGGAGGCGCAGCCAGGTGGTCGGAACCCCACCACGGCACATACGACCGGCTCTCCGAAGGGTGTGGCTTGGCTGCGTGGCAGTGATACCAGACCGCGCCGCCCGGTGGAAGCGGGCCGGTGGAGCGGGTGCCTGGGGGGACGTCACTTCCCCCGCAGCTCGGACGGCTGGGTAGACGGGATACTTGACTCAGGCACTCAAACCGTACCCAAATCGCCCGCGCGTCGCAATCCCGGGCTTGGGTGCTGCCGGAACCATGTCTGAGACTTCGATTTAAGGGGTGTTTAAGGGGTGCCTCTGTTTTTCTTGTGGGTATGGGGCCAACCGAGGCAGAAGCCCGTCAGCGGGCCGCTCAGCCGCTCCCATGCAAAAGGGCCGCGCCCGGCGGCACGGCCCCTCTGGTTCGGTTTTGGGGGCGTTCAGGCGGCGCGCGCCTTCATCGCCTTGAGCGCGGTGATGATCTTCGGCGCAGTCGCGGCCGAGAGGAACCGCAGGCTGGAGAGCTTCCAGTACCGCTCAAGCCAGAGGTTCAGCTCCGCCTCCCCGGCCTTGCCCAGGGTATACTCCTGCCAGAGCACGCGGATCAGCTCGATCTGCGCGAAGCTCGCCATGCCGGGCCGGGTGCCATAGCTCGGCCCCTTGGTCCGCAGGGGTGCGAAGCCGCAGAACTCGAAGAAGCCCATCATCGCGTTGAGGCCGTCCTGGTCCAGCTCCTTGGTGCTGGTCACGCCCGCGATCTGGACCAGGGCGGCGCGGAACCCCTCGTCGCTCATGCCGAGCTTGGACTTCGCAACCCAGATCAGCTTTAGCTGGTTTTTCGTGATGGTCATCATGGGTTCCTCATCGTGCTGCGCATGTAGGAGGCGACTTCCGACAGAACCGCGCCTTCGGTCGCGGCGCGTCGTTCGGCGTAGTTGGACAGCAGGTCCAGCAGGAAGATAAGCGTTCCGGGATCGTGGGTGTCCATGTCCGTCACCATGAGCTTGAGCAACTTCAACGCTCCGGCGAACTCGCCGAGCGTGTATTCGACCTCCGCCGCAGCATCGGCCACGGCCTTGGCCCGGTGCGCCCTCAGATGAAAGCTCTCCCATTCGGTCAGGTCGATGTCAGTCATCTGCGCCCCCTTCCGGTTGCCGCACGAAGGTGCCGCGCGCGATGACACGGTGCAACGCGTCCGCCTGGAGATGGGCCTGCTCGGCAACCCGGATAAGCGCCTCGAAGTCCTTGAGGACAGGGTGGTCGCTCGCCAGTTCGGCGCGCAAGGCCTCCAGCATCCGTTTGCCATGGTCCAGCACCCCCAACGGGTAGGCGCACTGAATTTCGAGAACCGGCTGGAGGCCATCTTTCTCCCAGGCGCGCATCGGAATGCAGAAGAGATAAGGGAACTCTTGTGCCTGCTCAGACATGCTTACTTCTCTCCCACCCATCAAAAGCCTCCTTGGCCGGAAAGGCCCAGATAGAGCATTGCTGCCTTCACGTCCGACGCGGCGATCTTGTCAGAGCTGGCGTGTTTTGCCGCCTGGGCCAGAGTGCGCTGCACATCGGCAAGGCCTCCGTACCGTCGCGCCATCACCGAAAGAGCATCGCAGATTGCCGGATCGGTAATGCCGCGCGACCGGACGACAGCCAAAACATCGGGCTTGGGCACCGAGCGGATCACGACGGGCCGCACCATCCGACGCCGCAGCTGCGGCACGGAGCTGATCGTGTCGGCCAAGGAAAGATCGCCGCAGAAGACCACCGAAAAGCAAGCTTCTTCCGCCATCGCGCGCACCCATTCATAGGCGTCGAAGTTGAAGCCGCCGCGCGGGTTGTAGTTCGCGAGGTACTGCGCTTCATCGAAGATGACGACTTGTTCAGCGCCAATCGCGTCCATGATCCGATAGCGGTCTTCGCGCAGTCTCCGACTGTTCGGCGCGCCAAGTTCGAGCCGTTCCATCATCACATTGGCCAGGTCCCAGATACGGCCCTCTCCCGCGACCATTGTGAACATCTGAGCGTTCTTGCTTTCGTGCGTGTAGCGGCGCAGCGTCTCGGACTTTCCGACGCCGGGAACGCCCGCCACCATGGTAAGGGTGCCGGGCTCATCCGCGACCAGCCGAAGGGATCGAAGGATATTGCTGGCCGTCTCCGTCATGACCATGCCCGCCGGTGGCGGGACTGATCCGGGGTTGATCAGTTGCAGATGCTCTGCCATTTTGCTCTCCGTTTAGCTTTGCGGGCTTTCGCCTGCTGGTGAATGGCCAGTGAGGTGTTCCAGCGCCTCACTGGCCCCTTAGGACCCGCACCGGATCGAACCCGGTGACGCGGTCGAATTGCTTCAAAACTTCAGCTTCGTTATCGGTTTCAGGCTTCGGCTTGGCGGCTTTGAGCGGCCCGCCGAAACGCGCGCCCACCACCTTCCCCGGCGCGGGCGGCGGCATGTCGTCCTCCCGTGAGGCGGCGTCCAGGGCGGCCTTGGCTCGGAGATATTCCGCATCCTCCAGGTAGGCGTTTGCCTCCTCGGCCTTGCGCGCCGCATCCCTTGCGGCCTTCCGGTTGCGCGCTGCCTCCCGAATGCCATCGGAGCTGTTGTAATCCCCACGCCTGACCGGCTCGATCTGGTCGCAGATGAAATTTCGCTCCGCATCATAAGCGATTGCCGGTGCGCTCAGATCGTCTGGGTCACGGGCCAGGAGGATCTTCGTTCCGCCCTTGAGGTTCTTCGCGCCGCCGCGCCGGTAGGGTGCCAAGGCCTCTTGCGTTTCCGGCCCGCCATAGGTCCAGTGATCGACCTTGATCTGCGTGTTTCTATCGACCGTCGCAGGCGTCCAGATCAAACCGGCGCGATAGAGCTGGTCCTTAGTCGGATACCGTACCGGACGCCCAAGCTCCGCGCGCTTCGTGAGCCCGTCGCGCAGCACCTGATCGTATGAGCGGCCTTGCGCGCCCTGGTTCCGACGTCCTTCCTCGCGATTGAGACGTCTGACGCCACGGGCCAGCAGTGCCTTGCATTCATCGACCGGGATAGGATTGGTCTCCGAATTGGGTCGGGCACCCGGTTTGTGACCGGTATGCGCACCCTTGAAGTCTGGCCCGTCGTCGTCCGAGCGCGACATGATCGCGTAGAGACGCTCGGCGATCTTCGCCTGCGCATTACCCGGCAGGGCAAACTGCACATCGATCCCCAGGACCTCGCAAATTCCCATCGGCTGGACGCCCTTCGCGACGCCATTGCGAAAGCGATGCGGCGTCCCGCCCGCCACCTTGTGCCCGGCAAAGGCCGAACCGTTATCGGTATAGAGCTTGTCGAATATTCCATGGTTTGCGCAGGCTCGCTTGATCAGCCGCACGGTGGCTGTTGCGTTCTCCGACGGGGCAAGCTCGAAGTCGAGAACCGCGTTTGAGCTGACATCGACCAGCACCAGCATGACCGGGCGCACGGCTTTTCCGTCGCCCCAGTCCACGAACACATCGATTTCGCGACCGTCGAGCGACACCACGTCCAGCGCCAACAGGCTTGTCTTGTCTCGCTGAACCGGGATGGACAGGTTTTTCGCGGTCTCTGCGGTCCCTTGGCGGGCGTGCAGTTTCTGCACCTCGCTCAGCTCCATCCACCGCCTGTAGACGGTGATGTAGGGAGGCACTTTCCAGCCCAGCTCGCGGCCCGCGTCGCGCGTGCGCCGCCAGGCTTCTGCAAGCGGCCATTCCGGAGCCGCGTCCCGGATCTGTGTCAGGAAGAACCGCCAGGCTTCATCAGTGAACTCGGCCCGTTTGGTCGTCCCCTTGTACTCGTCCAGCAGCGCGGGCGCGAAGTTGATCGGATCGATCCCTTCGACGCGGCGTAAAATCTCCCTCAAACAGGGCTTTGAGAGCCCTTTCGCGCCGAACTTCTCATGCACGATCCGCAGCCGGTCCGACCAGCGCACGCCCGGCCCCAACGCCACCAGCACCCGCGCCACCGCCGCCCGCCGCTCCGCCCGGTCCCGCCGCGACGGCGACGCCTCAAAAAACGCCTCATGCGCCGCCGCGTCGTAAGTGCCAGGGGAAAGATGCAAGTGCTCCAGCTCAGCATTCAAAAGGCTAAAACGGAGACAGTCGGGAAGGTCCTGAACCGCTACCAGATACGAATTTTTATAGGGCTCCAACGGAATGTCTTCCCGACGCAACCATTGCAAAGCCCCCTTCTTGCTAGAGGGTACAGGCCCTATGCCGAGCAAGTCGCGTATGCGCATCTTTGATTGCAACCGAGCAAGCCTTCTAGTATCGTTTCATTTGAGGGATACCGTAAATAAATACGGTTATCAACATCTGAATACAGAAAGCCAGCTTTTTGTCTGTTGAGCAAATGAAATCCATCGACCTCTCGAAGCGGCTCAAAGAAGTGATGCTTGATCGAAACTTGACAGTCAGCGATCTCGCAAACGCCGCTGGAGTGTCAAAGAGTTCGATGGAGAAGTACTTGGCAGGGCCGAGTTCACCAAGAGCAACGGCAATTGCCAACTTGTGCGCGGCTTACGAGCTAAGCCCCTCTTGGCTTCTGTTCGGAGTTCAGGAGCACGACGAGGTGGCTGAAGCTATTCAGTTCACAATCTCCGTTCGCGACACGCTTGCGCAACACTTGCCGCGACTGAGTGCTGATCATGCTCTTCTCCGCATACTCACTGAAGAGGAGCCAGGCTCCGAAATTTGGCGTAGAGAGTTAAACAACGACTTCGCTTACCGGGTCGCAAAGCGCGCCTATAAGGACTATGTGGATGCGCGCGCAAAGGCCGGTGTTGTCGTGGGCGAGCCGATAGACGTTTCGCAGTCTCGGGAACCGTGAACCGTTACCAGATCTGGTAACGATCAAGGGCAAATCAGCCTACAACCCCGAACAAAAACGTTTGAAATCATTGAACAATTTCTTCGAGCCCGTGCGCAAACCCGGCTGAATTCGCCGAAACGGCTCAAACCCAGTGAAAACGCCCCCTCCTAACCCCTTGAAATCATTGCGCCCGATTTTTCAGAGGGTTCAAACCTGTTGAAAGCCGTCAGGGCAGCGCCCCCGACATTCCGAACCTTGACCCAAGTCTTCATGCCCGGCATCTTCGGGCAGGAACAAAAAGTGAACAAGCGAGTCGCCCATGTTCGTCGAACTCTGCGCCTTGTCCAATTTCACCTTTCTGACCGGCGCCTCCCATCCCGAAGACTATGCGCAGAAGGCCGCCCTTCTGGGCCTACCCGCCTTTGCCATCGCCGATGTGAATTCCGTGGCCGGAATTGTGCGGGCCCATACGGAACTGAAGGAAATCGCCCGGCAAATCGACTTGTGCGCGACGGCCGAGGCGCGGGATGGTCCCATCGGGCCGCCCTGGCCCGGCCCGCGATCCGAGGATAGCGCCGCGGTTCGCAACCTGCCGCGGCTTCTGCCTGCGGCTCGATTGCGCTTGCGCGAGGGGACCGAGATCACCGCCCTGCCCGAGGATCGCGCAGCCTGGGGTCGGCTCAGCCGGCTCTTGACCCTCGGCCAACGTCGCGCGCCCAAGGGGCGCTGCCATCTCGACCTGGCGGATGTGCTGGATGAGGCGGATGGGATGCAATTGCTCCTCCACGGGCTGCCAGAGGCACCGCCGGTGCAGCTCGGCGCGGGCCGAACATGGCCACAGGCGGAGGCGTTGACGCGCCGCTTTCCCGGCAAGGTCAGCCTGCTGATGACCCCGGCTTATGACGGCCAGGACCGCGTGCGTTTCGATCGGTGGGCGGCGCTGGCCGACACCTTGGGCCTGCCCACGGTCGCTTCCGCGGCGCCGCTCTTTCATTGCGCGACCCATCGACGCCTTGCGGATGTGTTGACCGCCATTCGCAATGGCTGCCGTGTCGAGGACCTTGGTCGCACCGCGCAGGCCCATGCAGAACAGCGTCTGCGTTCCGAGGCCGAGATGCTGCGCCTGTTTCGCGGGCACGAGGACGCGGTGCACCGGACCGCCGAGATCGCCGCGCGCTGCAGCTTCTGCCTCAGCCAGTTGCGCTATGAATATCCTTCCGAAACCCGCGGCGGCGAGACCGCCCAGGACCGCCTTTCCCGATTGGCCCATGAAGGCTTGCGCTGGCGCTACCGCAACGGCGCGCCGCCCAAGGTCCGGAAGATGCTCGACCATGAGCTGCGCCTGATCGGCAAGCTCGGCTATGCGCCCTATTTCCTGACGGTCAACGACATCGTCGCCTTCGCCCGCTCGCGCGATATCCTTTGCCAGGGGCGCGGCTCGGCGGCCAATTCGGTGGTCTGCTACTGCCTCGGCATCACGTCGGTCTCGCCCGAGGTCGGCACCATGGTGTTCGAGCGCTTCGTCTCCGAGGCCCGCGACGAGCCACCGGATATCGACGTGGATTTCGAGCATGAGCGCCGCGAGGAGGTGATCCAGCATATCTATGAACGCTACGGTCGTCACCGCGCCGGGCTTTGTGCCACGGTGATCCATTACCGGGGCAAGCGAGCGGTGCGCGAGGTGGGTCGCGCCATGGGGCTGAGCAGCGACACGCTCTCGGCGCTCAGCTCGCAGATCTGGGGCTTCGGGTCCGTGCGCGGCATCGAAGAGACGCGCTTGCGCGAGATCGGGCTCGACCCCACGGATCGCCGTCTGCGCCAGACCATCGACCTGATTTACCGAATCCAGGGCTTCCCGCGGCATCTCAGCCAGCATGTGGGTGGTTTCATCATTACCGAAGGCCGGCTCGACGAGCTGGTGCCGGTGGAGAACGCCACCATGGTGGACCGCACGGTGGTGTGCTGGGACAAGGACGATCTCGACAGTCTTGGCATCCTGAAAATCGATATCCTCGCGCTCGGCATGCTGTCTTGCGTGCGCAAGGCATTCGACCTGATCGCCCATCATCACGGGGCCAAATTCAGCCTTGCCACCCTGCCGGTCGAGGATCCTGCGGTCTACGACATGCTCTGCCGGGCGGACAGCATCGGTGTTTTCCAGGTGGAAAGCCGGGCCCAGATGAACTTCCTGCCGCGGATGCGCCCGCGCTGCTTCTACGACCTGGTGATCCAGGTCGCCATTGTTCGCCCGGGGCCGATCCAGGGGGACATGGTTCATCCCTTCATCCGCCGCCGCAACGGCGAGGAGCAGGTGGAATTTCCCTCCGACGCCTTGGGCGAGGTGCTGAGCAAGACCCTCGGCGTGCCGCTCTTCCAGGAGCAGGCAATGCAGATCGCCATCGTCGGTGCGGGGTTCGACCCGTCCGAGGCCGACCGCCTGCGCCGGGCGCTGGCCACCTTCAAGAAACACGGAAACGTATCGGAATTTCGCACCCGGTTTCTCAAGGGCATGGCGCAAAACGGTTATGACACGGCGTTTGCGGAGCGGTGCTTTTCCCAGATCGAGGGTTTCGGCAGCTATGGTTTTCCCGAAAGCCATGCGGCGAGCTTCGCGCTGCTGGTTTATGCCTCGGCCTGGATCAAGTGCCACCACCCGGGCATCTTCGCCTGTGCACTGCTGAACGCGCAGCCCATGGGGTTCTATGCGCCCGCGCAGATCATGCGCGACGCCCGTGAGCATGGCGTGACCGTGCGCCCGGTCTGCGTCAATGCAAGCTTCTGGGACAACACGATGGAGCCGGACGGGCAAGGCGGGCTGGCCCTGCGCCTCGGCTTTCGCCAGGTAAAGGGGCTGGCGCAGGAGGATGCCGAGTGGCTCGTCAGCGCGCGCGGCAATGGCTACGGCACGGTGGCGGACCTGTGGCGCCGGGCGGGGTTGGGCCAGGCCGTACTGACCCGCTTGGCCGAGGCGGATGCCTTCGCCGAACTGGGGCTTGGCCGCCGCGACGCGCTCTGGCAGGCACGCGCGATCCGGGGGGACGCACCTCTGCCGTTGTTTTCCGGCGACATGGACGGAGAGGGCGGGGCCGAGCCGCCCGTGGTGTTGCCGCCGATGAGCCTGGGCGAAGAGGTGGTGGAGGATTTCGTGGCCATGCGCCTGAGCCTGCGGGCCCATCCCGTGGCCCTGCTCCGGCATGTTCTGACCCCGGGCATGGGCGATCCGGAGCTTGCCGGTCGAGTGCAGGGGCCGCGTGGTGCAGGGCGGAGCGAGGGGCCAGCCCCTCGCGCTCCCCGGGATATTTGACGACTTGAGTTGAAGGCTCCGGATCTGCCCGGTCGCAAGCCCCTTCTGCCATTGCTGTCGACAGTGAAATCCCTCATCTTGCACGAAAAAGGGAAAGGGACAGTCATGCGCACGAAAGCAGCCGTCGCCATTGCCGCGGGCAAACCGCTGGAAGTGATGGAGGTGAACCTGGAAGGCCCCAAGGCGGGCGAGGTTCTGGTCGAGATCAAGGCAACGGGGATTTGTCACACCGACGAGTTCACCCTGTCGGGCGCGGATCCGGAGGGGCTCTTTCCTGCGATCCTGGGCCATGAGGGTGCCGGGGTCGTGATGGAGGTCGGGCCGGGCGTGACCAGCCTCAAGCCCGGGGATCACGTGATCCCGCTCTACACCCCGGAATGCCGGGAGTGCGAATACTGCCTGAACCCCAAGACCAACCTTTGCCAGTCGATCCGAACCACGCAAGGGGCGGGGCTGATGCCAGACGGCACCTCGCGGTTCTCCACCCTCGATGGCGACCCGATCCTGCATTACATGGGCTGTTCGACCTTCGCGAACCACACGGTCCTGCCCGAGATCGCGCTGGCCAAGGTGCGGCCCGACGCGCCCTTTGACAAGATCTGCTATATCGGCTGCGGCGTGACCACCGGCATCGGTGCAGTGATCAACACCGCCAAGGTCGAGATCGGCAGCCGTGCAATCGTCTTCGGGCTGGGGGGTATCGGGCTGAACGTGATCCAGGGGCTGCGGCTTGCCGGCGCCGACCAGATCGTCGGCGTGGATCTGAACCCCGACAAGATCCCCATGGCGGAGCGGTTCGGCATGACCGATTTCGTCAACCCGGCGGAGGTCGAAGGCGATCTCGTACCCTATCTCGTGGACCTGACCAAGGGCGGCGCGGACTATACCTTCGACGCCACCGGCAATGTGCAGGTGATGCGCGCGGCCCTCGAATCCGCTCATAAGGGCTGGGGCGAGAGCATCATCATCGGCGTGGCCCCGGCTGGTGCCGAGATCGCGACGCGGCCCTTCCAGCTGGTCACGGGCCGGGTCTGGCGCGGCACTGCTTTTGGCGGCGCGCGGGGTCGGACGGATGTGCCGAAGATCGTGGACTGGTACATGGAGGGCAAGATCGAGATTGACCCGATGATCACCCACACCATGCCTCTTTCGGACATCAACACCGGCTTCGACCTGATGCATGCGGGCGAGTCGATCCGGTCCGTTGTCATCTATTGAACGTCACGGTTCGGACGGCCGAGGTCTCTGACTGGCCCGCGGTCTGGGAGATGCTGCGCCCGGTCTTCCGCTCCGGGGAAACCTATGCGGTTGCCCCTGATATCTCGGAACACGATGCGCGGAACTACTGGCTGGCGCCGTCGCGCAGAACCTTCGTGGCCGAGGACGAGGGGGCGGTTGTCGGCACCTACTACCTGGCCGCGAATTTCGACGGGAATGCGGACCACATCTGCAATTGCGGCTATGTCACGGCCGCGGCAGCGCGGGGTCGGGGCGTGGCGCGCAGGATGCTCGCCCATTCGCTGGAGGCCGCGCGAGAGGCAGGTTTCCGCGCGATGCAGTATAATTGCGTGGTGTCCAACAACCTGAGCGCGATTGCCCTGTGGAAGTCCGGCGGGTTTCGGATTATCGCAACCCTGCCCGAGGCGTTCCGTCACCCTGCCGACGGGCTCGTGGATGCCTATGTCATGTGGAAACAACTTTGACCGGAGGCCCCGTGCCAAATCGCGACCGTCCCCTGCTTGCCGTTCTGATCGACGCCGACAACGTGCCCGCCAAATTCGCCGAAGCGATCCTGAAAGAGGTCGCCTCGATCGGCGAGCCTGCGTTGCGCCGGGTCTATGGCGACTGGTCCAGCGGGCGTCTGCGCAACTGGGCGGACAAGGTCCTGAGCCTGGGGCTGGTGGCCCATCAGGACACTGCCAATACCACGGGCAAGAATGCCTCCGACATCGGGTTGGTGATCGACGCCATGGATATCCTGCACGGCGGGCGGTTCGACGGCTTCGTTCTGGTCAGCTCCGACAGCGATTTCACCAGCCTCGCCAACCGGCTGCGCGAAGATGGCAAGGAGGTGATCGGCATCGGCGAGAAGAAAGCCCCCGAAAGCCTGCGCAATGTCTGCAATCGGTTCATATTCATAGAGAATATCGTGCAGGCCGGGCCGGATGCGGCCGGGTCTGGCAAGGCCGCCCCGCAGGAGCAGATCACCGACGCGGTGCCGCTGATCCTGAACGCCATGGACGAGATCAACCAGGACGACGAATGGTATCCGCTGGGTCAGCTCGGCCAGTATATCGTCGCGGTGAACCCCGATTTCGACACGCGCAGTTACGGTCACCGCAAACTCAGCAGCCTGATCGGAGAGCTCAAGCGCTTCGAGACCAAGAAGGTGGGCAACCAGTTGATGGTCCGGCGCCTCGACTAGACAGGGCCGGTGGCGTAACGCGCCAGAAACATTTCCACCGCGCCGGTCAGAACACGCTCAACGTCCCTGGGGGACGGCGGTGGCGGCACGCGCATCAAGAGACGCATCTGCAGGTCCGCGCGGCACAGTTCGACGAACTGGTCGGCGGCCAATTCCGGATCTTCGATGCGCAGCTCGCCGCGCGCCTGGGCTTCGGCGAAATAGTCGCAAAGCGCGGCCTGGGTCGCCATCGGACCTGCCTCGAAGAACGCTTGGGCCAGTTCGGGAAATCGCTCGCCCTCGGCGATGCAGAGACGGAATATCCCCAACCCGACCACCGACAGGCTGAACCCGATGATGGTTTGCCCGGCTTGTGTCAGCACCTGTGCGGGCGGTGCGGTCCGGTCGATATCGGTCATCGCCCGGTCGGTCAGAGTCGCGATCTCGGCCCGCGCGATTTCGAGAAAAAGTAGCCGTTTGTCCGAAAAATAGCTGTAAACCGTGGCTTTCGAGACCCCTGCGGCGCGGGCGATGTCGTCCACGCTGGCCCCGTCGAACCCGTCGCGCAGAAACACGTGCCGTGCGCCAGAGAGCACTTCATCGTATTTCCGGCCCCGTTTGACGGGTGATGTCAGGTTCATCCGGCGCGTCCCATGCTTTGCACTGATCCTATCGCGGAGACCCGCCTCGGCTCAAGCAGGTGGTTGCATTCCTCGGGGACATGCCTAACTTAGAATCGTTCTAAATTTGAGGCCTCGTCATGCTCCCGCTTTTGTCCCGCAAAAGGTTCTCCGACCTGACCGAAGAGGAAATCCTCGCCCTCGCCATTTCCTCGGAAGAGGATGACGCGCGGATCTATCGCTCTTATGCGCAACGTCTGGGCACGGAGTTCCCCGACACCGCGGCCGTCTTCCTCGGCATGGCGGACGAGGAAGACACCCATCGCGCCCGCCTGATCGAGCTCTTTCGCCAGCGCTTCGGCGAGACCATTCCGCTGATCCGGCGCGAGCATGTGGCGGGATTCTATGCCCGCCGCCCTGTCTGGCTGACGGAAAACCTCGGTCTGGAGCGGATCCGCGAGGAAGCCGCGATCATGGAGCGCGACGCAGGCGCGTTTTACCACGCCGCCGCGCAGCGCTCACAGGATGCAGGGACGCGCAAACTGCTCGGCTGGCTCGCCGCGGCGGAGGATGCCCATGCCCGCAAGGCGGAGACCCTGACCGGCAAGGTCAGTTCCGAGGCCGCGGAGCAGGAAGAGGCAGTCGCGAAACGCCAATTCGTCCTGACCTGGGTACAGCCCGGCCTCGCGGGGCTGATGGACGGGTCGGTCTCTACGCTTGCCCCGATCTTTGCCGCCGCCTTCGCAACCGGAGACACCTGGTCGACTTTCCTCGTCGGGCTTGCTGCCAGCGTCGGCGCCGGGATCTCCATGGGATTCACCGAGGCGGCTTCGGATGACGGGGCCTTGTCGGGACGCGGTGCGCCGTGGAAAAGGGGGTTGGCCTCCGGGGTGATGACCACACTGGGCGGCTTGGGTCACGCCCTGCCCTATCTCATCCCGGATTTCTGGACCGCAACGACCATCGCCGTGATCGTGGTGTTCTTCGAGCTTTGGGCGATTGCCTGGATTCAGAAAACCTATATGGAAACGCCGTTCTTCCGCGCGGCTCTCCAGGTCGTGGTGGGCGGTGCGCTCGTGTTGGCCGCCGGTATTCTGATCGGGTCGGGTTGAGTGCCGCCTAGGCCAGCGCGGCGAGTTGGCTTTCGAGGCGGAGTTCCCTGGGGACTTCGCCGGGCGGTGTGTCGGGGAAGGCTTCAAACCACAGGGGCATCACACTGGGTCGGGTGTTGATCCCTGCCCAGATGTCCAGCGCAGAGCCCATGTCGATTGCGATCCCACCCTGTGCGCGCACCTGTTCGCAGTAGGCTTTGCCCCAGATCCCGGCGCCGATAAGAAAAACATCCCCGGGACGGACATCCGTCAGACTTCTGGAGACTGTCTCCATGCTTTGCCACCAGTGTTCCGGCGTGACGCCCAGGGTTTTCTCGCGGCCGAAATGTTCGAGAACCGGGAAGAAAAGGGTGGGGCCGGTCCGCGCCGTCGTGATCTTTCGCGCAACGGACCTGCGGCATGAAATAAGCCCGATCCGAGGTGCCTTGAGAACGAGGCGCGCAAGATAGCCGCTTGCGAGAAGGTCGTAATGGACCCACGCGCTGGAAACGGGGCGCGCGTTGGACACCCCGAGCCTTTCGAGGGCGAACACCATGTGGGCCAGTCGCAAGGCGGATTGATAATCGTGTTTCTTTTCGGCAGGTTCGTGACCCTCGGTGGACCGCTTGTACCGCAACAGAAAAGCGTCCTTAGGCGCTTTGAAATCGTCGGCGGTCAGGGACAGGTAAAGTACCTCCGCGCGCAGGCCGAGGATGCTGGCATGGCCGACAGCTCGGTCGAGATGTTCGCCCAAGGCATCGGCTCTTGGCTGATCGTATGCGGTTCCGAAAGCCTGGAGGATGGAGGGGCGCAGGGGATCGTGCCGCCCTCCTTGCCGCGCCAACGCCATGCCTTCGCCATCGCCGATCCGAACAAAGGAGAACGGCAACCTTTCATCGAGGGCATGGGAAAGGCGCTTTTCCACCTCGGGCCCGGTCAGAGCGTCCGAGAGTTCGATCGGAAGGGCCATCGCGCCCTCTCCTTGTACCGGATTACTCGAACCCGGACGCTAGGCCGCGGTTACGTTGCGGTCAATTGCGCGTCACCCCACCCCTGACTGCAAGCCCCGAGCCGTGGCCTGCCGCCCACGCACGCGCCGCATTCCCCATGGCGGTTCGCTTGCCCCTTGGCCCCGACCCGGGCTTCTGTAAGGTGACGCCATGGTGGCGATTTTTCTTCAGACCCTGCCGTTCTTTGCCATCATCGCGTTGGGCTATGGGGCGGGACGGACCAATTTCTTCTCGCCGGAGGCGACGGCCTATCTGACCAAGTTCGTGTTCTATTTCGCGCTCTCGGCGATGCTGTTCCGGTTTGCGGCGAACCTCACGTTGTCGGACATTCTCGATTGGCAGTTCGTCTGGGCCTATCTCTGGGCCACGGGCGTGATCTATCTGCTCGCCACGGCGGTGGCGCTGATCCGCAAGCTCAATGTTTCGGAGGCCGCGGTGGAGGCGCAATGCGCGGTGATCGGCAATGTGGGATTCCTCGGCATTCCGATGCTGGTGCTGCTTCTGGGCGAGGCGGCGGTGGGGCCGGTGATGTTGGTGCTGACCGTGGACCTGATCGTGTTCGGCAGCCTGATCGTGATCCTGATCACGGGATCGCGGGACGGGCGGGTCTCTCTCGGTGTGCTGCAATCGGTGGGGCTCGGCCTGCTGAAGAACCCGATGATCGTGTCGATCTCGCTTGGCCTGGCCTGGTCGGCATTGCGCCTGCCGATCCCCGGGCCGATGAACGCGTTTCTCGACATCATCGGGTCGGCCGCCACGCCCGGGGCGCTGTTCGCGATCGGCGCATCGCTGGCCACGAAATCCGCCGAGAGGCTGGAGGTCGCGGGTTGGCTGTCTTTCTGCAAGCTGGTGCTACATCCGGCGGCGGTTGCCCTGGCCGCGCTGGTGATCTTCCCGGTAGAGGATGCCTATGCCGCCGGGGTGATGATTGCCGCTGCTGCCCTGCCCACCGCCGGGAATGTCTATATCCTGGCCCAGCATTACGGGGTCGCGCCAGCCCGGGTGTCGGCGACGATCCTCGTGTCCACGGCCCTGAGCATCCTGACCCTGTCGGCGGTGATTGCCTGGGTGGGGCCTATGGGCTGATGGCGCTCTATATCGACGCGGATGCCTGCCCGGTGAAGGTCGAGGCGGAAAGGGTTGCCACCCGGCACGGGGTGAAGATGTTCGTGGTCTCCAATGGGGGGTTGCGCCCGTCGCAGAACCCGCTGGTCGAGATGGTCTTCGTGCCGGACGGGCCGGACCTTGCGGATATGTGGATCGCCGAGCGTGCGGAGCCTGGCGATGTGGTGGTGACCGGCGACATTCCCTTGGCCGCGAAATGCGTGGAGGCCGGGGCAGAGGTGCTCAAGCATAATGGCGAGCGCCTGACCCGGGCCAATATCGGCAATGTGCTGGCGACCCGGGATCTGATGTCCGATCTGCGGGCGGCTGACCCGTTTCGGCAGGGCGGTGGACGCGCCTTTTCCAAGGCCGACCGCTCGCGGTTTCTCGATGCGCTGGAGCGCGCGATCCGCGCAGCGAAGACTGCTGGATGAGGGCAGTGGACCTCTTGCGTCACGGAGCGTGCGCGCCTCGGGCGCTACGCGCGTTGACCACCAGGCTATAAGGTCCTTGAGGAAAAGGCGTCAGGCGGGCAGCGGGCTCGCGGGCCGTTCCTTGATTGGCAAATGGACGAGCGCCGAGAACAGCCCGACGCCGACACCAACCCACCAGACCAGCGTATAGTCGCCGTAAAGGTCATGGAGCCTGCCGCCCAGCCAGACGCCCGTGAAGCTGCCGATCTGGTGGCTCAGGAACACGACCCCGTAAAGCGTGCCCATGTATCTGACCCCGTAGAGATGGGCGACCAGCCCGGAGGTCAGCGGCACCGTGGCAAGCCACAGCGCGCCCATGCCGAGGGAGAACAGGATCACGGTTTCGGGCGTGATGGGCACCATGATGAACGCCGCAGCCACCAGGGTGCGCGCAAGGTAGATGCCCGCCAAGAGGGATTTCTTGCGGTACCGCTTGCCCGCCCAGCCCGCCGCGAGAACGCCCGCGATATTGGCGACACCGATCAGCGAGATAGCGATGGCGCCAAGGGCCGAATTCGTGGTGATCCCAAGCCCGGCAAGCATGCCGCCGGGGGAGATCGGCCCGCAAAGCTCGGTCACGAAGGCCGGGAAATGCGCGGTGATGAAGCCGAGCTGATAGCCGCATGAAAAGAATCCAAGAAAGATCAGGGTGAAATTCGGGTCCTTCAAGGCGCGGGCGACGGCGGGGCCCATGGATTCGGACAGGGTCGGCGTCGCGCCGGGTCTCGCCTTCAAGGCCGGCAGGACCAACAGCGTCGAGAGCACCGCGAGCGCGAAGATCACGAACACCGCTTGCAGCGATACGATGCTTAGGAGCGCCTCGGCCACGGGGGGGCCGAAGATCTGCCCGCCGGAGGCCGCCGCGGTCGCGATGGCGAGCGCCATGGACCGATTCTCGTCCGAGCTTGCCCGCCCGACGATAGCCAGGATCAGCCCCATCCCGGTCCCCGCGATGCCGAAGCCTACAAGCATCTCCAGCAGGTTGTGCTGCATCGGTGTGGTCGCCACCGCGCTCAGCAGGAGCCCGACAGTGTAAAGCGCGATGCCCAGCATGATGGCCTTGCGGTCGGTGAACCGTTCGGCGATGGCGCCGAAGAGCGGGGCGCCGATCCCCCAGGCGAGGTTCTGGATTGCAATGGCGAGCGAAAATTCCGCCCGCAGCCAGCCGAACTCCTCCTGTATCGGGATCTGGAACACCCCGAAGGCGGACCGGATCGCGAAGCTCACGAGGATGATGACGCACCCGGCCAGAAGGACCGGGGTGACGAGGGGGGCGCGGTGTTCCATGGCGCCACGTTGCGCCGAGGATGCGGCGCGGGCAAATCAATAATTCTGGCCCTTCGCATCAGGATCGCTTAACCGTCAGCCCACGCCAAAGGCCCCGAGAGAGACAGATGACCGACCTGATCGCGCGCTACCATGCCCTTGTCGCGGACGGAGAGATCACCGCCGACGCCGCACAAGTGGCCGCGCTGCACGTGCTCGAAGAGGTCGGCGCGGCCTTGGCAGCTCCTGTGCCCAAACGCTCCTTTCTGAAACGCTTTGCCAAGCCGCAGGCGCCTGAGGGCAAGCGCGGGGCGTATCTCTGGGGCGGGGTGGGGCGCGGCAAATCCATGCTGATGGACTTGTTCTTTGCGGCGGCCCCGATAGCCGAAAAACGCCGGGTGCATTTCCATGCGTTCATGCAGGAAATGCATGCCGCCCTGCATGCCGCCCGCCAGACCGGGGTCGAGGATGCTTTGGCGCCGGTGGCCGCGGATGTGGCGCGGACCACGCGGCTGTTGTGTTTCGACGAGATGCAGATCACCGACATCACCGATGCCATGCTGGTGGGGCGTCTGTTCGATCTGCTCTTTGCGGATGGGGTGGTGATCGTGACCACGTCGAACCGGGTACCCGATGACCTTTACAAGAACGGGCTGAACCGCGACCTGTTCCTGCCATTTATCGAGACGATCAAGGAGCGGCTTATCGTTCACGAGCTGGTCTCGGAGACCGACTACCGGCAGAACCGTCTCACCGGCGCGCAGCGCTATTTCGCGCTGAGGGGCGCGGAGGCGCGGGAAAAGCTGGACGCGATCTGGGAGGATCTGACCGGCGGCGAGAACCACCCCCTGACCCTGACCGTGAAGGGGCGCGCGGTGGAGATCCCGCGCTATCACAACGGGGTTGCGCGGATGCGGTTCTGGGAGCTGTGCGGTCAGCCGCTGGGCGCCGGGGACTACCTTGCGCTGGCGGGTGCGGTGCGGGTGTTGATGATCGACGACATTCCACAGCTTGGCCGGTCGAACTTCAACGAGGCCAAGCGCTTCGTCACCCTGATCGATGCGCTCTACGAGGCGAAGGTGCAATTGATCTGCTCGGCCGCGGCTGCGCCGGAGATGCTCTACATCGAGGGCGAAGGCACGTTCGAATTCGAGCGTACGGCGTCGCGTCTTCGTGAGATGCAGGATGCCGACTGGGGTCGCACGGACTGAGCTGGACGGGGCCGGGGGGCTGCGCCGTGCACTGCGCCCGGCCCCGTCCGGCGTGTCAGATCGCGTCGAGCATTGCCTCGCCGCCGGAGGTCTCGCAAACGCCCGGGTTTTCCTCGGCATGGAGCACTTTGACCACACCGTCCTCGGCATAGAGCGCATAGCGCTTGGAGCGGGCATGAAGCCCCGCTGGCGGGGCGTCGAAATCCATGCCGATCGCCTTGGTAAACTCGCTGCCGGGATCGCCCAGCATGGTGATGCCCGCATCTGCGGCCCCGGTCGCCTCGCCCCAGGCCTTCATGACGAAGGGATCGTTGACCGACACACAGATGATCTCGTCCACGCCCTTTGCGGCGAACGCGTCCTTGGTGCGCACGAAGCTCGGTACATGGGCCGAGTGGCAGGTCGGTGTATAGGCCCCCGGCACCGCGAACAGGATCACCTTGCGTCCTGCCGTCAGGCTCGACACCGACACGGTTTCCGGTCCATCAGCGCCCAGCTTGATCAGATCGGCCTCGGGTAGTTTGTCACCCACTTGCATCGCTTGTCTCCCTCCGCGTTGCGTTTCTTCACGTCCGCCATATAGCCTTGTACAACCCGGACACCAGAGCGAAAACGGAACTCCCCATGTCCCACATTGTTGTCATCGGCGCCGGGCAGGCAGGCGCGTCCCTCGTGGCGAAGCTGCGGGTGCTGGGCCATCAGGGTGCGGTCACCTTGGTCGGAGAAGAGCCCGTGCCGCCCTATCAGCGCCCGCCGCTCTCCAAGGGGTATCTTCTGGGGGATATGGCGGAGGAGCGGCTCTATCTGCGGCCTGCGCGGTACTACGCAGAGAATGGCATAACCCTAAAGCTGGGCACGCCGGTTAAGGCCGTCGATACCGGGGCGTGCGAGGTGTTTCTGGGGGATGAGAGGTTGTCCTACGACCAGCTGGCCTTCACCACCGGGTCTGTGCCACGCCGGTTGCCCGCCTCCATCGGCGGGACGCTGGACGGCGTGTTCACGGTACGCACCTTGGCGGATGTGGACGCGATGGCGCCGCAGATGAGCGCGGGCAAACATGTGTTGATCGTGGGGGGCGGTTATATCGGGCTGGAGGCCGCGGCAGTGGCGTCCAAGCTTGGCCTTCGGGTCACGCTGGTGGAGATGGCCGACCGGATCCTCCAGCGGGTCGCGGCGCCCGAGACCTCTGCGTTCTTCCGCAAGCTCCACGCGGATCATGGTGTCGATCTGCGCGAGGGCGTGGGGCTCGACAGGCTCACAGGAGAGGGCGCAGTGACGGGCGCGCGGCTCAGCGACGGGAGCGAATTGGCGCTGGATCTGGTGATCGTGGGCGTCGGGATCGCACCTGCCACGGATCTGGCCGCGGCGGCGGGCGTCGCCCTCGACAACGGGATCGCCGTGGACGCCCTAGGCCGGACATCGGCACCCGGGGTCTGGGCCGCTGGCGACTGTGCCTCTCTGCCCCATCGCGGGGCGCGCATCCGGCTGGAATCGGTGCAGAACGCCATCGACCAGGCCGAAGCGGTGGCGGCCAACATGCTGGGGGCAGAGACGCCCTATGTTCCGAAGCCGTGGTTCTGGTCGGATCAGTACGATGTGAAGTTGCAGATTGCCGGATTGAACACGGGCTATGACCGGGTGGTTGTACGCGATGACGCTGGTGCGATCTCGCATTGGTATTACGCGGGTAACACCCTGCTGGCGGTGGATGCGATGAACGCGCCGCGGGCCTACATGGTCGGCAAGCGGTTGATTGATGGGGGCAAGAGCCCGGACGCGACGCTGGTCGCAGACCCGGCGACCGAGCTCAAGGATCTGATGCGGGCATGAGGATCATCGCCGGTCGGTTCGGAGGGCGCAAGCTTGCGAGCCTGGGCAAGGGCGATGCGGCGGCACATCTGCGCCCGACACCGGACCGGGTGCGCGAGGCGCTGTTTTCATCCCTGACGTCGGGCGCGTACGGCGACCCGATCACCGGCGCCCGGGTGCTGGACCTGTTCGCTGGCACCGGAGCGCTCGGGCTGGAGGCGCTGTCGCGCGGCGCGGCTCATGTCACCTTCGTGGAAACGGGCCGCGTGGCCCAGCGACTGCTGGCCGACAACATCCGGAGCCTCGGAGTGGCGGCAGAGACCCGCGTGCGGCGAAGCGATGCCTGCAAGCTTGGTCCGCCGGAAGTGGCGCCGTTCGCTCTCGTGTTTCTCGACCCGCCTTACGGTCAGGGGCTCGGCGTGCGCGCGCTTGCGCAGCGGGACTGGATCGCACCGGGGGCCTTGATTGTCTGGGAAGAGGGTGCGCCCCAAGACCCGCTGCCGGGTTTTGATCTACGCGACCAGCGGCGCTATGGTGGCACCCATGTGACCGTGTTGGAGGCACGCGATGTCTGACAGTTCCGTTTTCGATGCGCGCGTAGCCGTTTCCGAGAAGGCGGTGCGCCAAGTCCCGCGACCGCCACGGCCCGGGCCCGTTCTGATCGGCGACTGCCTGAGCAGTTATGGCGGGCGCCCCGTTCTCCTGCGGCTTTGGGAAGACTGGGCGGCTCGGGACCGGGAGTGAACCGAGGGCAGGCTTGATCATGGCGGAGCAGGGGCCAGCCCCGTGCTCCCCAGGGATACTTCCGGACCTAACCCTGTAATGCAGGCCCTGCACGATCGGGCCTGCGGAATACGCGCTTGGCTTAGTTGAGCGGTTGGTTGTCGGAACGGGTCACTTGCACAGCCGCGCGCGCATCAGCAACGAGCCCTGCACCATCAAGCCCCTTGTCGGTCATCTCAGCGATCCAGGTTTCGGTTACGGCCTCGCCGAGAGTGACGATCTCGGCGGTCAACTCCTCGGACATGGTGGCGATCTCGTTGCCGGCATCGGCCATGGCCTGCTTACCTTCGGCGTCTCCGGTGTCATGGGCGCGCCCAGCCCAGGCCGAGGCGGCGAAACCGGAATTGGCGTCGATCACGGCCTTCAGGTCGTCAGGCAGGCTGTCATACTTCGCCTTGTTCATCGCCCAGAGGAAGAAAAGGTTGTAGAGGCTCTTGTCGCCCGCCACGTCTGTATGGCTGTCGGTCAGCTCGTCGAGCTTGAGGGAGGGCGACATTTCCCATGTGATCACGCCACCATCGACCACGCCGCGGGACAACGCCTCGGGGAATGCGGGCACGGCCATGCCGACCGGGGTTGCGCCCATCTCGCGCAGCAGCAGGGTCGCTGGACGAGACGGTCCGCGCAGCTTCAGGCCCTCGAAATCGCTCAGTTCCGCAATCGCGGGGCCTTTCTTGTGCACGAGGCCACGCCCGTGCATGTGGGCGGCGATCACTTTCACGTCGGCGAAATCGTCCATCAGGTGCTTCTGGGTATAGACCCAGGCCGCCTTGGAGGCGTCCTCCCCCGTCTTGGTCGTCATGAAGGGCAGTTCCAGCGCCTCGGCCTCGGGGAAGCGGCCGGGCTGGTAGCCGGGGATCACCCAACCGCCATCCACCGCGCCATCGCGGATTAGGTCGTACATGTTCGGGGCTTTGCCGCCGAGTTGCATGAACGGGTAGAGTTCCACCTTGATCCGACCGTTGCTGTCGGCCTCGATCTTCCGCGCCCAGGGTTCCATGAAATAGGTGGGATTCGCGCTGAGAGGCGAGACGAAGTGCTGGAAGCGGAGCGTGACCTCCTGCGCAAGGCTGGGCAGGGATGTGGCCGACACGGCCAGCATGGTCAGTGCCGCGGTCTTTGAGAGGAAGGTCATCGCAGGGGCCTCCTGGATCGGTTAAGAACAGGTCGGTGCTGACATACGCGCTGCACTGACGTTCAGCTAGGTGTAAAACGCCCCTGTTGCAACTGGCTCGCAAGCACTTGCCGTGGCACGACATCGCAACCAATTGGCCATGTTGTCAAAAGCTCGGGGAAACTGTCTGAGCCAGTACGAGATCTATGTCGCGCGTTTGGAGGATTCGCTTGCCATGTGCGGTGGTGGTGTCCCGGGTGATCGTCGGAGGAGAGACTTGCCAGCGGTCGGACCCGTTGGCGCCTCAATCACGGGTTGTCACCTTCCAAAAGGCTGCAGTCTGCCCTCGAACCGAAATCTGCGGTCGAAAACAGCGTAAACCGAAAAGGCGCGGTCGAATGGGGTGCAGGAAGCCTCGCGACTTTTCTGAGGAGCACCCCCCTCGAAATACCTGCCTTTTCTCGGATGTGATCGCGTCCTTGAGTCTTGCTGCCCTGGGAAGCACACCGAGGGACGGACGTTTGATCAGTCGGGCGCGGACTTCGCCCGAAAAGGTCTCGGTTGCCTGGACTTTGTTTCAGGTCTGTGCGGGCGAAATGCCCTGTTATGAGAGGATCCGTGCCGAACTCCAACGCCTCGGCTTCCCCGCCGATCCCAACAACAGGGTCATTTTCGAGCAGGCCGGATAGCGAAGTTTGGTAGGTGGAAGACCCTGGCGGCGTCGTGATGATTGCGGCGTGCAAGGGTCTTTGGGAGTTACGAATGCCCGGTGCCGCGGTGACCTTCTCACCGACGCCAAGAATGAACACTCCAGCACGGCAAGCCCCGCGGTCATGCTCACGGGTTTGCGCAAACCTGCGGAGCGCTGGCGATCAAGCTTTGTAGGTCGGGTGGAACAGGCCGCCCGGGGACAGGGTGAAGATCTCGCACCCGTCGGCGGTCACCCCGATGGAATGCTCGAACTGCGCGCTGAGGCTCTTGTCGCGCGTCACGGCGGTCCAGTCATCGGCGAGCACCTTGGTCTCGGGCCGACCGAGGTTGACCATGGGCTCGATGGTGAAGAACATGCCCTCTTCAAGGACAGGGCCCGTCCCCTTGCGTCCGTAATGCAGGACATTCGGCGGCGCATGGAACACCCGGCCCAGCCCGTGGCCGCAGAAATCGCGCACGACGGACATCCGGTGGCTTTCCACGAAGGTCTGGATCGCGTTGCCGATGTCACCGAAGGTATTGCCGGGGCGCACGGCCTTGATCCCCTCCATCAGCGCGTCATGGGTGACCTCGATCAGACGCTCGGCGCGGCGGTTCAACTTGCCGGCCACGTACATGCGCGAGGTATCCCCGAACCAGCCATCCACGATCACTGTCACGTCGATGTTCAGGATGTCGCCATCCTTGAGCTTCTTCTCTCCGGGGATGCCGTGGCAGACCACGTGGTTGATCGAGATGCACGAGCCGTGCTGATACCCCTTGTAGCCGATGGTGGCCGAGGTTGCGCCGGCGGCCTCCACCTGCTCTGTGATGATCCGGTCGAGCTCTCCGGTGGTCACGCCGGGCACCACATGCGGCGCGATATCGTCGAGGATCTGTGCGGCCAGTTTCCCCGCGGTATGCATGCCTGCGAAATCCGCGCGCTCATAGAGGCGGATACCATCCTTGGTCAGGGTCGTGCGCGGCTGTTCGTTCACTGAAGTCTCCATCACCCGGTAAGATAAGGGCTTTCGCAGCGGGCTTCTAGTCCTCGTTCTGCGGCGCTTGCGCCGCCGGATCGACCGGCAATGCCCGCCCCAGCGTTACACCGCCCGTGTCGATAAGCGTGCCGTAGCACAGCATCTCGACCCCAGTCGCGCGGGCCGCGTCGAACGCGCGGGCATAGCTTGGGTCCAGGTCCGGCGCCAGGCGTAGCCGTGTGCAATCCGTGCGCTGCACGAGGTAGAGCATAACCGCTCGGTGCCCGGCTTCGACCATGCGGGCAAGCTCGGCAAGATGCTTGGCGCCGCGGGTGGTCACACTGTCGGGAAACTCGGCCCAATCCTCTGCGCGGCGCAGATGGACGTTCTTGACCTCCACATAGGTGTCCGGAAGACCCGGCTCGGTCGCAAGGAAATCCACGCGCGAGTTGGTGCCGTATTTCACCTCCGCCCGGATGGTGCCGTAGGCGGCCAACTCGGTGATCGCGCGCGCCGCCAGCGCCTCGCCCACCACCTTGTTGGGCACCGAGGTGTCGATCCCCGCCATGTGCCCGTCTGCCAGTTCCACCAGCCGCCAGCCATAACGCAGCTTCTTCTTCGGATCGTCATTCGGCTCCAGCCAGATCCGCTGCCCCGCGTCCTTCAGGCCCAGCATGGCGCCGGGATTGGGGCAATGGGCGCGGACCTCTTCGCCGGTGTCCTCCAACACTGCGTCACTGAGAAAGCGGTTGTATCGCCGGACCAGCCGGGCGGGCACAAGAGGGGTTTGAAAGCGCATGGCGCGGACCTATACCCGGTCAAAGGGCAGGGCAAGGGACGTAAGGCCATGGCAACACCGACAGCAGCGATGATCGTCATCGGCGACGAAATCCTGTCCGGGCGCACCCAGGACAAGAACATGCATCATCTGGCCGGGGAGCTGACGGCCAAGGGCATCCCGCTGACCGAGGCGCGGGTGATCTCGGACGAGGCCGCGACCATCACCGCCACCGTGCGGGAGCTGAGCAGGCGATACACCCATGTGTTCACGTCCGGCGGGATCGGGCCGACCCATGACGATATCACCGCCGACGCGGTGGCAGCCGCCTTCGATGCGCCCATAGACGTGCGCGAGGATGCCCGTGCGCTGCTGGCCGCGCATTACGCCAAATCCGGGACCGAGCTGAACGCGGCGCGGTTGCGGATGGCGCGTATCCCCGAGGGCGCGACCCTGATCGACAACCCGGTCAGTGCTGCGCCCGGCTTCACCCTGGGCAATGTGCACGTGATGGCCGGGGTGCCGTCGGTCTTCCGCGCCATGGTCGCCTCGATCCTGCCCACGCTGACAGGCGGCGCGCCGGTCCTGTCCGAAAGCCTGCGCGTGATCCGTCCCGAGGGCGAGATTGCAGGGCCACTTGGCGCGCTCGCGGCGGAGTTCCCCGACCTCTCCTTCGGGTCGTACCCGTTTATCAAGGATGGCGTCTTCGGCGCGAATGTCGTGGTGCGCGGGACGGATGCGTCCGCGCTTGCCAAGGCGGTCGCGGCGCTGCGGGTGACCTTTCCGGATGCTGCATGAGCGGGATCTGGGACGCGATTGACGCCACTTGGGCGGCACCCCGGCTGCATCGGGTGGGCCCCTTCACCCTGCGCGAAGGGCAGGGCGGGGGCCAGCGGGTCTCGGCCGCCACCACCGACCAGGTGCCCAAGCCCGCCGAGATCGCCGCCGCCGCCCAGGCCATGCGCGCACTCGGCCAGCGCCCGCTCTTCATGGTGCGCGGCGCCCAGCGTGCGTTCGATTCGGCGCTGGAGGCCGCGGGATACGAGGTCAACGACCCGGTCATCGTGATGGAGGCCCCCATCGACACCGTGGCCCGGGACGGCCCGCCCCCGGTCAGCGCCTTTCCCATCTGGCCCCCGCTGCAGATCATGCAGGAGATCTGGGCTGAGGGCGGCATCGGCCCCGAGCGTCTGGCGATCATGGCCGGGTCCTGCGATCCGAAAACCGCGATCCTGGGGCGCGTGAAGGACCGTGCTGCGGGCTGCGCCTTCGTCGCCATCCATGCCGGCATCGCCGTGATGCATGCGGTGGAGGTCGCCCCCGCCCTCCGTCGTTTGGGCACCGCCCGCAACATGGCACGCGGCGGCGCGGATTGGGCACGCCGGCACGATGCCACGCGTTTTGCCATCCTGACCGTGGCCGACAACGCCGCCTCGCAAGGTGTCTTCACTTCCCTCGGGATGGTCCCTGTGGAACACTACCACTATCGCCGAGACCCCAACTGGACGGAGACGCCGTGACCGATACACCTGACCTTGTGACCGCGCTCAACCTGCCGCAGGTGGATCCGTTGCCCCCCGAGACCGCCAAGTATTTCGCGATCTGCGAAGAGAAGCTTGGTCTCGTGCCCAATGTCCTGCGCGCCTATGCCTTCGATATCGACAAGCTCAACACTTTCGCCGCTCTCTATAACGACCTGATGCTGGCGGAGTCGGGCCTGACCAAGCTGGAGCGTGAACTGATCGCGGTCGTCGTCTCGTCGGTCAACCGCTGCTATTACTGCCAGGTGGCCCACGGCGCGGCGGTGCGGGAGCTGTCGGGGAACCCCGAACTGGGCGAGCAGATGGTGATGAACTACCGCGTCGCCAACCTGTCGCCACGGACCATGGCGATGCTCGACTATGCCGTGGCCCTGACCGAGGCCAGCGCCAAGGTGACCGAGACTGACCGTGCCCGGCTCCGGGAGCATGGGTTCACCGATCGGGACATCTGGGACATCTCTGCCGTAACCGGGTTTTTCAACATGACCAATCGCCTGGCCTCCGGCGTCGATATGCGCCCGAACCCGGAATACCACGGGGCCCATCGGTGAAGCTCTGGGCCGGGCTCGCCCTGGCCTGGCTTGCCGGAAGCGCCCATGCGCTGGAGCTGGCCTTGCCGGATGGCGCGATGCAGGCCCATGACGCCAGCGTCCCGGCGGCCCGCTACGCCTTGCCCACGGGTCCGGCCAAGGCGGGCACCGTTCCGTTGCGGCAGGTCGAGGGCACGCTGCGCCACCGGGTCTGGCACCTGTCGCCGCCTCAAACGCTCGCTGTTTTGTTGGCGAGCCTTCGCGCGCAGTTGGAAGAGGCCGGGTACGAAGTGCTGCTGGATTGTACGGCGCGTGGCTGCGGCGGCTACGATTTCCGCTTCGCGGTGGAGGATGTCGGCCCTCCGCAGATGATGGTCGATCTCGGGCGCTACGGCTACCTGAGCGCGCGGAATAGTGGCACCGGCCATTACGCAGTAATCCTGGTCAGCGAAACTCGAAGCCTGGGCTATGTGCAACTGACCGAGATCACCCCGGCGGAGATCGCGCTCGATCTGGACACGACCCCGGACGCACAAGTCCCGGGGGCCGCCCTGGCCCGGTCCGGAGACATCGCGCGCCCGCTGGCCGACCTGCTTCTGTCCCAGGGTCGCGTGGTGTTGGAGGATCTGCGTTTTGCCACGGGCAATGCCACGCTGGAAAACGGGCAATACCCGTCCCTGACCGCGCTGGCAGGGTTTCTGACCGAAAACCCGGATCTGGTGATCGCCTTGGTCGGCCATACCGATGCCGAGGGCTCCATTGACGCGAATCTGGCCCTGTCCATGCGGCGGGCCGAGGCTGTGCGCGACCGGTTGGTAGCGGACTACGGCGTCGCGTCGGAGCGATTGCGGGCCGAAGGGGTCGGATACCTCGCCCCGCGCGCCACCAACCGGACCGAGGAAGGTCGGCGCGCCAACCGGCGGGTCGAGGCGGTGCTGACCCAACCCTGAGCCGCGCTCAGGCCGACATCGCCTGTTTTTCAGCCGAGAATTCGCGCACGAGGAAGTCGATGAAGGCTCGGACCTTGGGCTGGGTGAACCGGCCCGGCGGATAGACCGCATAGATGCCCAGATCGTCATAGGGCAGGTCGGGCAGCACCTCGACCACATCGCCACGACCCAAGGCGTCTTCGAACAGGAAACTCGGAAGATATGCGATCCCCAGCCCGGTTTTGGCCGCGTTCAGCAGGGATTGCCCGTCATTGACCGTCAACCATCCCCCAGTCCGCACCTGCCGTTTTTCGCCGGATGGTGCTGTGATCTTCCACAGGTTCCCCGATGACTGGTTCGAGTAATGCAACAGCTTGTGATCGCTCAGATCGTCGATCCGCTTGGGATGTCCGAATTTCTCAAGATAGCTGGGTGCCGCGATCATCCGCTTCGACGTGGTGGCCAGCTTGCGCGCGCGCAAGGTGCTGTCCTCCAGATCGCCCACCCGCAGGGCGAGGTCGAAGCCTTCAGAGATCAGCTCCACGTAGCGGTTGTTCAGCACCATGTTGATCTGAATTTCGGGAAACTGGTGCAAGAACCCGGCGAGGACCGGCGACAGGTGCTTCACTCCGAAATCCGTGGCAACCGAGATCCGCAGAAGACCGTTGGGTTCCGATTGCATGGCATTGACCATGGCATCCGCCTCGCCCGCGTCGTTCAGAACATGCCGGGCCCGGTCGTAATAGGCCAGCCCGATTTCCGTGGGGCTGACGCGCCGGGTGGTCCGGTTGAGAAGCCGCGCACCGAGGCGGGCCTCCAGAGAAGAGACATGCTTCGACACGGCGGATTTCGAGATCCCCATCTTGCGCGCCGCGTCCGTGAACCCGCCCTGGTCCACCACCGTGGCGAAGGCTTCCATTTCCGTAAGTCGATCCATTTCACTATCCTGACACCTGGCAACACACTGGTCAGGTATCAGCGACAATTCAGGCAGGATTGGGCCAAACAGCGGACATTATCGGGAAAGCAAAGGGGTTTTGTTCGCCGGTTCAAAGTAATCCGGCGAACAGAAGATCAACGGGTCAGGCTGCGTCAGCCCGAATCTGACCCTTCTCTACCTCTTCGATGATCGCTGCGACGAAGGCGTCGAAATCATCGGGATTTCGCGATGTGATCAGCCCGCGGTCGCGCGCCACGGGCACATCCACCACCTGTGCCCCGGCATTGGCCAGATCCGTGCGCAAGGAGGGCCAGGAGGTCACCTCGCGCCCGGCCACCAGCCCCGCCTCGATCAGCAGCCAGGGCGCGTGGCAAATCGCGGCAACGGGCCGGTCCCGGTCGCGGAACGCCTGGATCAGGGCAATAGCCGCCGGGTCAAGGCGCAGGATGTCCGGGTTGATCTGCCCGCCGGGCAGCACCAGCGCGTCATATTGGGTGGAGTCCGCGTCCTCGATCCGCAGGTCGACCTCGGCCATCCGGCCCCAGCCGTCGCCGTCCCACCCCTTGATTTCGTTGCCGTCGGGGCTGGCCACATGGACCTGTGCCCCGGCATCGCGCAGCTTGTCCCGGGGCACCTCCAGTTCCGATTGCTCGAAGCCGTGGGTGGCGATGATGAGAATGCGTGCCTTGGTGATTTCGGTCATGTCGGTCTCCCGTCTCGTGTCCATACATATGGTCAACGAGCCGGGAGAGGCTCCTGTTCCATTCAGAGTGCCGCCGCCAGCCTCGCGCCCTGGTCGATGGCCCGTTTCGCATCGAGTTCGGAGGCCACATCCGCGCCGCCGATCACGTGGACTGGAACACCGCGCGCGCTCAGTGCATCGGCGAGGCTGCGTTCAGGCACCTGCCCGGCGCAGAGCACGATGGTGTCCACCTCCAGGGTTTCCGGGGTTCCGTCCCGCAGGATGCGCAGTCCCTCCGGACCGATCCCTTCGTACTGCACCCCGCCGAGCATCCTGACACCCTTCATCTGCAAACTGGCGCGGTGGATCCAGCCCGTGGTCTTGCCCAGTCGCTTGCCGAGTTTCTCTGCCTTGCGTTGCAGCAGGGTGATCTGTCGGGGGCTCGGAGTGGGTTGCGGCCCCTCGGCGGCGAGGCCGCCGCGAATGTCCTCGGGGTCCGCGACGCCCCACTCCCGGCGCCAAAGCTCGGGAACCTCGGTCGGGCTCTCGCCTTCATGGGCCAGGTATTCCGCCACGTCGAAGCCGATGCCCCCGGCGCCGACGATTGCCACTCGGTCTCCGACCGGTGCCTTGCGGCGCAACACGTCGATATAGGACAGCACGTTGGGGGCGTCCTGCCCGGGGATGCCAGGGTCACGGGGCAGCACACCCGTGGCGACGATCACCTCGTCGAAGCCCGCGACGGTCTCGGGTGTGGCGTCCGTGTTCAGGCGCAAGGCAATGCCGCGCTCGGCCACCATGGTCTCGTACCAGTCCACGAGGCCGTGGAATTCCTCCTTGCCGGGGATCTGGCGCGCCATGTTGAGCTGTCCGCCGATCCGGTCCGCCCGGTCAAAAAGCGTGACCGCATGGCCCCGCTCCGCCGCGACCAGGGCCGCCGACAGCCCGCCGGGACCGGCGCCCACAACGGCGATCCGGCGCGGGGTCTCGGTCGGTTCATAGCGCAGCTCGGTCTCGTGGCAGGCGCGCGGGTTCACCAGGCAGGAACTGAGCTTGCCGGAAAACGTATGATCGAGGCAGGCCTGGTTGCAGGCGATGCAGGGCGCGATGGTCGCCGCGCGCCCGGCTGCGGCCTTGGCCACGAAATCCGGATCCGCGAGGAAGGGTCGCGCCATCGACACCATGTCGGCGCAACCCTCGGCAAGTACCTCTTCCGCGATTTCCGGCGTGTTGATCCGATTCGAGGTGATCACGGGGATGCCGACCTCGCCCATCAGCTTGCGCGTCACCCAGGCAAACGCCTTGCGCGGCACCGAAGTGGCGATGGTCGGGATCCGCGCCTCGTGCCAGCCGATCCCGGTGTTCAGGATCGACGCGCCCGCGCCCTCAATCGCGTGGGCTAGTTGCACCACCTCGTCCCAGGTGGACCCGTTCGGGATCAGGTCGATCATGCTCAGCCGGTAGATCACGATGAAATCGTCGCCCACCGCCGCGCGTACCCTCCGGACGACTTCCACCGGCAGGCGCATCCGGTTCTCGTAGGGCCCGCCCCAACGGTCCTCGCGCCGGTTGGTGTGGGTGACGAGAAACTGATTGAGGAAATATCCCTCAGATCCCATCACCTCCACCCCGTCATAGCCGGCTTCGCGCGCCCGGGCGGCCGCAGTGACGATATCGGCGATCTGCTTTTCGATGCCAGCCTCGTCCAGTTCGCGTGGTGCGAAGGGCGAAATCGGGGATTTCACCGCCGAGGGCGCAACGCAATCGGGGCTGTAGGCATATCGCCCCGCATGCAGGATCTGCATCGCGATCTTGCCGTCCGCGTCATGAACCCGGTCCGTCACCACCCGATGATTGGCGATGTCCTCCGGCGTATAGAGCCCCGCGGCACCCGGAAACACGCCGCCTTCCGGGTTCGGTGCCATGCCGCCAGTGACCATCAGCGCCGCGCCGCCCCGCGCCCGGGCGGCATAGAACTCGGCCACCCGGTTCCAATCCCGCGTCTCTTCCAGCCCGGTATGCATGGACCCCATCAACACCCGGTTGCGCAGGGTCGTATGGCCAAGCTCCAACGGGCGCAGCAGGTTCGGATAGGCGGTCATGGCGTGTCTCCGGTGGCGTTGGATGTGGCGCGCAGACTGCCGCCGCCCGCGCGGCTTGTCATCCGCTACGCTGCGTCAGTCGATCCGCGCCCGAGGGCGGCTGTCAGTCATTGGGCAGTCGCGCCCGCATCGCGGTCTGGAAAGCCCCGCGCAACTGATCCAACTCCGCGCGCAGCAGGGCGACTTCCGCGCGCAGGTCATCGGCCAGGTCCTCCCCGGCGAGCAGGGGCACACGGGCCAGCACGGCGCCCGTTTCCGCATCGGTTACCAGGAACACGCTGACCCCCTCGCCAAGGGCCGAGACGGGGATGGCGAACCTCACGTCCCAGGCGTTGGGCGCGCCCGCCACGGCCGTGACCCTCGGGGCCGGGTGATCGGTCCCGTCCTGGATCAGCCGCAGGGCGGGCGCCCCGGCGACCTGCGCACGTGCCGTAAGACGGCCTTCCCACAGCCCGCCCTGAAACCGGGTCTTCACAAGTTCGAACGGGGTCGGGCCTGCGCCCGATGCGGTCTCGGTCACATTTCCGCCCGCGGATATCGGGACAGCAGGACGTCATGCAAGGTCAGCCGCAACATGGCCGGGCGCTCCACGATCAGGTCGATCCACGCATGATCTACCGGCTGCGCGCGCAAATCGCCATAGGCCAGATCGAAGGCGGCATGACATGTTCCACTTTCGGGCGCAGAGAATTCCGACAGCATCTGGGCGGTGTTCGGCCCCTGCTCCATGTTCAGACGACCATAAAGCTTCGTCGGCGCCGAAGCCTCCAGCCTCAACTCGATCCGCAGAACGTCGCGGTCGCTGAGCGCGGCGGCTTCGCTGTCCGGCAGGCCGGTCACCAGGGACAGGAAGCTGCCTTCGAAATGCAGGGTGTCGAGGATCAGCGCGAAGGGCGCGGGGGCGCTGGCCGGTGCGAGGGACTGGCGCAGGATCATTTCGGCCTTCGGGCAGTCGTGAAACAGCGTCAGGTCCGGTGTGATCCGGGTGCCGTTGGCCGGGCCGATGCGGATCGGATCTTCCGTCGCTTGGTGCCAGGCCGTCGGGCGCTGGGCCCAGACAGCCCCCGTGGGCAAGTCGGGCCGTGGGCGCTGGGTCTGCCGCAACCGGGCCTCGGCCTCGCGGGCCTCCGCATCGGCCCGGGCGCGGGCGCGGCGGGCGGCATCGCGCTGCTGCACCTCGACACTGCGGTCGCACCCGGCGGGCGGCGCCATCACGTCCTGCCATTCCGGAGGGGCGGCCCGCTCGCCGCCGCCTGACATCCACGCGTTCAACCGGCGCAACATCATTGCGGTCTCCCTGTTTCCTTGAGGGCGCACTGTCAGCTCGAAGGTGACACGCCCGCGAAATCCTACGCCCGATCCGTCATGCAACAAGCGTTTTGAAATACGGTTAAGGGTATCGGCGTCACAGCGCCGGATTATCCCTCTGGATTCGCGCGGCAAACTCCCGCACGGCGCGCAAGCCCTCTGCCCGCGACAGGGGATTGGCCTCGAAGCCAAGCACGGCCACGGAGACCACGCGCCCGTCCAGATCGAAGATCGCGCGCCAGTGGTCGGAGGACATGCCAGGCGCATAGCCTTCGCTGTCATCTCGGGCATGGACATAGAGCACATCGCCCTGCTGGAAGCTTTCCAGGATATCGACGGTTGCGGGATCGCTCTCCCGGCTCAGCATGGCCCGACCGTTGTCGGAGCGCAGAAAGGCTTCCAGCAAAGGGGCTTGCTCGGCGACTTCGATCGCCTGGGTCTCCCGGACCGCCGCGGTCAGGAGTGCGCGGATGCGCGGCTGAGGCGCCGCCCCCGACCGGGTGATCGCGGCGCAATTGCCCAGCAGCACGAAGGCCTGCCCATCCCGATCCTTGGTCGCGGATGGGTCCACGCAGAACCCCCGTGGGCCCGAGATCGTCACGGCGCTGCGCGAGACGGTGACGGTTGCCTCCGGCGGAACCGGCCCGCCGGCCAGTCCGAGCCCGTCCAACTCCGCGCAGCCCGCGAGCGCCAGCAGGGCAAGCCCCGCCAGCATGCGGCCCCCGATTTCAGAGATCGGCGTAGATGTGTTTTTCATCCTTGGCTCCGGGATGGGTGACTGCCCCCAGGCGTGCGCCGCCAACCAGCTGCGCATATTTCCACAACGCACCCGAGGCATAGATCGTCTCCCGCGGGCCGCTCCAGGCATCTTTTCGCGCGGCAAGCTCATCCTCGCTCAGCGCGACGGACAGCTCGCCCTTCAGCGCGTCGATGGTGATCATGTCGCCGTCCTTGAGCATCGCGATGGGGCCGCCATGGGCCGCTTCGGGGCCCACATGGCCGACGCAGAAGCCGCGCGTGGCCCCGGAGAACCGGCCATCGGTGATCAGCGCCACCTTCTTGCCCATGCCCTGACCCGAGAGCGCCGCCGTGGTGGCCAGCATCTCGCGCATGCCGGGACCGCCTGCGGGACCCTCGTTGCGGATCACGAAGACGTCGCCTTCCGCGTAAGCGCGGTTCTGAACCGCCTCGAAGGCGTCCTCTTCGCATTCGAACACGCGCGCCGGGCCGGTGAAGACCAACTGGTCGTCGCTCATGCCCGCGATCTTCACGATGGCACCTTCGGGCGCCAGGTTACCCTCGAGACCGACAACCCCGCCCGTGGTCGAGAGCGGCGTGTCGACCGGATAGATCACCCGGCCATCGGCTTCGAGCGTGACCTTGTCGAGCTCCTCGCCGATGGAATAGCCGGTCACGGTCATGCAATCCTCGTGGATCAGGCCCGCGCGGCGCAGCTCGCGCATCACCACGGGCACGCCGCCCGCTTCGTACATGTCCTTGGCAACGTATTTGCCGCCCGGCTTGAGGTCCACGAAATAGGGCGTGTCTCGGAAGATGTCGCAGACATCCTGCAAGGTGAATTCGATCCCGGCCTCATGGGCAATCGCAGGCAGGTGCAGACCGGCATTCGTCGACCCGCCGGTGCAGGCCACGATCCGCGCGGCATTCTCCAGCGACTTCCGGGTCACGATGTCCCGCGCGCGGATGCCTTTCTCGATCAGGTCCATGACCGCGCGGCCCGACGCCTCGCCATACTGGTCGCGGCTCTCGTAGGGCGCGGGTGCGCCCGCGGAATTCGGCAGCGCCAGACCGATCGCCTCGGACACGCAGGCCATGGTATTGGCGGTGAACTGACCGCCACAGGCCCCTGCGGACGGACAAGCCACCCGCTCCAGCACTTCCAGCTCTGCATCGGTGTAGTTCCCGGCCTGGTGCTTGCCCACGGCCTCGAACACGTCCTGAACCGTCACGTCCTCGCCGTTCAACCGACCCGGCAGGATCGAGCCGCCATAAATGAAAACCGACGGCACGTTGAGCCGCACCATGGCCATCATCATCCCCGGCAGGGACTTGTCGCAGCCCGCCAGACCCACAATCGCGTCATAGCAATGGCCGCGCATGGTCAATTCGACCGTATCGGCAATCGCCTCGCGGGAGGCCAGCGAGGACCGCATGCCCTCGTGGCCCATGGCGATCCCGTCGGTCACGGTGATCGTGGTGAATTCTCGTGGCGTGCCGGAGGCCTGCTTGACCCCCATCTTCACCGCCTGGGCCTGGCGGCTGAGCGCGATGTTGCAGGGCGCGGCCTCGTTCCAGCATGTGGCGACCCCGACCAGCGGCTGGTGGATCTCTTCCTCGGTCATGCCCATGGCATAGTAATAGGACCGATGCGGCGCGCGCGAAGGGCCTTCGGTGACGTGACGGCTGGGCAGCTTGGACTTGTCGAACGAACGCTTGAGCATGACATGGATCTCCTGGCAACTGGCTCATCTGATACGCGCTCGGCTTCGCGGGTACAAGCGGTCGCAGGGGCGCGCGGAACATGGCGGTTGTCCTCTGCCCGCGCAGCCCCTAGCGTCCGCGCGCGCAACCCCGGAGACGCCCGATGTCCCTTTCCCGGTCCCTTTGGACCCCAGAGTTCGACCATTTCACCGAGCCCGCACGCCGCCGCGCGGGGCTGGGATGGCTCGTGCTGGGATGTGTCCTGGTGATCGGGATCTATGCCGCGTCGCTCATGGGGATCTTCGGTGCCATCGGGCTGATCGGCGGCGAGGGCGCCGCGGCCCAATGGCTGCTGCGGGTGCAGACCGCTGCCGGACCCACGGCGACGCTCCTGCTGCTGGCGACCTTTGGTGGGCTCGTGCTGGGCCTCTGGGCCTGCTTGCGGCTGGTCCACCGCCGGCCTCTCGGGAGCGTGATCGGCGCGCGGGAGCAGACGGCGCGCGACTTCCGTCGTGCGAGCGTGATCACCCTGGCGGGCATGGGCCTTTCGCTGCTGCTCTTCCTGCCGGGCATGGAGATCCTGCCAAACCTGCCTTTGGGCATCTGGGTGTCGTTCCTGCCCCTGGCCCTGCTGATGATCGCGCTGCAGACCGGCGCGGAAGAGATGCTCTTTCGCGGCTACCTGCAACAGCAACTCGCGGCGCGGTTCTCCAGCCCGCTGGTCTGGATGTTGCTGCCCAGTGCTCTCTTCGGCGCGGCTCATTACGACCCGACCACGGCCGGCGACACGGCCTTGCAGGTGGCCTTGGCGGCGGGGATCTTCGGGCTGATGGCGGCGGATCTGACCCGGCTGACCGGCAATATCGGCGCGGCCTGGGGGATGCATTTCGCCAATAACTGCATGGCGATCCTCGGGGTATCGGTGCAGGGCACGATCCCGGGCCTGTCGCTCTACACCACCGAGCTTGCGATTTCGGACACCGCCGAGATCAGCGTGCTGCTGTGGCAGGACATGGCGCTGACGCTTCTCTTCTATCTCGCGATCCGCTGGGTCGTGACCCGCTGATTGCATTTCCGCGCCGCGGCGATTATCTCGAACCCAATCGGCATAGCCCCAGGACAATCGCGCCCATGAACTGGATTTCCAACTACGTCCGCCCCACGATCAACTCGTTGTTTTCGCGGCGGGAAGTGCCGGAGAACCTGTGGCGCAAATGCCCTGAATGCGGCACCATGCTGTTTCACCGGGAACTGTCGGACAACCTGTTCGTCTGTATCAGCTGCGATCACCACATGGCGATCACCCCGCGCCAGCGCTTCGAGGCGCTGTTCGACGGCGGTGTGTTTTCCGAGGTGAAGGTGCCCGCACCCATTGCCGACCCGCTCCAGTTCAAGGATCAGAAGAAGTATCCCGAGCGGATGAAGAGCGCCGTGAAAGCAACGGGCGAGCCCGAGGCGATGCTGGTAGCCGAAGGCGAGATCGGCCGCACCCCCATCGTCGCCGCGGCCCAGGATTTCAGCTTCATGGGCGGCTCCATGGGGATGTATGTGGGCAATGCGATCATCGCCGCGGCCGAACGGGCGGTGGCGCTGAAGCGTCCGTTGATCCTGTTTTCGGCTGCGGGTGGCGCGCGCATGCAGGAAGGCATTCTCAGCCTGATGCAGATGCCCCGCACCACCGTGGCCGTGCAGATGCTCAAGGAAGCGGGACTGCCTTACATCGTCGTTCTCACCCACCCGACCACGGGCGGGGTGACCGCATCCTATGCCATGCTGGGCGATGTTCAAATCGCCGAGCCCAATGCGCTGATCTGCTTCGCGGGCCCCCGGGTGATCGAGCAGACGATCCGCGAGAAACTGCCCGAGGGCTTCCAGCGCGCGGAATACCTGCTGGATCACGGGATGCTCGATCGGGTGACCCACCGGATGAAACTGCGCGACGAGTTGATCCGCATCACCCGCATGCTGCTGGGTCTCGGGCCGGCCATTGTCGGTGACCTTCCGGCGCCCGATCCCGCGCCCGCGACGCCGGAGCCCCAGAAGGCGGCCCCGAGCGCACCTGCGCAGGACAAACCCGGCGCAGGACGGTCGTGACACGGTGAACGCGCCCGGCTCCGACCTGCTGCTGGAGCGTCTGATGACGCTTCACCCCAAGATCATCGACCTGACCCTCGACCGGGTCTGGCGCCTGCTGGCGACGCTCGATCACCCTGAACGACGCTTGCCGCCCGTGGTCCATATCGCGGGCACCAATGGCAAGGGCTCGACGCTGGCGATGATCCGCGCGGGGCTGGAAGGGGCGGGGCAGACCTGTCACGCTTATACCTCGCCGCATCTCGCACGGTTTCACGAGCGCATCCGCCTGGCCGGAGAGCTGATTTCCGAGCCGGATCTCGCCGCCCTTCTGGCGGAATGCGAGACCGCCAACGGTGGCGCGCCCATCACCTATTTCGAGATCACGACCGTCGCGGCCCTTCTGGCCTTCGCCCGCACGCCCGCCGACTGGACCCTGCTGGAGGTCGGCCTCGGCGGGCGGCTCGATGCGACCAACGTGATCGACACGCCCGCGCTCTGCGTCATCACGCCGGTGTCCTACGATCACCAGCAGTTTTTGGGCGACACCCTGCCCGAGATCGCGGGCGAGAAGGCGGGCATCCTGAAACGCGGCGTGACCTGCGTGGTCGGCCCACAACAGGACGCCGCGCTGGAGGTGATCGAGGATCGCGCCGCCCGTGTCGGCGCGCCACTGCGCGCCCATGGGCAGCACTGGCATGTGAGCGTGGAGCATGAACGGTTGGTCTACCAGGACGAAACCGGGCTTCTGGACCTCCCCCTGCCGGTCCTGCCGGGACCCCACCAGATCGAGAATGCAGGCATGGCGCTTGCCGCCCTGCGCGCGCTCGGCACCGGCGATCCGGAGCCCGCGCTGACCAAGGCTCAATGGCCCGCGCGGATGCAGCGGCTGCGCCATGGGCCCTTGGTGGAGCTCGCGCCGGAGGTCGAGCTCTGGCTCGACGGCGGGCACAACCCGGCGGCAGGCTTGGCGCTGGCCGCGACCCTCGCCGGACTGCCGGAACGTCCGACCTATTTGATCTGCGGTATGCTCAAGACCAAGGACGTGGCGGGCTTCCTGCGCCCTCTCGCAGCGCGGGCCAAGGCCCTGCATGCGGTCTCCATCCCCGGGGAAGCTGCGACCCTGACCGCGGCCGAGACCGCCGCCCATGCCGCAGCTCTCGGCCTGCCGAGCCTGCAAGCGGCAAATGTCGCCGCGGCGCTGGCGCAAATCGCGGCCGAGGATCCCGGCGCGCGTGTCGTGATCTGTGGCTCGCTCTACCTCGCCGGCGCCGTGCTGCGCGAAAACGGCTGATGTCGCTGCCTCTTTTCTTGGGGCGTTAACCTGAACGATACGGTAATCGGACTAGAACGAACCCCGAACATGCATATGGCATGACCAAACCGGGGCGTCTTGCGTGGCGAAGTCTGACGGAGATCACACCTATACAAGCCTGGGCTGGCCGAACGACGCCTACTATTTGGCCGAGGGCACGGAGCTGAACGTCATGAAGATGTCCCTCGTCGACAAGGACGAGGACGGCGATATCGGCCCCGGCGACATGATCAACGGCCTGGAAGTCACAGACTCGTATCTCGGCGACTGGATCGGCTTCGACTCCGGCGAAGGCGAGCAGTGGGTCTATGGTGTGACCTTCTACCTCGAAGACGGGTCGCAGGTCTTCATGGCCACCGATGGCACCCAATTGCAGGATGCCAAGTCTACGGGTTGCAAATGGGTGCTGGAGAGCACCGATGTGCCTGTCAAGCAGATCACCGCCCCTTGTTTCGTCGCGGGAACGCGTATCCTGACCCCCGAAGGAGTCGTGCCGGTCGAAACCTTGCGCCCCGGGGATCTTGTGCAGACGCGGGATCACGGGGCGCAGCCCGTGCTCTGGGTCGGGCGCAGGACCCTTCCGGGCAGCGAGGCCCTGGCGCCGATCCGCTTCTCGCCCGACGCGCTCGGATCCGACCGCCCGCTCTACGTATCCCCCCAGCATCGGATGCTGCTGTCGGATCCCCGCCTCTTACTCCTCTTCGAAGAGGCTGAGGTCCTTGCCGCCGCCCTGCACCTCGTCAATGGCCACAGCGTGGTACAGGCGCCACGCGCGCGCGTGACCTATATCCACCTGCTATTTGCACGGCACGAGATCGTCTATGCCGAGGGGATCCCGAGCGAGAGCTTTCATCCCGGCATGGCCGGTCTCGCGGGCTTTGGCGATGCCGCGCGAGACGAGCTCTTGGGCTTTTTCCCGCAGCTGGCAGACCTTGATGCCGGTTTCGGCCCCTGCGCCCGCCGCGTGTTGCGCGCCCATGAGGCCGCGGTCGCAGCACAGCTGGTCATCGGCCGCGGCGCGCATGCCGCGATGGCGGCCTAGGCGAGGTTGTCCATCTTGCTGGCGAGCTTGATATCCAACTCCGACAAACCGCCCACGTCATGGGTGGTCAGCGTCACTTCGACGGTCTTGTAGACGTTGCTCCATTCCGGGTGATGGTCCCATTTCTCTGCCCAAAGGGCTGTGCCGGTCATGAAGGCGAACGCCTCGGTGAAGTCGCCGAACACGAAGGTCTTCTTGATCGCGTCGCGCCCCTCGACCATCTCCCAGCCCGCGCGCATCAACGGCGCAAGGTGCTCGTCCCGTGTGCTGTCATCCAGTTTCTGTGCCATCAATCCTCCGACAGTGTTTTCTTGAACGGGCCATAGCTCGTCATCACTTCGATTTCCTCGCCCACGGCATCCTTCTCGGCCTCCAGATAACGCTGGATCGCCTCGGCAAACCCTTGGTCGCGCACCCAGTGCAGCGAATGGGTCTGTGCCGGCAGGTAGCCGCGCGCCAGCTTGTGCGCGCCCTGCGCCCCGGCCTCCACCGTGCCGAGACCATGGGCAATCGCGAACTCGATCGCCTGGTAATAGCACGCCTCGAAATGCAGGCAGGGGTGATCCTCGACACAGCCCCAGTAGCGCCCGTAAAGCGCATCGCGCCCGACGAAGTTCAGCGCCCCGGCCACGGGCCGCCCCGCGCGATGGGCCAGTACCAGCATCATGTCGTCGCGCAGGGTTTCCTGGGCGATGTCGAAAAAACGCCGCGTGAGGTAAGGTGTGCCCCATTTGCGCGCGCCCGTGTCCTGGTAGAACACCCAGAACGCGTCCCAGTGTTCGGGCCGCAAATCGTCGCGGGTGATCTGTTGGATCTCGCCGCCGAACGCATGGGCCGTCTGCCGCTCCTTGCGGATATTCTTGCGCTTGCGCGATGACAGGTCTGCAAGAAACCCGTCGAAATCCGCATAACCCCGGTTCACCCAGTGAAACTGCTGCGACACCCGGTGCATGAGCCCCATCGCGGCCCCGGCTTCGGCCTCCGCCTCGGTGCAGAAGGTAATGTGCAGCGAGCTGACTTCCGCCTCCGCGGCCACCTGGACCGCGCCCTGAACGAGTGCCGATTGCCCGATCCCCTCGTAACCTGGTCGCACCAGGAGCCGCCGCCCCGTGGCCGGGGTAAAAGGGACCGCGATCTGCAGCTTGGGATAGTACCGCCCGCCTGCCCGCTCATAGGCATGGGCCCAGTTGTGATCGAAGATGAACTCGCCCTGGCTGTGGGACTTGGCATAAAGCGGTGCGACCGCGATCACCTGATCCTCCGTGCGCGCCACCAGGTAACGCGGGCCCCAGCCGCTCCCTGCCCCGATGGAGCCTGACGCCTCCAGCGCATGCAGAAACCGATAGGTCGTGAAAGGATCATCCGGACGCCCGCCATCCGCGACCTCCGGGCAGGCGCAGGCGTCCCAGTCCGCGGCCCCGATCTCGTCCAGACGCCCCACGACCGAAATCTCGATCTGGGTCTCGCGCGCTGCCGCGCGGTCCGGGTCGGGCAGGGGGTCGGGGATCATCGCAGGCTCCACAAGGTCGCCTTGCACAAATGGCCCCGGCGCGTCGCGGGTCAAGCCTCCGGCACGGGCCGCGGGGGCAGGAACCCCTCGAAGGTGATGTTGTCGGCAGCCTGCAGGGCCTCGCGCGCCTCCGCCGGGCTGGTGATGGTCCAGGTCAGAACAGGCACACCGCGGTGCCGCAGCCGGGTCACCGCGTCCATGTCGAGGCTGCGACGATCGTGGCTGATGAAGCTCGCACCGACCGCGTCGAAGGTCGCGATGGCGTTCAGCCGGACCTGTTGTTCGGGGCTGAGCGTGTTTTCCGTGCGGAAGTCCATGGTCGTCAAACCCCGCGGCACCGAAGGCAGGAGCCGCGCGAGATGCTGGACGGTGTGTGGGTTGAACGACATCACCGCGATGTTGTCCGTCGCCGCGCCGATCACGCCCGCGACCGCCGCGGCCAGCGCCTCGCTCTCGGGGCCAAGACTGCCGGACTGATCCTTCAGCTCGATCAGGAGCGGCACGCGCCCACCCACATGGGCCATTACTTCGGATAGTTCCGGTGGCCCATCTGCGGCCCCACGCAGGCGGATCGCCTGCAGCGCCGCGAGGGAGCGCGCCCGCACAGGTCCGGTCTCGCCCGTCAGCCGGTCAAGCTCGGCATCGTGGAAGACCAGCGCCGCGCCATCCGCGGTCAATTGCACGTCGATCTCGATGCCGTAGCCGGCCTGCATCGCCGCCTCTATGGCCGCACGACTGTTCTCGATCCGCGCGGTTGTCGGGTCGTGGAGCCCGCGATGGGCCAGGGGCCGGGTCACGAAGGCCCGGGGCAGGGGCGGGGTCATGGGCGGATCTGGAACAGGCCCTCGATCTCGACGGCCACGCCGAAGGGCAGGGCCGCGGCACTGACCGCCGAGCGCGCATGGCGTCCGGTGTCGCCGAGCGCCTCGACCATGAAATCCGACGCGCCATTGATCACCTTGGGCTGATCTTCGAAATCGGGGGTCGAGTTGACGAAGCCCACCAGCTTCACCACCCGCTCCAGCCGGTCGAGATCCCCGCCGCAGGCCACCTTGACTTGGGCCAGCAGATTGATCGCGCAACGCTTGGCCGCGGCTGCGCCCGCGTCGACGTCAAGGTCCGCGCCCAGCTTGCCGAGCACCATGTTCCCGTCGGCCGCGGGCAGTTGCCCGGAGACATGCACCATGTTCCCGACGATCACGAATGGCACGTAGTTCGCCGCCGGCGCGGCCGCGTCGGGCAAGCTCACCCCAAGCTCGGCCAGGCGCGTTTCGAATTTTCCAGACATGGTTCCCCCTCTTGTCCCGCGCTCAGCCTTCCCGGAAGGCGCGGTTGAAATAATCGCTCAGCGGTTTGACGAAATACTCGATCGGCGTGCGGTCCGCGGTGCGGATGAATGCTTCTACCGGCATGCCGGGGATCAGGTCGAGCCCTTCCAGCTTCTCCATCTCGCCTTCCTGCGGCGCGGTTTCCACCCGGTAGAAGGATGCGCCGGTCGCCTCGTCCACGAAGGCATCCGGCGAGACGCTCACGACCTTGCCCTTCAACTCCGGTGTCAGCCGCTGGTCGAAGGCCGAAAACCGCAGGTTCACCTCCTGGCCCACATAGACTTCGTCCACGTTGATCGGATTGACCCGGCTTGTGATGATCAAGGGCCGGTCCTGCGGCACGATATAGAGCACCGGTTCCGCCGGGCGGATCACCGAGCGTTCGGCAAAAACCGACAGGTCATAGACGATCCCCCCGAGTGGCGCGCGGATATCGAGACGGCTGAGCCGTTCGCGTAAGGCCTGGCGCTGCTGCTTGAGTTCCGATTCCTGGGCTTGCGTGTCGCGCAGCCGGGAAATCGCCTCCTCCCGGCGCGAGGTCGACAGTTTCAGTATTTCGATGTCGATTTCGGTCTGCCGCCCCTCGAACTCAGCCTTGGAGGCGGTCAACTCGCCCACCGACCCCAACAGCCGCGCCTGCTCCCGCTGCAGCGACAGCACCCGCGAGGCCTGGGCCAGGCCACGGTCGAGCAGGCTCTGCTGATCCGCAAGTTCCTGCTCGATCAGGTCGAGTTGCTGGGTCAGGGCGGTCTGCTGGGCCTCGATCCCCTCGATCTGGTTGCCGATCTGGGCCCGGCGCCGGGTCAGCTGTTCGGTTTCGGTCTCGACGGAGGTGTTGCGCGCCTCGAACAGGCGCCGCTGGCCGTCCATGACATCCGCGACCTCCGGGCTGGTCGCCGAAACCAGCAGGAGTTCCTCGTCGAAGATCACCTCCTCCTGACCGTCGCGCTCGGCCACGAGCAGCGCCCGCCGTGCCATCAGTTCGAACAATTGTCCTTCGACGATCGAGAGGTCGGTTTGCAACAGCGTCGGATCGAGCTGGATCAGCAGGTCGCCGGTCGCCACCGTATCGCCCTCGTCCACGGCGATGCGCTGGACCACGCCGCCATCAGGGTGCTGGACCACCTGGCGGTTCTGGTCCACCTCGATCTGACCGGGGGCGATGATCGCGCCGGCGATATTGGCCATCACCGACCAGCTGCCGAAGCCGCCGACCAGGATCGCGAGGGCAATCCCACCGATCAAGAGCTGCCGCCGGGCGGGAAATTTCTTGGCCGCGGGTCCGGTCATGACACGCCTCCAGCGGCTTTCTTCAGGATTTCCTTGTGGTTCGACACCATGGATTTCAGCACCTCGTCCCGTGGCCCGAAAGCCTTGCGCGAGCCGCCCTCCAGCACCAGAAGCGTATCGCATTGCTCGATCGCTGCGGGCCGGTGGGCCATGATCAGCACCGCCTTGCCATCCTTTTTCATCCGCGCCACGGCCGCATTCAAGGCCTGGCTGCCGGAGTTGTCGAGGTTCGAGTTCGGCTCGTCCAGCACCAGCAGCACCGGATCGCCGTAGAGTGCGCGTGCCAGGCCGATCCGCTGCATCTGCCCGCCTGAAAGCCGGGTCTGGCTGCCGAGCAACATCGTGTCATAGCCCTTGGGCAGCTTCAGGATCATCTCGTGGGCGTCCGCACGCTTGGCGGCATCCACCACCGCCTGGGCATCGGGCTGCGGGGCCAGCCGGGCGATGTTCTCGGCAATGGTGCCGTCGAAGAGCACAACCTGTTGCGGCAGGTAGCCGATATGGGTGCCCAGCACATCCGGGCCGAACTGGTCCAGCGCCGCGCCATCGAGCCGGATCTTGCCGCCCGCCACGGGCCAGATGCCGGTCAGCGCCCGCGCCAGGGTCGATTTGCCCGCGCCCGATTGCCCGATCACCCCGCACGCCTCCCCGGGCGAGACCGTGAAGCTCACACTCCGCAGGGCCGCTTGCGCTTCGCCCGGGGGCACCACGATCAGCTGCTCCACCACCAACCGCGCCTTCGGTTTGGGCAGGGGGGTCCGCTCCGGGTCGGGCGGGATGGCATCCAGCAACTCGATCAGGTCGCGCCGTCCCTTCATCGCCCGCTGCACCAGCGGCCATTGTCCGATCGCCATCTCGATCGGCGCCAGGGCCCGGCCCATCAGGATCGAGCCTGCGATCATCGCCCCGGCGGTCAATTGCCCCTGCAGGACGAGATATGCGCCAAGCCCGAGCATCGCCGATTGCAGGAACAGCCGGAATGTCTTGGTCAGGGTGGAAAAGCCGCCGGTCCGGTCCGAGGATGTCAGCGTCTCCGACAGGGACTCCGCGCGCACCTTGCTCCAGCGTGTGAAGGCCGCGCCGCGCATGCCGAGCGATTCGACGGTTTCCGCGCCCCCGGCCAGTTGCTGCGACATCATCTCGGCGCGGGCCGAGGCCTCGTTCGCCTTGCTGACCGGGCGACTTGTCAGCCATTGGTTCAGCACCGTCACCAGGATCAGGAATGTCCCGCCCACCAGGGCGAGATAGCCCAGCCAAGGGTGAAACATGAAGATCGCGGCCACGAAGAGCGGCGTCCACGGAATGTCGAACACCGCCAGAAGAGCCGGCGAAGACAACAGTCGCTGCATCGACTCCAGGTCGCGCAACCCGGTCGACGCCGTGGTCTGCCCCTGGCGCAAAGATTTGCGCAACGACGCCGAAAACACCCGTTGGTCTAGGGTGTCCTGCATGCGCGCCCCGGCCCGCGCCAACACACGCCCGCGGGCCCAATCCAGGATCCCCATCATCAAAAACAGAAATGCGACCAGTACCGACAGCGCCAGCAGGGTCTCTTCCGACTGGCTGCCCAGGACCCGGTCATAAACCTGCAACATGTAGAGTGGCCCGGTCAGCATCAGGGCGTTCACGAAGATCGAGAACACGAAGACCCAGGCGAACAACGGCATGTTGGCGCGACGGATCGCACCCAGTTCTTCGAGCCCCTTGCCCGCGTTCGGGGAGGTGCGTGGCGCCATGGCGATCCCTGTCTCCGTATGTGTCTGTGCGCGCCGAACTGGCGAGGCTGCGCCGATTCTTAACGCCACTTGTTTAACGTGGGTTCTATAAATGCTGTAGTTTCCATATGTACGTCACGACGCTGCCCGAGTCTCAAGCCATTTGTTGTAATCTGCCCCGGATCCCATTCACATGTTTCAGTCCCTGACCCGCGCCCTTGTCTGCCTTGCGGTGATCACCACACTCGGGGCCTGTGCCTCGCCCAACCGCCCGGACGAGGTGATCGACCCGTTCGAGCCTGCCAACCGGGGTGTGCACAATTTCAACAAGGCGCTGGACAAGGCGATCCTGCGCGAGGCGTCCGAAGCCTATGTCACCCTGGTTCCGGACCCTCTGGTGCAGGGCATCAGCAACGCGACCGGAAACCTCGAGCAGCCCGCCCGGATCCTCAACAACGTGCTGCAGGGGCGCGCAGAGAATGCGCTGCACAACATGTTCAGATTCCTCGTGAATACGACCATGGGGCTCGGCGGTCTGCTCGATCCGGCCACCGCCATGGGCCTGCAGGAGCTCGACACCGACTTCGGCGAAACCATGTATGTCTGGGGCGTGGGCGAGGGGCCCTTCGTGTCGGTCCCGCTGCTCGGGCCGCATACCTCTCGGCACCTGTCCGGACGGGCGGTCGACATCGTGATCGATCCCATCGGCGAGCTTGTCACCTTCACCCGACCCCTCACCGTGCGCGCGGGGCTCTTCACCGTCGAGCAACTCAAGGACAGGGCGGAGTTCGGATCGGTCGTGGACGACCTGCTCTACAACAGCATCGACAGCTACGCCTCTACACGCATTCTTTACCTGCAGAACCGGCGCTTCCGGCTTGGGAGTGGGACCGGAAACGATTATCTCGATCCCTACGACGATTTCGGCGGAGACCCCTCCGTGGCCCTGATCGAGGGCGGCGCCCCTGCCGACGACCTTTACTTCGATCCCTACGAGGACCCCTATGTCGAGTAACCTTTCCCGCCGCCGCGTGCTCCGCACTCTGGGTGCCTTCGCCCTGAGCCTGCCCTTTGCCGGACTGCTCGGACCACGGCCCGTCCAGGCCCTCAACACCAACGAGGCCAAGGATCTTGTCGGGCGGCTCGTGGGCGAGATCGACGCGGCGATCAACTCGGGCAAGACCGGCTCGGCCCTCTATCGCGAGTTCGAACGCATCTTCGAGCGCTACGCGGATGTGGACATCATCGCGCAATCGGTTCTCGGCGTGGAATGGCGCTCGGCCTCCAACGCCCAGCGGCGTGCCTACACGGACGCGTTCAAGACCTATATCTCGCGCAAATACGGACGTCGTTTCCAGGAGTTCGTCGGCGGCCGGATCGAGGTGAACAGTGCACGTCCCGTGCGCAGCTTCTTCGAGGTGAAATCGACCGCGTTCCTGCGGGGCGAGGCCCCGTTCGAAGTGATTTTCCTGGTGTCCGACCGTTCGGGGCGCGACCTGTTCTTCAACATCGTCATCGAAGGCGTGAACCTCGCGATCACGGAGCGGACCGAGATCGGCGCGCTGCTGGACCGCAACGGGGGCAATCTCGACGCGATGATCCAGGCGTTGCGCAATACAACCTGATCCGGTCGGGGTGTTGCCGCGCCCACCGGGACCTGAATGATCTGCCGATCGGACACCAAGCCCGTTCGAACGGGCTTGGACACGCGATTTGGAAATCGCGTCAGAAGCGCTTTGCAAAGCGCTTGATCAAGGCGCTTCGAAGCGCCTTGCCGCGCGCCGCGGCTCAGTTCCGCCCCAGCAACCCACCAAGCACATCGCGCAGCACCCGTTCGGCGGCGTTGCGGATCTGGTCTTCAATCTGCGGCCGCTCTTGCCGGGCGATCTGTGGCGCCGGTTCCACCCGGGGGGGCGGCAGGGTCATGGGCAGGGGTCTTTGCGGGTCGCCCTCGTGGACCCGGCGCATGGTTTCGCGCCAGATCTCCGCCGGCAGCCCGCCGCCGGTCACGCCCGTCAGGGGCGTGTTATCGTCATAGCCCATCCAGATCCCCGCCACGTAATCGGCGGTGAAGCCCACGAACCACGCATCCCGCGCGGCCTGGGTGGTGCCGGTCTTGCCTGCCGCCTGCCGTCCGTCGGGCAGCTTGGCGCGCCCGCCGGTGCCGGTCTCGATCACCTGGAACATCATGAAGGTCAGCTCCTGCGCCGCGCGCTGGCTGACCACCCGTTCGCCGATCCCGCCCGCCTGGCCCATCAGCGGCTCGGAATCCCCCAGAAGCCGCAACTCCGTCAGCCCGTAGGGCGCCACGCTGCTGCCGCCGTTCAGGATCCCGGCATAGGCCGCTGTCATCTCCAGCAACGTGCTCTCCGACGCCCCCAGCGCCAGCGCCGGTCCCGGCGCCATCTCTCGCGCGATGCCGAAATCGCTGGCCACCTTGCGCACATTCTCCCGCCCGACCTGCTCCGACAGGCGCACCGCGGGCGTGTTGAGCGAGTTCTTCAGCGCCTCGGTTAGTGTCACCTCGCCGTAGAAATTGTTGGTGTAATTGCGCGGGCTCCAAGGGCCTGAACCGGGGATATCGATGGTCAGCGGCGCATCGAGGATCATGTCGTTCGGTCTGTAGCCCAGGTCGAGTGCTGCGGCATAGACAAAGGGCTTGAAGGCCGACCCGGTCTGCCGCAGCGCCTGCGTCGCCCGGTTGAACGCGCCGGACACCTGCAGCTTGCGCCCGCCCACCATGGCCCGGACCGCCCCGTCCGCCGACATCACCACGATTGCCGCCTGAGCCTTGGAGCCGGGGCTGACCTTGGTCTCGAACACGTATTTCAGCGCCTCTTCCGCCGCCGCCTGGATATCCTGATCGAAGGTGGTGCGGATGATCACGTCCTCGGTGGTCTCCGAGGTCAGGAAATTCGGCCCTTCCTCCATCACCCAATCGGCGAAGTACCCGCCCGCGCGCCGCTCGGCTGCTTCCGACAGGGTGGCAGGATTGGCCCGGGCCACCGCGGCATCTGTCGCACTCAGGTAGCCCTCCTGCTCCATCAGCCGCAGGATCGTGGCCGCGCGCCTCTGGGACCGCTCCAGGTCGTTGGTCGGCGCAAAGCGCGACGGCGCCACCAAAAGCCCCGCCAGCATCGCCGCCTCCGCCGGATCCACTTCGGCCGCGGACTTGCCGAAATACCGCTGGCTCGCGGCCTCGAACCCGCGCGCGCCAGCGCCCAGATAGGCCCGGTTGAGATAGATCGTCAGGATCTCATCCTTGGTATAGGCCGCCTCAAGCGCCAGCGAATAGGGCACTTCCTTGACCTTGCGCCAGATCCCGCCCCGGCGGCAGTCGGCCTCATACTCCGCCTCGGTCATGCCGCTCTCGGGCTTGTAAGGCGTCCCAAGGCACAGCAGCTTGGCCACCTGCTGCGTGATAGTGGAGCCGCCATGACCCGACAACGGCCCGCGCCCCTCGCGCAGGTTGATCCGTACCGCGCTGGCGATGCCGCGCGGGCTGATGCCGAAATGCTGGTAGAACCGCCGGTCCTCCGTGGCGATGATCGCGTTTTTCAGATGCGGCGACACGGTGTTGGCGTCGATCACACCGCCGAACTGGTCCCCGCGCCAGGCATAGACATCTCCGTCCCGGTCCAGCAGCGTCACGGACCCCCGCACCCGCCCATCGGTCAGCTGCAACGCCGGCGGCAGGGTGGAGTAATGGTAGGCCACCGACCCCGCGAGGATCAGCAACAGTACCGCGATCCCGCGCCAGGTGATGGCGAAGATCAGCCCGAGGATCCAGCCGATCAGCCGCCGGATTGCCCAGAACAGCCGCCCGAACAGGCCCCGCGGCGGGCCGGACCGAGCAGAGCTCCGGCGCTTGGCTGCGGTCTTGCGGCGCGGCTTGGGCTTGGGTTTAGCCGGGGCCTTGGCCGCGGCTGTCCGGGCCTTGGCCGGATGTCCGGCAGACCTCGCATCGGCGCGCAGCACCGGTCTCTTTCGTTTGTCTGAACTCATACGCGATGCCTGTACCTGCTGCGGAGGCCGAACGCCAACCCCGCGGATCGCCCCAAGGACTGGCCCTATGTAACCCCGCCTGACTCGCTTTTGCACTGCCCTGTCGCTTTTTCGCCATGCAGCAAATGCACAAAAAATGTGCAGAAGCCCAAATTCGTGCAAAAAATGTGCGACAACAACCCTGGGTTGTCGGGAAACGGGGCGCCTTCGTTGAATGAACCCGGTTCGCGTTCTGTTGTTCGGCGGTGAACTCTCGCAGGGCACCTGCAAAAGGAAGGGTAACAGACGTGAAACTTATCATCGCAGCAATCAAACCGTTCAAGTTGGAGGAGGTCCGCGAAGCACTCACCTCCATCGGCGTGCGCGGCATGATGGTCACCGAGATCAAAGGCTTCGGCTCACAGTCCGGTCACACGGAAATCTACCGTGGTGCGGAATATGCCGTGAACTTCGTGCCGAAGGTCAAACTCGAGATCGTCGTCGGCGACACCATGGCCGACCAGGTCGTCGAGACCATCCAAACCACCGCCAAGACCGACAAGATCGGCGACGGCAAGATCTTCGTCCTCGACGTGCAGCAGGCGGTCCGCGTCCGCACGGGCGAGACCAACGACGACGCGCTCTGAGCGCAGGAAATCCTTCGTAGAAAGGCTTCAACGCATGAAACTTACGAAACTCCTTCCGCTGGCTGCGGCGGCAATTGTCCTGCCGAGCCTTGGACTTGCCCAGGACGCCGCGCCCTCGTTCGACGAAATCGGCCCCTACATCATGACCACCCTGTTGTTCTGCATGGCGGGCTTCCTGGTGTTCTTCATGGCCTGCGGGTTCGCGATGCTCGAGGGCGGCCTGGTGCGGTCCAAGAACGTCACCATGCAGATGACCAAGAACATCGCGCTCTATTCGATTGCCGCGGTCATGTACTGGCTCATCGGCTTCAACCTGATGTATCCGGGCGACTTCAACGGCTATGTGGGCAGCTTCTTCGTCCCGACCGTTCTGGACCCCGTAGGCGTGGCCGCGGCTGATGCGGCACTGGACTATGCCTCCATCGGTTCGGACTTCTTCTTCCAACTGGTTTTCGTCGCTGCAACCGCGTCCATCGTGTCCGGTGCCCTCGCCGAGCGGATCAAGCTCTGGCCCTTCCTCGCCTTCGTGGTGGTCCTGACCGGCATCATGTACCCGATCTCCGGCTCCTGGCAGTGGGGCGGCGGCTGGCTGTCCGAGATGGGCTTTTCGGACTTCGCGGGCTCGACCGTCGTGCACTCCGTGGGCGGCTGGGCTGCTCTGGCCGGTGCAATCATCCTCGGTCCGCGCCTGGGCAAGTACAAGGATGGTCGCGTCAACCCGATGCCCGGCTCCAACCTTGCCCTCGCCACGCTTGGCACGTTCATCCTGTGGCTCGGCTGGTTCGGCTTCAATGGCGGCTCGCAGCTGGCGATGGGCACCGTGGGCGATGTCTCTGACGTGTCGCGCATCTTCGCCAACACCAACATGGCTGCGGCGGCCGGTGCTCTGACCGCGCTGATTCTGACCCAAGTCCTCTACAAAAAGCCGGACCTGACCATGGTGCTCAACGGCGCTCTGGCGGGCCTCGTGTCCATCACCGCAAGCCCGCTCGACCCGACACTCTTCGGCGCGCTCTGGATCGGGGCTGTCGGGGGCGTGATCGTGGTCTTTACGGTGCCGCTGCTGGACAAGTTCAAGATCGACGACGTTGTCGGCGCCATTCCGGTGCACCTCTTCGCCGGCATCTGGGGCACCATTGCCGTGGTGTTCTACCAGGAGGGCGCAAGCCTCGTGACACAGCTGGTCGGGATCGCCGCCTACGGTGTCTTCACCTTCGGGGTCGGGCTGATCGTGTGGTACCTGCTCAAGCTGACCATGGGCATTCGTGTCAGTGAAGAGGACGAGATCAACGGTCTCGACACCTCCGAACTGGGCATGGAAGCCTATCCCGACTTCACCAAGGGCTGAGCCTCCTTCCTCTCAGCCTGACCAACTTCCCGGGCGGTCTTCGCCCGGGATTTTTCTCTTCAACGCAGTGCTCTCGTAGAGTGTGTGAACAGTGCAGGGATTGGGTGTCGTGGGAAACCGCGGCGCCCGGTCTGCGCTCCGAGGCCCGGCGCGGGCAGGTTCAGTCCCGCAGCACCGCTGCGATCGCCTCGGCCACGCGGTCCGTGGTCCGGGGGGTCACACCGGCCAGGTTCACCCGGCCTGTCCCCACCGCATAGACGGCGAAGTCTTCGCGCATCCGCATCACCCGTTCCTTGCCGAGCGGCAGCATCGCGAACATGCCGCTCTGAGCCGCCAGCCCGTCGAATCGGTCGCTCTGCAGCCGGGCGCGCAGGGCCTTGGCCAGCGCCTGGCGGTTGGCGCTCAAGGCGGTGCGTATTGCTGCCAGCTCCGCCTCCCAGGCGGTCCGCAAGGCCGGATCGGCCAGGATCTCCGTGACCACCCGGGCCCCGTGATCCGGCGGGAAGGAATAGTTCACCCGGTTCAGCCGTGTCAGCTGGCTCTGCACGGCCTCCACCACGCCCGGCTGCTCCAGCAGCACCAGCGCCAGTCCCACGCGTTCGCGGTAGAGCCCGAAGCTCTTGGAGCCGGAAAAGGCGAGCATCGCCTCGGGCAAACTTGCGAGGCGGCGCAGGAAGGCGGCGTCCGCCTCCGGCACCGCTCCGAACCCGAGATAGGCACAGTCGACCAGCGGGACCGCCCCGGTCCGCGCCAGGCTGTCAACGATCTCCGCCTGCAACTCCGGGTCCGGGTCGATCCCGGTCGGGTTGTGACAGCACGCATGCAGGATCACCACGTCCCCCGCCTGCGCCTGCGCAAGGTCGCGCAACAGCACCTCCCGGTCGATCCCGGTGCCCTCCGGCGCGAGATAGGTGAAGGCCCGCGTCGCCAACCCCAGATGCTCCGCCAGCACCCGGTGGTTCGGCCAGGTCTCCGCCGGGATCCAGACTTGCGCCGCCGGTCGCGCCACCTGGCTCAGGGCCAGCAACGTCTGCACGGCGGAGGTGCCGCCCGTGGTCGCCGTGACCGCCCGGGGCCGCGTCACCGACCCGAGAAGCAGATCGCCCACCGCCGCGTGAAACGCCGGGTCGCCCGCGAAACTGACATAAGACTTGGTGTCTTGGGTTCGCCACAGCCGTTCCTCGGCCGTTTTCACCGCCCCGAATACCGGCGTGCGCCCCTCCGCGTCGCGCCAGACCCCGATGCCCAGGTCCACCTTGCCGGGCCGCGGATCGGCCTGGAAAGCCCGCATCAGGACCAGGATCGGGTCGTCGGCCTGCGGGCGCAGATGCGCGAACATCGGGGCGCTCAGCCCGTGGCGACCTTCAGATCGCCATACATGCCCCATTCGGACCAGGACCCGTCATAGAGGCTGTGATCGCGATGCCCCAGCCGTTCCAGCGCCAGGCTCAGGATCGCCGCGGTCACGCCGGACCCGCAGGTGGTGATCACCGGCTTGTCCAGATCGACGCCCGCCGCCACGAAGGCCGCGCGCAACTCGTCGAGGGGCTTCATCGTGCCATCCTCGGCCAGGAGCGTCGCATAATGCAGGTTCTTCGACCCCGGGATATGCCCCGCGCGCAGGCCCGCCCGCGGCTCGGGCTCCTCCCCCCTAAACCGACCGGCGGAGCGCGCGTCGACCACCTGCGGCTCGCCCAGCTTCGCCGCCGCGGCCACCTGGGTGACATCCTTGACCAGATGCGCCTGGCGCTGCACGGTCATGTGCCTGTCCCGCACCACGGGCGGCAGGTCCTCGACCGGGCGCCCCTCCGCCTGCCACTTGGGAAAGCCGCCATCCAGAACGGCGATATCGGTCTTGCCCATCAGCCGGAACAGCCACCACATCCGGGCGGCCGAAAACAGACCCGCGCCGTCATAGACCACCACCTGGTGCCCGTCACCCACGCCCAGGGCCCGCATCCGCGACATGAACTTCTCCACCGGTGGGGCCATGTGGGGCAGGTCCGAACGTGCATCGCTCACATCGTCGATCGCCACGAACCGTGCCCCGGGGATATGGGCCGCGTCATACTCCGCCTTCGGATCGCGCCCCGAACCGGGCAGGTACGAAGAGGCGTCCAGCACGCGCAGATCCGGGTTGGACAGGTGCGCTTCCAGCCAATCGGTGGAAACAAGGGTCTTGGGATCGTCTTGGGACACGGGACCAGCCGCCTTATTCAACAAAGTGACACATAGTGCGTAACGAGCGTTGCCCCCGCTGGCAAGAGAGGCCGCATGCCCCGCCCTCCGGCAGGCCGGACGCCACGCGTATTCATGAACAAGGGAGGCTCAACCGCGCGCCCTTCCCTCAAGTCATCAAATATCCTTGGGAGAGCGCGAGAGGGGCTGGCCCCTCTCGCCCCCGGCGACGCGCACCAGCGCGGCGCAAACCCCCGACGCTGGCCAGTACATCCCTCGCAGAGCCCGACACACCCCACATCCGGCGCGCGCACCCCCGCGCCCGACGCTCTAAAGGTTCTGCTTCAGCAGGCGTTGTTTCTGACGGTTCCAGTCCCGCTTGGCATCAGTCTGCCGCTTGTCCGCCAGCTTCTTGCCCTTGGCCACACCGATCTTCAGCTTCACCAGCCCGCGATGGTTGAAATACATCACCAAGGGCACCAGCGTCATGCCTTGCCGCTGGGTCGCGTTCCACAACCGCGACAGCTCCCGACGCGAGACCAGCAGCTTGCGCCGCCGCCGCTCCTCGTGCTTCCAGGTCTTGGCCTGGGCGTAGGGCGCGATGTAGCTGTTGACCAACCACAACTCCCCATCATCCACCGTGGCATAACTCTCGGCGATGTTCGAGCCGCCCTCGCGCAGGGATTTGACCTCCGACCCTTCCAGCACGATGCCCACTTCGAGGTCTTCCTCGATCGCATACTCGCGCCGCGCCCGCCGGTTCTCGGCGATCACCTTGTAGTTCTTTTCCTCGGGGGTCTTGGGTTTGGCCATCGCCGTGACATAACAAACGCAGGGTAGGATTCAAGCACTCTCCGCAGGCCGCACCATCTGCACCCGCTCCAGCCCGGTGGCCGTGTCCACCCGACGCCCGGTCTCGACAAAGCCCAGCCGGTGATAGGCCGCGCGCCCGTGCATGTTGAGCGTATAGACCTCCAGCGTGACCGCCATGCCGGCGCAAAGCTCGGCCACCAAGGCCCGTCCGACACCGCTCCGCTGCGCCTCGGGCGCCACGAACAGCCCCGCCAATTCCGCCCCGCGCATGGACCCGAAGCCGACGACCCGCCCCCCGCGCACCGCCACCAGCGTCCGGGTCGCCGGGAAATAGGTCTCTGCCAGTGCCGCGCGCTCGGTCGCAATCACCTTTTCGGGCAGGAAAGGATGGGTGCTGCGCGTGGCGGCCTCCCAGATGACGCAGAGCGCCTCCAGGTCCGCCGCCAGACGCGGCCGCAGGCTCAGGTCAGACCCGGTCAGCCAAGGATCCCTGCATGGATCATCGCGTCCTTGATCAGCACCTTGGTGCCGTCGCTCAGACCCAGAAGCGGCAGGCGCACGTCTTCCGAACACTTGCCCAGCAGCGACAGGGCATATTTCGCCCCCACCAGCCCCGGCTCCACGAAGATCGCCTCATGCAGCGGCATCAGCTTGTCCTGCAGCGCCAGCGCCGTGGCGAAATCGCCCGCCAGGGTCGCCTCCTGGAACTGCGCGCAGAGCGCGGGGGCCACATTGGCCGTGACCGAAATGCAGCCGACCCCGCCATGGGCGTTGAAGCCCAAAGCCGTGGCATCCTCGCCCGACAGCTGGATGAACTCCGGCCCGCAGGCCATGCGGGTCTGGCTGACGCGCGCCAGATCCCCGGTCGCGTCCTTCACGCCCACGATCGTCGGCAGGGCAGCAAGCGCCGCCATGGTCGCGGGGGTCATGTCCACCACGGACCGGCCGGGGATGTTGTAAATCACGATGGGGATGTCCGCGGCCTCCGCCAGGGCGGTGTAATGGGCGATCATGCCCCCCTGGGTCGGCTTGTTGTAATAGGGCGTGACCACCAGCGCGCCATCGGCCCCGGCGTCCTTGGCGTGGCGCACGAAGCGCACGGCTTCGACCGTGTTGTTCGACCCCGCGCCCGCGATCACCGGCACCCGGCCCGCGGCGACCTCGATGACCTTGGCGACCACCGCCTCGTGCTCCTCGTGGCTCAGCGTCGGGCTCTCGCCGGTCGTGCCCACGGGCACCAACCCGTGACTGCCTTCGGCGATCTGCCATTCGACCAGCGCTTCGAGCGTGGCAAAGTCCACGGCCCCGTCTTTCATCGGCGTGACCAGCGCTGGCATAGACCCTTTGAACATGAAGACCCTCCTGACGTTGATCATACCCTTGGCGGTACGCGCGCCTTACCGCTCCGGCCGGGGGCAGCGCAAGGGGCAGGGCACAAAACCGTGCGCGAAATCCCCCTGTCACATTGCGCCGCAACACCCTAGATGGTGAAGCAAAGCCAGGCAAACAGGGCGGGTCGAGACAGATGGCAGGCAAGGCAATTCGAGTTTTCTTCATGGTGATGGCGGCGGTGGGGCTGGTGGCGCAGGCCGCGCCGGTCCGCGCCGATCTGGCGGAGGCATTGCAGGCCACGCGCAGCAGCGACTGGGACCGCGCCACGCGCGCCGCCGCGGCGCTCGAGGATCAGGCCGCACGCGATGTGGTGATCTGGACCCTGCTGCGCGCGCGCCAGGGCAGCTGGCAGGACTACCGCGACTTCCTCGCGCGTAACAGTGACTGGCCCGGCCTGCCGCTTCTGCGGGCGCGGGGGGAGGATGCGATCCCCGAAAATGCCGCCCCGGCCGACGTGCTGGCCTATTTCGCGCCGCAAGCCCCACGCACCGGCACCGGGGCACGGCGTCTGGCCGCGGCTCAAGCCGCGACCGGCGATGCCGAGGGCGCGGTGGAGACCCTGGCGACCGCCTGGCGTCACCTGAACCTGGACCGCGAAGAACAGGCGATCTTCCTGCGCGAGCATTTCCGCGAAATCACACCCCAGAACATCGCCCGGCTCGACCGTCTCCTGTGGGAGGGGCGCACCGGCGATGCGCGCGCGATGCTCGACAGCGTGCCGCCCGCCTGGCAGCGCCTGGCCGAGGCCCGGATCGCCCTGCGGATCGACCAGCCGGGGGTGGACGGGCTGATCGCGGCGGTCCCGGCGGCGCTGCAAGACCATCCGGGCCTCGCCTACGAGCGGTTCCAGTGGCGCTTGCGCAAGGGCCGGATCGACTCCGCCCGCGAGTTGCTGGACGCGCAGTCGACCTCTGCCGCGGCCCTCGGCGATCCCGAGGCCTGGGCCAATCGCCGCCGGTCCCTCGCCCGCGACCTGATGCGCGACGACCGGGATCGCGAGGCCTACCGCCTGGCCGCCAATCACTTCCTGACCGAGGGCAACCACTATGCCGATCTGGAATGGCTCTCCGGCTTCATCGCCCTGCGCAAGCTGAACGATCCCGAAACGGCGCTGGGCCATTTCCGCCGGTTCGAGGACGCTGTGGCCTCGCCGATCTCCCTCGGCCGGGCGGGCTACTGGCAAGGCCGTGCGCTGGAGGCGCTGGGTCGGCCGAACGAGGCCCGCGCCGCCTATGCGATGGGGGCCGAGCACCAGACCGCCTTCTATGGCCAACTCGCCGCCGAACGGGCCGGGATCGCGCCCGACCCCGCGCTAGCCGGGCGCGAGACCTATCCCGACTGGGCCGCGAGCCCCTATGCGCGCACCTCGGTCTTCCGCGCCGCCCGGGCCCTGCAACAAGCCGGGCAGCGGAGCCTGGCGGAGCGATTCCTGGTGCACCTGAGCGAGCGGCTGACGCTGGAGGAAATGGGCGCGCTGGCCGATGTGGCCCTGGCCTGGGACGAGCCGCATATCGCCCTCAAGATCGCGAAATTCGCGGCCGAGGACGGGCGCGTGCTGCACCGGGCCTATCACCCGGTGACCAACCTGGTGCCTGGCCAGGGGCTCGCGGTCAACCGGGCTCTGGCGCTCGCCATCGCCCGGCGAGAGAGCGAGTTCGACCCGGCGGTGGTCAGCCCCGCGGGCGCGCGCGGCCTGATGCAGCTGATGCCGGGGACGGGCGAGTTGATGGCCGGCAAGCTGGGCGAGCCGTTCTCGGCGGCGCGACTCCTCAGCGACCCGGCCCAGAACGTGCGCTTCGGTGCCGCCTATCTCGACCAGCTGATCGAGGAGTTCGGCGAGAACCTGACCCTGATCGCCATCGGCTACAACGCGGGCCCGGGCCGGTCGCGCAGTTGGACGGAACGTTTCGGCAGCCCCAAGGGGCTCGATGAGGACGCGATGGTGGACTGGATCGAACACGTGCCGTTTCGCGAGACCCGGAACTACATCATGCGCGTGACCGAAAGCCGGGTGATCTACGAGATGCGCCTGACCGGACGCGCGCAACCCTTCCGCGTGATCGAGCGCCTGACCGCCCGCTGAGACCGGCGCGCGCCCAAGGATTTTCGAAAATCCTTGCTCAGCGCGCCCGCGCCGCGGCGACCTGGGCCCGCCACAGGGTGAAGATCCCCGCGGCCACTACCAGCGCCGCGCCCAGCGCCACGTTCCACCGGATCTGCTCGCCGAACACGCTCACCCCCAGCATCGCGCCCCAGACCAGTTGCAGATAGGCAAAGGGCTGCACCGCGCTCGCCTCCGCCACCTCGTAGCACTTGATCAACAGGTAATGCCCCAGCGCCCCGGTGACGCACAGCGCCCCCATCCAGCCCCAGTCCGGCGCGCTCATCGGCTCCCAGCCCCAGACACCCACCGCGGTGATCGCCACCGCCCCCACGGTCCCGGTCCAGAAGAAACTCGTCTGCGCACTGTCCTTGCGCGCCGCATAGCGCGTCAACAGCCCATACAAGGCAAACCCGAACGCCGCCGCCAGGGGCACCAGCGCCTCGACGGCGAACACCCCGCCGCTCGGCTGAAGGATGATCAGCACGCCCACGAACCCCACCCCGATCGCACACCACCGCCGCCAGCCGACCTTCTCGCCCAGCACCGGCCCCGACAGCGCCGCGATCAGCAGCGGATAGCAGGTGAAAACCGCATGGCTTTCCACCAGTCCCAAGAGCACGAAGGCCGTCACCATGATGCAGATCTCGGCCACCAGCAGCACCGCGCGGAACGCCTGCAGCACCGGCTGCTCGGTCCGCGCCGCCGCCCGCACGCCGCCCGCCTGACGCGTCGCCAGCGTGACCACGAAGGCCGCAAAGAACCAGTAGCGGATCATCACCACCATCAGCACGTTGTATTCCGCCGCCAGGTGCCGCGAGATCCCGTCCTGCAAGGCGAAGACCACCGTCGTCACGATCATCAGCCAGATGCCCAAACGGGTATTCTGGGCGGTCATGGCAGCCGCCCCCGGCTCATGTGCCGCTTGCGCCCGAACCCGGGGGCCCGCGTCACCTCGAACCCAGCCTCGGCCAGCGCGCGCCGCACGGCCCCCGCCGCCGTGTAGGTCGCGAAGCTCCCGCCCGGGGCGGTCCGCGCCGCCACCGCCGCCAAGAGCGTCGGCTCCCACAATTCGGGGTTCTTCGCAGGCGAAAACCCATCGAGGCACCAGGCGTCCGCACACCCGTGCCAACCCGGTACCGTCTCGCGCGCATCGCCGAGCACGAGCTCGAAGCTCAAATCCGCCGCCTCGACGACAACGGCACCGCCCTCCAGCGCGGCCAACACATCCGCCAGCTCCGCCGCAACACCGGGGAATGTGGCCAGGGCCGCGCGCATCTCCGGCACGGCCATGGGGAAGGCTTCAAAACTGGTGAATCGCAAGGGCCCGGCAATCCCCGCCCCGCGCCAGGCCGCCCGCATCACGGCAAGCGTCAGGCCGGTACCGAACCCCAACTCCGCCACTGCAAACCCGGGCACGAACCGCGCGGGCAGCTCATTGCCCGCTACAAACACATGCCGCGTCTCCGCCAGCCCGTCCGCCTTGGAATAATACGGGTCGTCGAACCGCGCCGAGACCGGCACCCCCTCGGTCCATGTCACCTCGGCCCGCTGGCCCGAGATCTGGCCCAAATTCTGGCCTTGCATTCTGTCCTGCCTTACACGCCTGTTCCGAGGGCGGCTCGAAACGGGCGGCCCAGCCGCGACAATGAGCAAGGAGGCGGGCTTTGGCAATTCCGGATGTGACCGTGCTGGGCGCGGGGATCCTTGGGCTCTCGGCCGCCTATGCCTGCGCGCGCCGGGGCGCACGGGTCCGGGTGATCGAGACGCATCACGTGGGCGCGGGGTCCTCCGGTGGCGTCGTCGGCGCGCTGGCCCCGCATACGCCGGAAAAGTGGAATCCCAAGAAACAGGTGCAGTTCGACAGCCTGATCCGGGCGGAAGCCTGGTGGACCGAGATCGCGGGGGCCACCGGGTGCGACCCGGGGTACGCCCGGCTGGGCCGTCTGCAACCCATTGCCGACGACCGGGCGCTGGCGCTGGCCCGGGACCGGGCGCAGCAGGCCGAAACCCTGTGGCAGGGCCGCGCCGCCTGGCACATCCGGCCTGCGACGGAGTTTGCCAACTGGGCGCCCGTGACCTCCACGGGCCTGGTGACCCACGACACCCTGACCGCGCGCCTGCACCCCGCCAAGGCCTGCGCCGCCATGGCCGCGGCGCTGCAGGGGCTGGGCGCAGAGATCCTGATCGGCGACCATGCACCGACCGGCAAGGTGATCGAGGCGACGGGCGCGGCGGGGTTGGCCGAACTCAGCGGACATTTCGGGGTGCAGGTGGGCAACGGCGTGAAGGGCCAGGCGGCCGTGCTCGGATACGACGCCCGTACCTTGCCGCAGCTGTTCGTCGACGGGTTGCACATCGTGCCCCATACGGACGGGACCACGGCGGTCGGCTCCACCTCCGAGCGGGACTATACCGACCCGACCGGCACCGATGCCCTGCTCGACGCTGTGATCGCCCGGGCCCGTGCGGCGGTGCCGGTCCTGCGCGATGCCCCGGTGCGCGCCCGCTGGGCTGGGCTGCGCCCGCGCGCGAAGTCCCACGCGCCGATGCTGGGGGCCCATCCTCTGCGCCCGGACCGGGTGATCCTCAATGGGGGGTTCAAGATCGGCTTCGGCATGGCCCCGGAACTGGCGGAAATGGCCGCCGACCTCATCCTCGACGGACGGGCCCGCATTCCGCCGGAGTTCGATCCCGCCGCCAGCCTGCCGAAGCCGACGCCCTGAGGCACGCGCCCAAGCGGTTTCGAAACCGCTTGGCCCGCTGCGGATCGGGCTGGCGTAGCGGGCGAGGGCATGCGGCAGCCACGCATGCCACGCCCACCCGGGCCCGACCCTTACTCTGCCTGCAGGGGATTGCCCTCAGGCCCCGTCCAAGCGGTTTCGAAACCGCTTCTCCGCCCGGTGATCAGCCCGCCATCGCCGCCTTGCGCAGCTCCGCCATCAGGGCGTCGAGTATCTTCTGGTAGCTTTCCGTGATCAGCTTGCCCTCGCTGTCGAACTCCCTGAACGCGCCTGCCACCAGAACCTCCGGCCCCGGCAGCACATGGGCGCCGAAGGGCATCATCGCCAGCCGCAGGGCATAGGTCCCGCGCGCCCCGCCCGCGCGCCCCGCCGCCGCCGCGACGATCGCCACCGGCTTGCCGGCCCAGGGCTTGCCCTCCAACCGGCTCACCCAGTCGAGCGCGTTCTTCAACACCCCGGTCAGGCTCTGGTTGTATTCCGGCGACGCGATGATCACCGCATCCGCCGCGGCGATCTGGTCTGCCAGCATCTGCACCTCGGCCGGGATGCCCTCGGCGCTCTCCAGATCGCCATCATAGAGCGGCAGGCGCAGATTGCCTTCACTGAACTCCGCGGGACCGAAGCGCGCTGCCGCCTCACGCATCAGTTGCGTGTTGAAACTGCCCGCCCGGAGGGAGCCGGACAGGCCGAGAAGTCTGGGCTGTGTCATGGGATGTCCTTTGCTGTTTGCCCTGACCTAACCGGGAATGTGCTGGGGGCAAGAGGTGGAAACGACCTGATCGGCGCGGACCGATTGTGCAGGAGCGCACGGTCGATTAAGAACTTGGTGACCACTTCAAGGCATTGTAATGAAATCAAAAAACAGGTGTGTTTCGCACGCGAAACCTCCTTTTCGTGTCAAGGTGTTGCATGGGCCTTCCGGCACGGCGCGTTCGGCTGTCGCGTCCGGACCACTACAGATGTGCACATGTCGGCAAATGCCCGCCTCGGATTGCAAGGCCCGTCGCAGGTTTCGCAACGAACCCGCCGCCCGGGCAAAGGGCGTTTGGAATGCAGACTGCCTGACAAATCCCTCCGACTTTGGTCGTAGATGCGCCCAGTATCCAAAGCCATCCGCGCCTGCATGAACACAGGGTGCCGCCCCGAAATCGAGGCTTGTGCCGGGCGCGTTTTCTTCTCCATCCGCCCGGGCCTTCCCACATTGCAGCACCCGGCGCATCGGGACGCGAGGCCATGGCAGTTGACCGACCGATCCCATCCGGCGCCCCGGCCACGCGCCCGGCTGAACCCTCTCGCTTTCCGGCCCGTGACCTGCCAGAGCACCAGAGCCCGACCAAAGGTCACTTTTCTGCGTTGCGTCGCCGGGCCTTGGCCCTAGGCTGCGCGTATGCGCCGCGATGCCCGCGCCGAGAGGCCCCGATGATCCTGCACCTGCTTGTCCTGCTCGTCTTCCAGCTGATCGGCGAGGTCCTTGCCCGCTCCCTGGGCCTGCTGGTGCCGGGGCCGGTCCTGGGATTGGTGCTTCTGCTCGGGTTCTTCCTTGTGCTGCCCCAGGTGGCGGAGGCGGTGCGGCCCACGGCCAACGCGCTGCTGGCGCATCTGTCGCTCTTGTTCGTGCCTGCCGGGGTCGGGGTGGTGGCGCATCTCGATGTGCTGGGGGAAAACGGTGTGCCGCTGCTCATCGCTCTGGTGATCAGCACCCTTGTGGCGATCAGCGTGGGGGCGCTGGTCTTCGTCGGTGTCGCGCGACTGATCGGGGATGCGGGCGATGACTGAGCTGAGCGCGATCTGGGTCTACCTGTCCTCCGAGCCGCTCTTGTGGCTGACCGCCACGCTCGCGGCCTATGTCGCCGGGGACGCCCTGTCGAAGCTGTCGGGCCGCGCGCCGCTGGTCAATCCGGTGCTCGTGGCGGTGGCGCTTCTGGCGCTGGTGCTCTGGGCCAGCGGGACCGCCTATGACACGTATTTCGAGGGTGCCCAGTTCGTCCATTTCATGCTCGGCCCCGCCACGGTCGCGCTGGCCGCGCCCCTCCACGCCAATCTCGCCAAGGTGCGCCGTGCCGCCCTGCCGATGATCGCGGCCCTCTTTGCCGGCTCGCTCGCGGCCATGGCGACGGCGGTCGGGGTCGGCTACGCGCTGGGGCTGCGGGGCGAGGTGCTGATGTCGCTGGCCCCGAAATCGGCCACCGCGCCCGTGGCGCTGGGCATCGCCGAGAACATCGGTGGCCTGCCCACGCTCACCGCCGTGCTGGTGATCCTGACTGGCATCATCGGCGCGGTGGCGGCCACACCTCTCTTGAACCTGCTGCGTATCCGCGATTGGCGGGCGCGCGGCTTTGCGGTCGGGGTCGCGGCCCACGGCATCGGTACCGCCCGGGCGTTTCAGGTCAACGAGACCGCCGGGGCTTTCGCCGGGATCGGCATGGGCGTAAACGCAGTACTGACCGCTGTTCTGGCCCCGCTGCTGCTGGGGCTGATATTCTGAGGGAGGATCCCATGACCGACGCTGACGACACCGCGCGCCACAACGCCAAGATGGCCAAGAAGAAGGCCGCCCGCGACAAGATCATGGCCACCAAGACCGACGAAAAGGGGCTGATCATCGTCCATACGGGCAAGGGCAAGGGCAAGTCGTCGGCCGCGTTCGGGATGATCTTTCGCTGCATCGCGCACGGGATGCCCTGCGCCGTGGTGCAGTTCATCAAGGGGGGCATGAGCACCGGCGAGCGCGACCTGATCCTGTCGACCTTCTCCGACAAATGTGCCTTCCACACCATGGGCGAGGGCTTCACCTGGGAGACCCAGGACAAGGACCGCGACATCGAAATGGCCCAGGCCGCCTGGGAAAAGGCCAAGGAACTGATCCGCGATCCGGCCAACAAGATGGTGCTGCTGGACGAGATCAACATCGCCCTGCGCTACGACTACCTCAACCTGGAGGACGTGCTGACCTTCCTCGCCGATGAGAAGCCCGAGATGACCCATGTGGTTCTGACCGGGCGCAATGCCAAGGAACCCCTGATCGAGGCGGCGGATCTGGTCACGGAGATGGAGCTTGTCAAGCATCCCTTCCGCGCCGGGATCAAGGCCCAGATCGGGGTGGAGTACTGATCCACGCCGTTCCCGGTGGCGGGTGTTGCGCCGTGAGTATTTTTGCACAAAAGAAGCAGGGGTTGTGCTGGGCGGACAGTCCCGCGCCATTCGGAGTGCATCCGGTTTCCGGTGGGCGATTAACCTTAACCGGCGGGCGGTTCCGTTCGGAGGCGGATGCGCCTAAGGGAGCCTTGCGCGCTCAGCGGTGCCCGGGGCGGGGCCGTGCCCCGGCGCGACATCCGCCTCGTTGTTCCAACATCCTCATTCCGCGGCTTGGGTGTCGGCCCCCAACTGGGCCAGCCGGGCCTTGGCGGAGTTCGAGCGGGGTTGCCACAGGCCGCGGTCGATTGCCTCCGACAGTCGCTCCGCGATCTCGCGCAGGGCCGCCGGGTTGGCCTCGGCGATGAACTCCCGCGTGTCGTCATCCTCCAGCATGGCGGCGTGGACGAGGTCGAAATGGTGGCTCTTGACCGCGCCGGTCGTGGCGGCGAAGGCGAACATGTAATCCACCGTGGCCGCGATCTCGAACGCGCCCTTGTAGCCGTGGCGTTTCACGCCCGCGATCCATTTCGGGTTGACCACGCGGGACCGGACCACGCGGCCGATCTCTTCGTCGAGGGTACGGATCACCGGGCGTTCCGGGCGCGAATGGTCGTTGTGATAGATCGGCCGTTCCGCCCCTTGAAGGGTCGCGATGGCCGCCGCGGCGCCGCCCTCGAACTGGTAGTAGTCGTCGCTGTCCAGCAGGTCGTGCTCGCGGTTGTCCTGGTTCTGCACGATGGCGTCGGCCTGGGACAGGCGCGCGGTGAAGCCGTCGCGGTCCGGGGTGCCTTCGGCCTCTGCCCCGTAGGCATAGCTTGACCAGCCGATATAGGCCTCGGCCAGGTCCGCCTTGTCGGCCCAGAGCCGCTCGTCGATCATCGCCTGCAGCCCCGCGCCATAGGCCCCGGGCTTGGAGCCATAGACCCGCGCGGTATGCCCCTCGGCCCGGGCGCGGGCGGCGGCGGGGTTGTCGGCCTCGGGTTCGTCCAGGGCCATGACGGCGCGGGCGGCACTGTCCACCAGGGCGATCTGCTGCGGGAAGGCGTCGCGGAAGAAGCCCGAAACGCGCAGGGTCACGTCGACGCGCGGACGGCCGAGGACCGAGAGGGGCAGCACCTCGAACCCGGTGACGCGCCGGTTGGCGGCGTCCCAGCGCGGCTTGACGCCCATCAGGGCCAGGCACTGGGCGATGTCGTCCCCGCCTGTGCGCATGTTCGCTGTTCCCCAGGCGGTCAGCAGCAGCGTTCTGGGCCAGTCGCCCTGGTCCTGCAAATGCCGCTCGATCAGCAAATTGGCCGATTTCCAGCCCAGCTTCCACGCGGTTGGGGTCGGAATGGCGCGGCTGTCGACGGAATAGAAATTCCGCCCCGTGGGCAACACGTCCAGGCGGCCCCGCGTGGGCGCGCCGGAGGGCGCCGGGGCGACGAACTGCCCATCCAGGGCGGTGAGGAGGCCCGCCCCCTCGGCCGGGCCGCAGGCGGCGATGGTGGGCAGGACGTCCGCCGCGATCTCGGCCAGCACCGTCGCGCTCTGCGGGCCCGGGGCCGGAGCGCCCTCGACGCAGGCCGCCGCCAGCAGTTCCAACCGTTCCACCGTGTCGCCGGTGCTGCGCCAGCTGTCCTTGGCGATCGCGGCGAGCATGTCCGGGCGCGGACCCTCCCAGGCCGCCGCCATGTCGCAGTCCAGCGGGTCGAATCCGAGGTCCAGGTCACCTGCCAGCGCTCGCAGGAGCGACGCATCGCCCCCGGTCCCGTCGCCGCGCGGCAGCCGGGTCAGGGCGATGGCCAGATCGCGCGCCAGCCGCCCCGTGGGTGCTGTGCCGAAGATGTGCAGCCCGCCGCGGATCTGCGCCTCCTTCAACTCGCAGAGATAAGCGTCGAGCTTGGCCAGATCGTTGTCTTCCTCTCCGGTGAAGCCCGCATCCTTGTCGAGCCCGGTGACCGAGGTCAGCGACAGGATCTCACGCCGCAGCTCGGCGATCCGGCGCGGATCGACCCCGGCGGCCTCGTAATACTCGTCCACCAGCCCTTCGAGGTCGCGCAGGGGGCCATAGGTCTCGGCCCGGGTCAGCGGCGGGGTCAGGTGGTCGATGATCACCGCCTGCGCCCGGCGCTTGGCCTGGGTGCCTTCGCCCGGATCGTTGACGATGAAGGGATAGACATGGGGCAGGGGGCCGAACACCGCCTCGGGAAAGCAGGTCTCCGACAGGGCCACCGATTTGCCCGGCAGCCATTCGAGATTGCCGTGCTTGCCCATGTGGACCAGCGCATGGGCGCCTTGGACATGGCGCAGCCAGATGTAGAAGGCGAGGTAGTTGTGCGGCGGCACGAGGTCCGGGGCGTGGTAGGTCTCCGTCGGGTCGATGTTGTAACCGCGGGCGGGCTGGATGCCGACCACCACGTTGCCGAAGGGGATCACCGACAGGGCGAAGGCCCCGTCGGCACAGAACGGATCGTCCTCGGGTGCGCCCCAGCGGTCCTCGATCTGGGACCGCAGCGCCAGCGGCAGGGCCGCGTAATGGGCCCGGTAGGTGTCCAGCGGCAGGCGCACGCCGCCCGTCCGCTCCGCCCTGTCCGTCAGCCAGTTGGTCGGGCCGGCGAGGATCCGGTCCATCAGGGCCGCGCCATCGGCGGGGGGGGCGTCCACCCCGTAGCCCGCGTCGCGCAGCAGCTGGAGCATCCGCGCCGTGGCCTCGGGCGTGTCGAGGCCGACCCCGTTTGCCAGCCGCCCGTCCTTGTTGGGATAGTTGGCAAGGATCAGCGCGGTGCGCCGCTCGCCCGGCGGCGTCCGTCGCAGCCGTGCCCAGTTCGCGGCGAGATCGGCGACAAAGCCGATCCGGTCGCCCTGGGCCTGGTAGGTGGCGATGGCGCATTCCGTGGCGTCGTCAAAGAACGCCTCGCCCTTGAAGCTGACCGCCCGGGTCAGCACCCGACCATCGACCTCCGGCAGGGCCACGTTCATGGCGATGTCCCGCGCCGAAAGGCCCGCGGTGCCGCCTTCCCAGGCCTCCAGGCTCGATCCGGCCAGAACGACCTGGAACACAGGCGCCCCCCGGGCGGCTGGCTGCGCCAGGGGGTTCGACGCCCCCTGGCTCAGCCGTTCCGTCCCCGGCAGTCCCACGGCAAAGCTGGTGCAGTTCAGGATCACGTCCGGTGGGGCTGCTTCGAACAGATGCTCCAGCGTCGCCGCGGAAACCGGGTCCTTCAGGGACGCCACGAAAACCGGCAGCGGGTTCAGCCCCCGGGCCCGCAAGGCCTTGACCATGCGGTTGATCGGATGCAGCCCGGCCCCTTGCACCAGGGCGCGGTAGAAGATCAGCGGCACCACCGGCGCGCCTTCGGTCCACTGTGCGCGCACCGTATCCAGATTGCTCAGCCCCGCGCCGGGCCAGTAGACCCCCGCGCGCAGAAGCGGCGACGCGGCGGGCGGCGCGGGCTGCGCCGGGTCCAGCAAGTGCCGCGCATAGGCCAGGAAATGCACCGCATTCTCGGGCCCGCCTTCCACTAGGTAGGACCAGAGCGCGTCGTATTCCGCGCCGCGCAGGGTCGAGAGAGCGCGCAGCTCGGGATCGGGCTTGTCGTCGCCTGGCAGAAGAACCACATGCCCGCCCGCCGCCGCGACCCGCGTGGCGTATTGCTCGGCCCCGTAGCGCCAGTAGCCCATCCCGCCAAGAACGCGGGCGACCACCAACCGGGCCTTCGAGGCGCAATCGTCGATATGCAGGTCGACGGACATCGGATGGCGCAGATGCATCATGTTGGCCAGCCGCATCCGGGGCGGGGCGTCCATTTCGGCCCGCGCTGCGCTCAGCCCGGCCAGTTCCGTATCCGCGGCGGAGATGACGACCAGATCCGCGGGCGTCTGCCCGAGATCAACGGGCTCCTGCCCGTCGTCGATACTGCCGGGCGTTGCCGCCAGAAGATGCATGATCCGCCCCGTTCAACCCTGTCGCGCGGGTCTAGCAAGCCGGACCGGCCCCGGCAACACCAGGACCGTCACGACCCCTTGGTCCGGGTCCGAAGGTCTGGCGGTTCCGGCTGGCTCGGTTCGGATTGCCGTCGCTCGGGTGAGGTGGCCGCCCGGCGCAGGGGGCGCTCATAGAGGGTCATGTCCTCTTCCTCGGTCTTGGGGTCGACGGGGAAGTACCCGTTACGGCGCAAAGCCTGGCCCTGAACCGGGTACATCCGTTCGACCCAGGCCCGCAGAACGGGCAGGCGCAGGCTGCGCGCCTGGGTTTCGACCTGCTCGATCAGGATGTCGGGCAGACTGGTCCGGGCCCGGTCCGACAGGAAGCGGAAGGCGCTGACCAGCCCGAAGCTGCCCATGTTGCGCAGTGCAATACAGCCCTGTGGCGCCTCCCGCAGGACTGCCAGGTAAAAGAACGCGTTCGGTCCCGTCAGGTCGGTCAGGTCCGGTCGTGTCCGTGCCTTGGGCGGGACAAGCAGTTCCTGGGCGTTGGGATCGAAAGGTGAGCTCCGGAATATCCGGATTTCGCTAGGCATCATGTGTCTCCGAACCTGGATACAGGTTCAAACCCCTCAGACCAAAGTATGACACGCGCGCCGCCTAAAGACGAGGCTCAAATACAGGTTTTCTGCGCGTGAGGGGCGGTATCTGCGCGGTATTGCAGGCAAAACTTGTCCGAGATTAAGATTTCAGCTGGGCACCGAAAACACCGGCTCTCCGGAATGGCGTCAGGCGCGCCGGAAAGGGGTTTTGGGCGAATCCCCCTGATCGGTTTGCGCGGCCGCCTTCACGAAGCGCCCGCGCGATGATCCGGCCTGAGCGATAACCGAAGGCTTACGCAGCCAGCGCTGCCGCGATCGCCACGCTGTCCAGCCCGGCCTGTCCGATGACCACCAGGCGCGTCTCGCGCGTCTCGTCCGCGCCGAGGGGGCGGTCGAAATAGGTCTCTATCCGCGGCCCGACCGCTTGCAGGGTCAGGCGCATGGGTTTGCCCGCCACGGCCGCGAACCCCTTCAACCGGAGGATGTCGTGATCGGCGATCACGCGCGCGACATGGGCCGCGAAGGCGTCCGGCTCGGTGATTTCCGGCAGGGTGACGACGAAGGACGTGAAGGCGTCGTGGTCGTGGTCATGGTGGGGGTGGTCGTCATGGTGATCGTCGTCGTGATCGTCGTGATCATGGTGGTGGTGATGGTGGACCTCGCTGCGGGCCTCCAGATCGTGCTCCGCCCCGATGCCCTGGCCCAGCAACACATCCACCGGCAGCGCGCCATGGGTGGCGCGGACCACCTGAACCCCGCCGCGGGCCTCGGATTTCAGCCGCTCGGTCAGCGCCTCGGCCTCGGCCGGGGTCAGCAGGTCGGTCTTGTTGACCACCAGCATGTCGGCGCAGGCGACCTGATCCTCGAACAGCTCCGACAGGGGTGTCTCGTGGTCGAGGTTCTCGTCCAGCTTGCGCTGGGCGTCCACGGCGGCCACGGAATGTGCAAAGCGGCCCTCGGTCACGGCCTTGCCATCGACCACGGTGACGACCCCGTCCACGGTCACCTTGGTCGAGATCCCGGGCCAGTTGAAGGCTCGCACCAGGGGCTGCGGTAGGGCGAGACCGGAGGTTTCGATCACGATATGATCGGGCGGGGTCTCGCGGGCGAGCAGCTTTTCCATGGTCGGAATGAAGTCGTCGGCCACGGTGCAGCAGATGCAGCCATTGCTGAGTTCCATGATGTCATCCTCGCTGCAGGTTTCGTCCCCGCAGCCCTTGAGGATGTCGCCATCGACCCCGAGATCGCCGAACTCGTTGATGATCAGGGCGATCCGCTTGCCGTTCGCATTGGCGAGCATGTGGCGGATCAGGGTGGTCTTGCCGGCGCCGAGAAAGCCGGTGACGACCGTGGCGGGGATCTTTGCGGGCATCTCAAGCCTCCTGTCGGGAGTAGAAATAGGCGGCGAAGAAGCCGAGGGCGGCCCAGCCGGCGGCGGAATAGCCCAGCGACATGGCCGCAAAGCTTGCCGCAAGTTCGGCCGGGGTGACGCCGAAATAGGTGTCGAGCACCGGAGCGCCGATGATCTGCGGCACAAGCAGGAGCGGGATCGCCAGCCAGGGCCAGAGACCGCGCCCGAAGGCCAGAAGCCACATCGCCAGACCCGCGCTGAGCAGGGTCGCCAGCCACCAGGCCTGGCGCGGCCCGATCTCGGCGCCGACGGAGCCGGGCAGGACCGGGGGTTGACCCATGGCCGGGGCAAGCTGGATCGCGACGAAGCCCGCAAGACCCCAGATCAGGCCCTGGCGCGGGGTGATCTTGGTCAGCTTCTTCGTTTCGGCCAACGCCATCAGCGCCACCAGCAGCAGCCCGAAGCCGGTGTAGGTCACGATGTTGAACGCCACGGTCAGGCCGTAGCGCACCGGCTCGGCCGCCAGGTCGACCTCGGCCCCGCCGCGCGGCGACTGTGGCGTGCCGTCCACGGCGAAATGGACCTTCTCCCCGGCCTCGTAGAGCTCGCCCTCCAGAAGAGACGAGGTCACGAACGAAAATTGCAGGAGGGCGGCAATCAACCCCGCTGCAAGCCCAGCGAACACAGCGCTGGTCAGCAATTTCATGGACATGTTGTCAGGCGCTGCTCAGTGGCAGGGAAAGGCCATGGCGTGGCGCTGGTCGTGGGCCGCGTCATGCAGGATCGTGGCTTGCGCGTAGCCCGACAGAAACAGCAGCAGCAGGCCCGCGGCCATCGCGGCAACGATGCCGGTGGTCGAGGTTGCGGCGCGCGCGATTGCGGCGGTCTGGGTCGTGGTTTGGGTCGTCATGTCGTCTCTCTCCATGCCCGTCACACCCGACGGGCGGCTAAGGGTGTCGCGCATGGCTGGTCTCCTGGCTCGCGGGTCATCGGGGTGGATCGGCCTTCCCGGGGCGGGCCCCAGTGGCATGTCGATCTCCCTCTCCGCATACAGTCGCGGGGGCGGCTGAGGCTTTGGTCCTCCGGTTTGGATCGGACCGTTCCACATTCCCATTTGATCCCCCGGGCGCTTGGCGCGGGCACGGGGAACCATGCCTGACTGTTCTGCGCCCGTGACACCGGAGGCGTCAAGTCTTCATTGGTCGCAGGTGCAGCAATTCAAGCCTGCCTCATTTAGCGGCCTGCGCAATATATCGCGGATTTCAAGTTATCCACGACGATATGCAGTGGCGGGATTGACTCGATGGCCCCTGGTCGTGACCCTTGGAGATCGAAGAATCATGCCCGGAGACCCCCGATGCGGTTCACCCGTCTGCGCCTCAATGGCTTCAAGAGCTTCGTCGACCCGACCGATCTGATCATCGGGGATGGGCTTACCGGGGTGGTCGGACCGAACGGCTGCGGCAAGTCCAACCTGCTGGAAGCCTTGCGCTGGGTGATGGGGGAAAATCGCCCCACGGCCATGCGCGGCGGCGGCATGGAGGACGTGATCTTCGCCGGGGCCGCGAGCCGCCCGGCGCGCAACTTTGCCGAGGTCGCGCTGATCCTCGACAACTCGGACCGGCGCGCGCCTGCGGGGTTCAACGATACCGACCAGTTGGAGATCATCCGCCGGATCACCCGGGATGTGGGCTCGGCCTACAAGACCAACGGCAAGGATGTGCGGGCGCGGGATGTGCAGATGCTGTTTGCCGATGCCTCGACGGGCGCGCATTCGCCCGCGCTGGTGCGGCAGGGGCAGATCTCCGAGTTGATCAACGCCAAGCCCAAGGCCCGTCGGCGCATCCTCGAAGAGGCGGCGGGCATTTCCGGCCTCTATCAGCGGCGGCACGAGGCGGAGCTGAAGCTGCGCGGGGCCGAGACCAATCTCGACCGGGTCGACGATGTGCTGGAGGCGCTGGCGGCACAGCTTGCAACCCTGGCGCGGCAGGCCAAGCAGGCGGCGCGGTATCGCGAGATCGGGGCGCAGCTGCGCCGGGCGGAGGGGCTCTTGCTCTATCGGCGCTGGCGAGAGGCGGATGAGACGCGGCTCGTGGCCGTGGGCGAGCTGACCGCGCGCACGACCGAGGCCGCCGCGGCCGAGACCGCGGCACGTCAGGCCGCGAAGGCCCGTGTGGCCGCGGACGAAGCCCTGCCGCCCCTGCGCGAGGAAGAAGCGATTGCCGGCGCAGTGGTTCAGCGGCTCCATGTGCAGCGGGACACTCTGGCCGATCAGGAAACCCGGGCGCGGGAGGCGATCGAGACCCTGACCGGACGGATCGCGACGCTTGAGGCCGATATCGCCCGGGAAGAGGAGTTGAACCGGGACGCGGGCGAGACCATCGCCAAGCTGGACTGGGAGCAGGCGCAGATCGCCAAGGCGTCGGTCGGACATGACGAGAAGCTCGCGGCGGCGGCAGAGGCCGCGCAGGCGGCGAGCGAGGTTCTGACCGACCGGGAGACGACCCAGTCGGAGATGACCGAGGATGTCGCCCGGCTTGCCGCGCGGCACCAGTCGACCCAGCGGCTGCTGCAGGAGGCGGGCCGGGCCGAGACCCGCGCGCAGGAGCAGGTGGGCCGCGCCGAGGCGGCCCTGTCCGAGGCGCAGGCGGGTCTGTGCGATGCGGAGACGCGGTTTGTGGCTGCGGAACGCGATCAGCAGGCCGCCCAGGGCGAAACCGAAGCCGCCGAGGCGGCGCTGGCCGCGGCAGAGGCGGAGCGCTCCGAGGTGCAGGGGGCGGAGGCGGAGGCCCGCGCTGCCCGTTCCGAGGCCGAGGGCGAGGCGACCGCGCTCCGGGCCGAGGTCGGCGCGCTGGAGAAGCTGGTGGACCGGGCGCGGGCCGAGGGGGGCCAGGTGCTCGATGCCGTGACGGCGGCACCCGGGTACGAGGCGGCGCTGGGCGCGGCCCTGGCCGATGACCTGAAGGCGCCGGAGGTCGAGGGCGACCGCTCCGGCTGGCACTTGCTGCCGGGCTATGACGCGGCCCAGAAGCTGCCCGATGGCGCGGCGCCCTTGTCGGCCCATGTAGAGGTGCCCGCTGTGCTGGCGCGGCGGATGGCGCAGGTCGGTCTGGTGGACCGGGCCGAGGGCGCGCGGCTGCAACCGGCGTTGAAGCCGGGGCAGCGTCTGGTGTCCCGCGAGGGCGATCTGTGGCGCTGGGACGGGCTGGCGGCGCGGGCGGAGGATGCGCCCTCCGCCGCCGCGGCGCGGTTGCAGCAGATCAACCGGCTGGCAGCACTGAAGGCCGATCTCGAGGCCGCGGAGGCCAAGGCGGCCACTGCGCGCGCAACCCATGAGGGCCTGCAGGCGGCCATGCGCGCAGCGACGGAGGCAGACCGGGCCGCGCGAGAAGCCCGCAAGGGCGCGGAGCGCGCGTTGGGCGAGGCGAGCCGGGCGCTCAGCCGTGCCGAAGCCGACCGCAATATCATGGCAGGCAAGCTCGAAACCCTTGGTAGTGCGGTCAGCCGGTATCGCGACGAGGTGCTGGAGGCCCGTAAGGCCGTGGCCGAGGCGCAGGCGGCCCAGGCCGATCTGGGCGATCTGGAGGCCGCGCGGGCGCAGGTGGAAGCGGTGCGTGTCACCGTCGATGCCGCGCGGATGACCATGCTGGCCAAGCGGTCCGCCCATGACGAGCTGCGCCGCGAAGGCGAGGCCCGCACCCGCCGCAGCCAGGAGATCACGACCCAGATCAGCGGCTGGCGGCACCGGCTGGAGACCGCCGAGGCCCACAAGGGGGAGCTGGAAGGGCGTCTGGAGGCCAGCCGTGCGGAGTTGAAATCCGCCACCGCCGCCCCGGAGGAGATCGCCGCCAAGCGCGACGCACTCGCCCATGAGATCGCCCGCGCCGAGGCCCGCAAGGCCGCGGCAGCCGATGCCCTGAGCACCGCCGAGGGGGCCGCGCGCAGCGCCGAGCAGGCGGAGCGGGACGCGGAGCGCGCCGCTTCCGAGGCGCGCGAGGCGCGGGCCCGGGCCGAAGCCCGGGCCGAGGCCGCGGCGGAGACCGTGACGCTCGCCGCCGAGCGCATTCAGGAAGCGCTGGAGGTCACGCCGCAGCAGCTGCTCGACACCCTGAAGGTCGGCCCGGACGCGATGCCCGCCTCCGACGCCATCGAGGCGGAGGTCAACCGGCTAAAGCGTCAGCGCGAGGCCATGGGCGCCGTCAACCTGCGCGCCGAGGAAGACGCCAAGGCGGTCGAGGAAGAGTATGACGGGCTGGTGGCCGAAAAGGGCGACCTGGAAGGGGCGATCGGCAAGCTGCGCACGGGCATCTCCAGCCTGAACAAGGAGGGCCGCGAGCGGCTTCTGACCGCGTTCGAGCAGGTGAACGACAATTTCGCGATGCTGTTCACCCATCTTTTCGGCGGGGGCGAGGCCAAGCTGGTTCTGGTGGAATCCGACGATCCTCTGGAGGCGGGGCTCGAGATCATGTGCCAGCCGCCAGGCAAACGCCTGAGCACCCTGAGCCTGCTGTCGGGCGGCGAGCAGACGCTGACCGCGCTGGCGCTGATCTTCGCGGTGTTCCTGGCGAACCCCGCACCGATCTGTGTGCTGGACGAGGTGGACGCGCCGCTCGACGATGCGAACGTCACGCGGTTCTGCGACCTGTTGGACGAGATGACGCGGCGCACCGAGACCCGGTTCCTGATCATCACCCACCACGCGGTGACCATGGCCCGGATGGATCGCCTCTTCGGCGTGACCATGGGCGAGCAGGGGGTCAGCCAACTGGTGTCGGTGGACCTGCGCAAGGCCGAGTCGCTGGTGGCCTGAGTTGTAAAGGGCGGGCGAGCGATGCCGCGCTGGATGGTGGGCGACCGCGCATGCGACCGGTCAGGCAGGCGGCCTAGCTATGCAATCAAGAGCAGCTGCCATTTCCCATCCGGCCCTGAGGAAGGCCGCTGAGACGTGCAACTCTTGCGTAACATGTCTGCCAAGGAACAAGTCTGCCAAGGACTTGCTTAAACGCTTGGCCCGGGTGGTCTCCGGAGGCTACAGCCTCCCCAAGAGAGCCGGTGTCGGCCAGGCATCTGCGGGCAGGCCGAGGCGCTGTTGTTCGGCGCGGACCGCGGCCCGGGTCCGGGCCCCGAGAATACCGTCCACGGCGCCCACATCGTACCCACGGGCCGCGAGCTTCTGCTGCAACTGCTTCATCTGCGCGTCGTTCAGACCCGGTTCCGGATTGCCCGCGTCGAAAACCGGCGCGCCTGAGAGCCGGGTGGCGAAATAGGCCGCCGTGGTGACGTAGACGAAGCTCTGGTTCCACTCGAAGAACACGTCGAAATTCGGATAGGCGAGGAAGGCCGGGCCCTTGCGCCCCTGGGGCAGGATCAGCGCCGCCTCCAGCCCGCCTGCGATCTCGCCCCAGCGCGGGGTAACGCCCAGCCTGGCCCAGTCGCGCCCGGATTTGCGGCTGTTCAGCCCGGTCTCCGCCCAATCGAGATCCGCAGGCACCGAAACCTCCTGCAGCCATGGCTCGCCCTTGCGCCAGCCCAGTCCGCTGAGCATGTTGGCACCGCTCAGGAGCGCATCGGGCGCCGAGGTTTTCAGGTACACATGGCCGTCGCCGTCGCCGTCGATCCCCTTGGTCAGGATGTCCTCCGGCAGCATCTGCACCATGCCGATCTCGCCCGCCCAGGCGCCGGTGGTGCGGGCGGGGTCGAAATCGCCCGCCTCGTAAAGCTCCAGCGCCGCGAAGATCTGTGGCCGGAACAGTTCGGGCCGGCGGCAGTCATGGGCCAGCGTGACCAGCGAGTTGAGCGTGTTGAAATCGCCCTGGACCGCGCCGTAATCCGTCTCCAGCGCCCAGAGGGCCAGCAGCACGCCGCGCGGCACGCCGAAGCGCGTCTCTGCCGCATCGAACACCGCGTCGAAGCGGTCGGCATTGCGGCGGCCATTGTCCATGCGGTTCTGGCTGATCACCCGGCGGGCGAACTCGGTGAAGGGCATCTTGAAAACCCCTTGCGCCCGGTCGGCGCGCAGGGTGCGGGGGTCCTGTGCCGCCGTGCGGAAGAAGGCATCCACGGTTGCCTTTGCGTGGCCCTTGGCCTGTGCCTCGGTCTTCAGGCCTGCCACGAAGTCCGAAAAGCTGCCGCCGCATTGGGCCGCGACGGGACCGGCGAGGCCGAAAGAGAGCAGAAGGAGCAGGGAGAAACGCAGCATATTGCACACCTATGGGCAGTTTGATTGAACGGTAGCAGGCCCGCGCGGTCCCGCAAGCCCTCAGAGCACGGCGATCAGGGCGGTCAGGGCCAGCATCGCGCCCCAGGAGCGCCAGAGCGCGGTGCAGGCGGCCTCGATCTCCGCCGGGCCGGGGGTGCGGGTGCCGTCGGGATGCACGAAGGGAAAGTCGCGGATCGCGCCCTCGTAGCTGCGCGGGCCCGACAGCGCGACATCGAGGCTGACGGCCATGGCCGCCTCGGGCCAGCCCGCGTTGGGGGAGCGGTGCAGGGGCGCGTCGCGCAGGATCACCGGCCAGCCGCCGGGACGTCCCGCAGCAACCAGGATCACCAGCGCGCTGATCCGCGCGGGCACCCAGTTCAGCAGGTCGTCGAACCGCGCCGCGGCCCAGCCGAATTCCGCGTAGCGCGGGGTGCGGTAACCGATCATGCTGTCGGCGGTGTTGGTGATCTTGTAGAGCAGCAGCCCCGGCAGGCCCCCGATCAGGAACCAGAAGGCCGGCGCGAGCACCCCGTCTGAGAAATTCTCGGCCCCGGATTCGATGGCGGCGCGGGCAACCCCGGCGGCATCGAGGGGTTCGGTATCCCGCCCCACGATCATCGCGACCTTGGCACGGCCCGCCGCGAGGCTGTCGCTCAGGCCCGTCGCGACGGCGCGCACATGGTCCACGAGGCTGCGCTGGGCGAGAAGGATCGCGGCAAGCAGCACCTCGACCACGGGGCCGAGGGCGGCCAGGCCCGCACCGAGGACCAGCGCGCCGAGGCCGAGGGCGATCATCACCAGGATGCCGCGAAAGCGCAGGTCACGGTGCTTGTTGAGCCGCTTGTCTGCGCCCGCCACCAGACGCCCCATAAGCACCGCCGGATGGGGCAGGCGGGTCCAGAGCCAATCCGGCTCCCCGAAGACCGCATCGAGCAGGAGCGCCAGAAGCAGGAGCGCCGCATGCTCCGTCATGGGGTCAGCGCGCGCGCGACACGCCCCCAGTCTGCCTCCGTCCCGGGCAGGCCGAGGCGCAGCCAGCGGTCGGAATAGGGGAACCGCCGGGTCCAGATCTGGCGACGCGCGAGGCGGTCCTGGGCCGCGCTCGCGTCGGGGGTGTCGTAGAGCCGAAAGAGGCCAGTGCCCCCCGTCACCGACCAGCCGAAGCCCTTGGCCAGCGCGTCCAGCCGGGCCGCGTCGCGGTCCAGCCGGGCCCGTGTCTTGGCGGCCCAGCCGGCGTCACGCAGGGCCAGCGCGCCGACGCGCAGGGCAGGCCCGGATACCGCCCAGGGCCCGATCCGGTCGCGCAGGGGGGCCAGGGTTTCGGCCTGTCCGATGGCAAAGCCAAGCCGCAGACCCGCAAGGCCCCAGAACTTGCCGAAGCTTTTCAGGATCACCGTGCGGGGGCGCGCGGCCAGTGGCATCAGGGACGCCTCCGGCGCAATATCGCAGAAGCTCTCGTCGAGCACGGTCAGGGCGCGGTCGGTGGGGATCTCTTCGGCCTGCCAGAGCCTGCCGTTGGGGTTGTTGGGATGCACGGCGACGAAGGCCGCCCCGGGGCCGGTACCTTGGGCCCAGCCATGGGCGGCGAAGGCGGCGGCATGCTCGTTATAGGTGGGGCCCGGGATCTCTACCCGGCTGGCGGGGACGAGCCCCGGAAGGGCCGCGATCAGGGCCGAGGCGCCGGGTGCGGGCAGGATATCGAGCCCGTCCGGGACCGCCCAGAAGTCGCGCGCCGCGGCCACCAGGTCTGAAAACGCGCTTTCGTCCGGCAGGGCGGTCCAGTCCGGGCCGGGAATGTCCGGGATCGGGTAGCTGACCGGATTGATCCCGGTGGACAGGTCGAGCCAGGCGTCCCGCGTCCCGCCCCACCGGGCCGCTGCCGCATCCAACCCGCCGCCATGGTCGCGGGGCGCGCTTGCCGTCATGGGGTGTCGTCTTCGGGCGGCAGGGGCGGGTGGCGCGTGACGAAGTGCCCTTTCACGCCCTGGGGCCAGGTCTTGTAGGGCACTTGGCCACTGTCCGAGACGGCGTGCAGCGCCGCATAGCCGACGATTGCCTCGGCGGCCTCGCCCGAGGCTTCGAAATCTCCGAGGGTATAGGTGATCTTGCCCGCTGCCTGCACGGTGACATTGCACCCGGAGGTGCAGCCCATCAGGCATGAATGGCGCCGCGTGCGGACCTCGGGCTGTGCAGCGGCGGCGGTCTCGATCAACTCGGCGAGAGCTTCGCCATCGGTGCGGCCCGGCGCACGGGCGTCCCAGTCCGTGCGCTTGCACGTGTCGCAAATGGTGATCCAGGTCGTCACAACATGCTTCCTTTGCCTCTGCACGGTCAATGCGCCCGCATGAAACGTATTTCAGACCCGGGTGCAATCCCGTTCAGGTGCCGCTGTCAATCCGTCACGGAACCAGGCTTTGTGGCAAGTTCGCGCCTCAATCCATTAAGAATGAGAGATTTTTTGCCGATAGGCCGAAAAAACGATCAGTGGATCAAAATTGAATGCGCATTTCCGATTGATCTGGTCTAGGATGGTGTCCGTCAGCGGTTTCAGGCGCATTGTCGGGAATCGGCTACGGGGGAAGAATGCGAGTTTTGATCGTCCATGGCGAAGCCGGCCTTGCCGGCATCTGGGCGGCGCACCTTCGGCGCGGAGGTGCCGTCGTCGATTGCGTCGGCGCGCAAGAGGACGCGGTGCGGCACCTCAGCACGCATCCGGTGGACGTCGTGCTTCTGTCTCTGACCCTGAGTCAGGGCAGCGCCTTGGCGATTGCGGACTATGCCAGCTACCGGCGCCCGGATACCCGCGTGATCTTCGTGAACAACACGCAGTTCTTCAGCGACGGCTCGATCTTCAATCACGTGTCCAACGCGCGCGCGATGATGCCGGAGGACACCCCGCCCGAAGATCTGACCGCGATGGTCGAGCATTACGCCACCCACTGAACCGCCCGCACTTTTTACGCAGCCGCCTGGGCAGCGCGCAGCAAAACTCTTGAGCAAGAGTTTTGCCAAGGATTTTGCTTAAAATCCTTGGCTGTCGGAGGTCAGGCGGCGATCTGGCGGTCGCGGCCGTGCGGTGCTATCCAGTCGATCTGCGGATTGATCGGAATGATCCGGTGCGGATTAATCGTCTCGTGGCTGTAGTGGTAGTGCCGCACGATGTGGTCGAAATTCACCGTCTCCGCCACGCCCGGCCATTGGAACAGCTCCCGCGTGTAGGCCCAGAGGTTGGGGTAGTCCACGATCCGGCGGCGGTTGCACTTGAAGTGCAAATGATAGACCAGATCGAACCGCACGAGCGTCGTGAACAGCCGCCAGTCGGCCTCGGTGATCCGGTCGCCCGCGAGGTAGCGCCGAGTGCCCAGCCTGTCTTCGACCCAGTCCAGGGCCGCGAAGAGCGTGGTGACCGCCTCGTCATAGGCTTCTTGCGTGGTGGCGAAGCCCGACTTGTAGACGCCGTTGTTGATGTCGGAATAGACCCGCGCGTTCACCGCGTCGATCTCGGTGCGCAGGGCCTCGGGATAGAAATCCTGGGTATCGCCCGTGATCCCGTCGAAGGCATTGTTGAACATCCGGATGATCTCGGAGCTTTCGTTCGACACGATCGTCTTGCCGGCCTTGTCCCACAGGATCGGCACCGTCACCCGGCCGGACACCTTCGGGTCGGCCTTGATGTAGAGATCCCGCGCGAAGGGCAGGCCGTAGAGCCGGTCGCCCGTCGCCCCGTGATCGTCCGTCTCGAAGGTCCAGCCATCGCCCAGCATGTCGGGATGCACCACCGAGATGTCGATATGCGGCTCCAGCCCCTTCAGCTTGCGGAAGATCAAAGTCCGGTGCGCCCAGGGACAGGCCATGGAGACATAGAGGTGATAGCGCCCGCTTTCGGCGGCGAAGCCACCACTGCCGGTCGGGCCGGGGGCGCCGTCCGGGGTGATCCAGTTGCGGAACCCGGCCGTGCTGCGCACGAACTTTCCGCCCGTGCTTTCGGTGTCGTACCAGGTGTCGTGCCAGATGCCGTCGATCAGCTGTCCCATGGAAATGCTCCTTTGTCCGTGTCCAACAGGTAACCCGGCAACCTCCGGTAAAAAACGCGCATGACCGCAGGGAGGTTCCCGCATCCGCGCACACAGCCCGTGCCGCCGGGGCGCGGCGCTTTGGCCCGCCGCGGTGTCGCGAAAGGGTTTGCGCGCAGGCGGGGCGGGCGATATGACCCATCCGACGACGCCCGTTTCGGGCCAGAATGGTTGCCATTGCGACGGCTGACCCAACCCGGGGGCCCGTGCATGGATCGTCAGGCTGTGATGCCGCCCCGGCGGTGTCCTGCGTGTGGCCAGGTCTGGATGGGCAACTGCTTGAAAGGACCGCGCCGATGCCCCTGCTGCCTCTTTACTGCCTTGCCGTCCTTGCGGGGATGAGTGCCGCACCTGCCCTTGCCCATCCCGGGCATCTTGCGGGCCTTGCGGGCCATGACCATTGGGTTGCGGGCGCGGCCATCGGGGCGGCGATCGCCATCGGGCTGTTCGGGGCGCTGAAGGGCAGAAAGTCGCGCGCGGATCACCAGCCCGAAGAGGCCGCGGACGCCGCCGAGGCCGACAGTGCCGAGGCCCGGACATGAGCGCCCCCGCGACCCCCAAGATCGGCGTGATGATCTGCGGCCATGGCTCGCGCAGCCAGGCGGCGGTGGACGAGTTCGCGATTCTGGCCGAGAAGCTGCCGGTGCACCTGCCCTCGGGCTGGGAGATGGAATACGGCTATCTCGAATTCGCCAACCCGGTGATCCGCGACGGGCTCGACCGGTTGCGCGAGAAGGGCTGCGACCGGGTGCTCGCGGTCCCGGGGATGCTGTTCGCGGCGATGCACTCCAAGAACGACATCCCCACGGTCCTTTCGACCTACGCCGCCAGGCACGGGATGCAGATTTCCTACGGGCGGGAGCTGGGCGTGGACCCCAAGATGGTTGCCGCCGCCGGGGACCGGGCGATGCAGGCCGTGGCCCGCGCCAATGCCGAGCTGGGCGAGGTGGCGCTGCACGAGACCTGCCTCGTGGTGATCGGGCGCGGGGCGTCGGACCCGGACGCCAATGGCAATGTCGCCAAGATCGCGCGGCTGGTACAGGAGGGGCTGGGCTTCGGCTGGTGCGAGGTGGGCTATTCCGGCGTGACCTTCCCGCTGGTGGAGCCGTGCCTGCGCCATGTGGTGAAGCTGGGTTACAAGCGGGTGCTGGTGCTGCCCTATTTCCTGTTCACCGGCATCCTGATCGACCGGATCTACGGCTTCACCGACCAGGTCGCGGCGGATCACCCGGAGATCCAGTTCGTCAAGGCGGGCTACTTGCGCGACCACCCGGAGGTGTTGCGCACGTTCGCCGAGCGGGTGATCGAGCAGATGTCCGACACCCCGCCGCCCAATTGCGGCGATTGCGGCTACCGCGCCCAGGTGCTGTCGCTGGATGCGGGCGAGACCCGTCTGATCACGGCCGAGGAACGGACCCATCCGGCCTTCGGCGCGGTGCCTCCGTCCACCTGCGTGATGTGCAAGTACCGCACCGCCGTGCTGGGCTTCGAGGGCGAGGTCGGCGCCGTGCAGGAGAGCCACCATCACCACGTCGAAGGGCAGGGCGCCTCGGCCCCGGGTTCGAACGTGGCCGATTGCACGCTCTGCGACACGTTCTGCACCGGAATGTGCCGGTTGGAGGCGCAGGCGCGGCACGACCATCACCACCATCATCACGGGCACGATCACGGCCACTCCCACGGCCACGACCATGACCACGAGCATCACCATCATCACGCGCCCTACCCCCATGCCAAGCACCCGCACGGGCCCGAAAGCGCGCGCAAGACCGTCCGCACCGCAGAGTGATGCGCAGGGCCTTCTGCAGTTACCTAGTCGCGGACTGGTCGGCGAACGGGACGCCCAAAACCGGCAAGGACAGTATCTGGGTCGCGCTCGTGCAACCCGATGCGCGCCCCGTGGTCGAAAACCCGTCCACCCGCAAGGCTGCCATGGCGCTGATCGAGGAGTTGATCGCCGCCGAGCAGGAGGCCGGGCGCCGGGTGCTGGCGGGGTTCGACTTTCCCTTCGGGTATCCCGCGGGCTTTGCCAAAGCCCTCGGCGACGGCGCAGGCTGGCAGGAGGTCTGGGCCCGGATCGCGGCGGAGGTGTCGGACGGTCCGGACAACGCCAATGACCGTTTCGATGCGGCCGCGCGGCTGAACACCCTGTTCCCGGGCGCGGGTCCGTTCTGGGGCAACGGGCTCAAGCGCGACATCCCCGGTCTGCCGCGCAAGCTGCCCGAGGGCTATGGCACCACCCTGCCCGCGCGCCTGCGCCACGCCGAGGCACAGGCCCGCGGTGCGCAGGAGGTCTGGAAGCTCTCGGGCGCGGGCTCCGTGGGGGGGCAGGCCCTGATGGGGATCGCGGCACTCGAAGGATTGCGCCACCGGATCGGGGCCGCTGTCTGGCCGTTCCAGCCATGGCGCGGGGAGGGCCCGGTCCTGGCCGAGGTGTTCCCGTCCCTGACCGACATCCCCCACCTGGCGGGCCGGGTGCGCGACGCGGTGCAGGTCGAAAGCCTCGCGCGTGGTTTGGTGCTCCTCGATGCGGAGGGACGGCTTGCCCCCTTGCTGGATGCCGCCGAACGGCAGCCGGAAGATGTCCGCAGCCATGAGGCCAGCATTCTCGGGCTCGGCTACGAGGCGCTGCTGGGCCGGGCGGTGAAGTCCGGGCTGGGCGCCATGCGGGCGGCGTCCGGCGCCGGGATGCGCCCCTATGAGCGCGATCCCAAGGCGATCTACGCGCAGTCCTTCAAGACCGTGCGGGCCGAGGCCCGGCTGGACAGGTTCCCCCGCGGGCTCGACCAGGTGGCGGTGCGGCTGATCCATGCCTGCGGGATGGTGGATGTGGCGGATCGGCTGGCCTTCTCCGACGGCGCGTTCGAGGCCGGGCGCGCCGCCTTGGAGGCGGGCGCGCCGGTGCTGTGCGATTGCGAGATGGTGGGGGCGGGGATCATCCGCCGCTATCTGCCTGCGGGCAACGAGGTGATCGTGACCCTGAACCGCGCCGAGGTGCCCGCGCGCGCGCAGGCGATCGGCAATACCCGCTCGGCCGCGGCGGTGGAGTTGTGGGAGCCGCTGCTGGGCGGTGCGGTGGTGGCCATCGGCAACGCGCCCACGGCGCTCTTTCACCTGCTGGAGCTGATCGACGCTGGCGCCCCGAAACCCGCGCTGATCCTGGGCTTCCCGGTGGGGTTTGTCGGCGCCGCCGAGAGCAAGGCGGAACTTGCGGCCAACCCGCGGGGCTGCGATTTCGTGGCCTTGCGCGGCCGGCGCGGCGGCTCGGCCATGGCGTCGGCGGCCGTGAACGCTTTGGCCGCCGGATTGCCGGAGGTGGAGACATGAGCGCAACCAATTTTCGTGCAAGAAAATTGTCAAGGATCTTGCAAGATCCTTGGCCCGCGCGGGGCCCGGGCGGTGGGTCGCCATGACCGCGCCGTGGTTGCATATCGTCGGCATCGGTGAGGACGGAATGGCCGGGCTTCTGCCGGCCACCCGGGCTGTGGTCGAGGCCGCCGAGGTCATCGTCGGCGGGGAGCGGCACCACCAGCTCTCCGCCAGCGTCACGGCCGAGCGGATCGCCTGGCCGCACCCGTTCGACGCGCTGATCGACACCCTGACCGGGCTCGCCGGGCGGCGGGTCGTCGTGCTGGCCACGGGCGATCCCCTTTGGTTTTCCGTCGGCGCGCGGATCGGGCGGGCGATCCCGCCGGGCGAGATCACCTATCATCCGCAGCTTTCGGCTTTCCAGCTGGCCGCGGCGCGCATGGGCTGGAGCCTGGCGGATGTGGAAACCCTCACCGTCCATGGCCGCCCCGTCGAGCAGATGATCGCCTTCATCCAGCCCGACCAGCGGCTCCTGATCCTGACCACCGGGGCCGAGACCCCGGCGCAGATCGCGCAGTTTTTGACCGAGCGCGGCTTCGGGCAGTCGCGCATGACCGTGCTCGCCGCCATGGGGGGGGGCGACGAGGCCCGGTTCGACGGTGTGGCCGAGACCTGGGACCACGTTGTGCCGCCGTTCAACACGCTGGCGGTCGAGTGCATCGCCGCCCCGGATTGCGCGCTGCTGCCCCGGGTGCCGGGGCTGGCGGATGACCTTTTCACCCATGACGGCACCATGACCAAGCGCGAGGTCCGCGCGGTCACGCTGGCCAAGCTGATGCCCATGCGCGGGGCGCTGTTGTGGGATGTGGGCACCGGCTGCGGCTCGGTCGCGGTGGAATGGATGCGCGGCGCGCGGTATGCCCGCGCCATCGGGATCGAGCCGCGCGCGGACCGCCGTGCCATGGCGGCGGCCAATGCGCTGGCCCTTGGCGTGCCGAAACTGCAGGTGATCGAGGGTACGGCGCCGGGCGCCTTTGCGGGTCTGGAAGCGCCCGATGCGATCTTTCTCGGCGGGGGCCTGAGCGCCGAGGTGTTCGATGCGGCCTGGGCCGCCCTCCGCCCGCTGGGGCGGCTGGTGGCCAATGCCGTGACCATCGAGAGCGAGCAGGTGCTGGTGGCGCTTCACAAGACCCATGGCGGGGAGCTGTCCAAGCTGTCGGTGCAGCGCGCGGATGCGGTGGGCCCGCGCCTCGGCTGGCGGCCCTTCATGCCGGTGACCCAGTGGAGCCTGATCAAGCGATGAGCGGCACTCTCTATGGCGTGGGTCTCGGCCCCGGGGATCCGGAGTTGCTGACCCTGAAGGCGGACCGGCTGATCCGGGGCGCGCGGGTGGTGGCCTATCCGGCGCTGGTGGCGGGCGACAGCCTGGCGCGCGGCATCGCCGCCGCCGCCATCCCCGAGGACGCGCGCGAGATCCGCATCGAGGTGCCGATGACGCCCGCCCGCGCCCCGGCGCAGGCGGCCTATGACGCCGCCGCCGCCGAGATCGCCGCGGCGCTGGCGGCGGGGGAGGATGTGGTCTGCCTGTGCGAGGGGGATCCGTTCTTCTATGGCTCGTTCATGTATCTCCATGCCCGTCTCGCGGACCGTTTCGCGGTGGAGGTGGTGCCCGGTGTCACCTCCATGACCGCCTGCGCGGCGCGGGCGGCGCGGCCGCTGGTGGCCCGCAACGAGATGCTGACCGTGATCCCGGGGCCGCTGCCGGAGGCGGCACTTGCGGAGGCGCTGCGCGCGGCGGATACGGCGGTGATCATGAAGGTGGGTCGGCATCTGGCCAAGATCCGCCGAGTGCTGGAGGCCGAAGGTCTGGCGGCCCAGGCGGTGTATCTGGAGCGCGCGACGCTCCCGGCGGAGCGGGCGCTGCCGCTCGCCGAGGCGCCGGACCCCGCGCCCTATTTTTCGATGGTTCTCGTGACGAAAGGAGCCGACCCATGGCTGTAACCCTTGTGGTCGTGGCGATTTCGCGTGCGGGCGAGGACACGGCGCACCGGATCGCCGCCGCGCGCGGCTGGGCCGTGCATGGCCGGGCGGGCCGCGTCGACCGGGCGGATGCCCATTTCGACAATGCGCTGACCCATGTGCGCGACCTCTTTGCCGCCGGGGTGCCGGTGGTGGGGGTCTGCGCGGCCGGCATCCTGATCCGGGCGGTGGCCCCCCTGCTGGCCGACAAGACCGCCGAGCCCCCCGTTGTGGCCGTGGCCGAGGACGGGTCCGTGGTGGTGCCGCTTCTGGGCGGGCACCGGGGCGCGAACCGGATCGCGGCGGATCTGTCGGACCTTCTGGGCGGGGTGTCGGCGGTGACGACGGCGGGGGATGTGGCGCTCGGCGTGGCGCTGGATGCACCGCCGTCGGGCTACCGGCTGGCCAACCCGGGCGATGCGAAATCGGTGATGGCGGGGCTCTTGTCGGGGGGCGGCGCGCGTCTGACCGGAGAGGCGCTGTTCGACCTGCCCGCTGGCGAGGGGGCCGAGATCGCCGTGACCGAGGCGCCGCTGGCCGGTGGGCCGGACCGGCTGGTCTATCACCCGCAACGCTTTGCGCTCGGCGCCGGTTGCGCGCGGGATGCAGACCCGCAGGTGCTGCGGGCGCAGGTCTTCGAGATGCTGGCGGAGGCCGGGGTCGCTCCCGGTGCCGTGGCCTCGCTCAATACCCTGGGCCTGAAGGCCGACGAGCCTGCGATGCATGCGCTGGCCGCCGAACTGGGCGTTCCCTTGCGGGTCTTCACCGCGGCCGAACTGGAGGCGGAGGCCGCGCGGCTCGCCACCCCGTCCGAGGTGGTCTTTGCCGAGGTCGGTTGCCACGGGGTCGCGGAAGGCGCGGCGCTGGCGGCTGCGGGGCCGGACGCGGTGCTGGTCCAGCCCAAGCGCAAGACCGCGACGACCACCTGCGCGCTGGCCCGCGCCCCCGCGCCGATCACCGCGCTGCGCGGCCGGGCACGGGGACGGGTGTCGGTCGTGGGCATCGGGCCCGGCCAGTCGGCCTGGCGCACACCCGAGGCTAGCCGCCTGGTGGCGGAGGCGGAGGAGTTGGTGGGCTACGGCCTCTATATCGACCTGCTCGGCCCGCTGGCCGCGGGCAAGGCGCGCGCGGATTTCCCCCTGGGCGGGGAAGAGGACCGCTGCCGCTACGCGCTGGAACGGGCGGGGGAGGGGCGCAACGTGGCCCTCGTGTGTTCGGGCGATGCGGGGATCTATGCCATGGGCGCGCTGGTGTTCGAGCTCTTGGACCGGGGGCCGGAGGCGCAGGGCGTGTCGGATGCCGCGCGCCGGGTGGAGGTGATTTGCGCGCCCGGTGTGAGCGCGCTGCAGGCCGCGGCGGCGCGGGCGGGCGCACCGCTGGGCCATGATTTTTGCGCGATTTCCCTGTCGGACCTGCTGACGCCGCGGGCGGATATCCTGCGGCGGCTGCGGGCGGCGGCGGAGGGGGATTTCGTCATCGCCTTCTACAACCCGGTCTCGAAGACCCGCCGGACCCTCTTGGCCGAGGCGCGCGAGATCCTGCTGGCCCACCGGCCCGCGGACACGCCCGTCCTGCTGGCGAGTTCTCTGGGACGCCCGGAGGAGGAAATCCGCTATCGCCGGCTCGACGGTCTGGAGGTGGACGAGGTCGACATGCTCACCGTGGTGCTGGTGGGCTCGTCGAATTCGAAGCTCGCGCAACTGGGCGCGGGGCCGCGCATGTACACGCCGCGCGGCTATGCGCGCAAGATCGACGGGGACCTGTCCGATGCGGGGTGATCCAAAGGCGCAGGCTGCGCCTGCATTCGATATTTCGCCGCGCGTGGCGGGCCGGGACGCTCATGGGCCCGCGTCGCGGCGGCTGTTCACGGGGTGTGCCCGACTGATGCGGGAGGATGCGCGATGACGGTCTATTTCATCGGCGCGGGGCCGGGCGATCCGGAGCTGCTGACCCTCAAGGCGCAGCGGGTGATCGGGGCCTGCCCCGTGTGCCTTTATGCCGGATCTCTGGTCCCGGCGGAGGTGGTGGCGGGCGCGCCCGCCGGGGCACGGGTGCTGGACACCGCCCCCATGACCCTCGACGACACCCACGCCGAGATTGTCGCGGCCCATGGGCGAGGGCAGGACGTGGCGCGGGTGCATTCGGGCGACCCGTCGCTCTACGGCGCCATCGCCGAGCAGATCCGGCGCCTGCGGGCGGACGGCATTCCTTACGAAATCATCCCCGGCGTGCCCGCTTATGCGGCAGCGGCGGCGGCCTTGGGACAGGAGCTGACCATCCCCGAGGTGGCGCAATCCATCATCCTGACCCGGGTGTCGATGAAATCCACCTCCATGCCCGAGCACGAGACGCTGGAGAATTTCGCCCGAACCCGCGCGACCCTGGCGATCCACCTGGGCGTGCGCAACCTGCGCGAGATCGAGCGCGTGCTGACCCCCCATTACGGGGCCGGATGTCCGGTGGTCGTGGCCTACCGCGTGGGCTGGCCGGACCAGATGTTCCTGCGCGGCACGCTGGCGGATATCCATGCCAAGGTGCGCGCCGAGAAGATCACGCGCACGGCCCTGATCCTGGTCGGCCCGGCCCTGGGCGAAGTCACCGATTTCAAGGACAGCGCGCTCTACGATCCCGAGATGCCCCATGTGCTGCGCCCCCGCGCGCGGAAGACGGGGTCCTAGTCGCGCTTGATCTTGGCGGCGTTCGGCGCATCTTCTTTATCAGCATGAGGAGGGGATGCCATGTCGGAGTTTCTGCCCAAGGAGGTGCGCGACGGCCTCAATCAGGCCCGGGTGCGGGCCGCGCGCCGGGACAAGCGGCGCCTGCGGGTCCAGGTCGGACCGGAGGCCTACACGATCCAGAGTTTCGGAGCGGAGGCTTTTACCCTGCGCGCCGACGGGGCACCGCATCTGCGCGGGCTGGTCGATATCTACAAGGGATCCGAGCACCTCTATCAGGCGCTGATCGTGACCGCCGCTCTGGATGGGCCGGAGATGCGCTATGAGTTCAAGCGCATGACCCGCACCCGCGAGAACGTGCCGCTGGATTACGATCCGGGGCCGAACGTGCCCGCGGGGTTGATTGCCCGGCAGTAGGGATCACTGCAGGTCCGCGAAAGCGTCGGCCAGCCGGTCCACGGCTTCCTGAACCCGTGCGCGCGGCATGCCGACATTGAACCGCAGGCAGCTCTCGCCGCCCTTGCCCAGTGTATGGCCGGGCGTGGCCGCGATGCGGGCTGTGCCATAGACACGCTCGGAAAATTCCGGCCGTTCCATGCCGGTGCCCGCGAAATCCACCCAGGCCAGATAGGTGCCTTGCATCGGCATGGCCGAGAGGCCGGGGATGGCGTTCACGCCGTCATTGAAGACCGCGGCGTTGCCCTCCAGGTAGGTGCAGAGCGCGTCGCACCAGGCCGCGCCCGCCGGGGAGTAGGCCGCTCGCGTGAGGGCCACGCCCAGCAGGTTGGGCTGCATGTCGAGCGTGTTGAAGAACCGGTGAAACCGCGCGCGCAGGTCGGGGTCGGGAATGGTGACGCAGCCCGTGCGCCCGCCCGCGATGTTGAAGGTCTTGGAGGCCGAGGTGGTCATCACCAGCCGGTCGGCGATCTGGGGCGCGGCGACGTGCATCGGGATATGGGTGTGGCCTGCGAAGGTCAGGTCCGCGTGGATCTCGTCGGAGATCAGCAGCAAGTCGTGACGCTGGCAGAAATCGGCGAGCGCGGTCAGCTCCTCTTGTGTCCAGACACGGCCCGCGGGGTTGTGGGGCGAGCAGGCGATGACCATGGTCTCGCGCCCCGACAGCATCCCCGCATAGGCGTCGAAATCCATGGTGTAGACCCCGTCCACGATCGCCAGGGGCAACTCCTTCACCACCCGGCCGGTCTTGGTGATCTTGGCGGCAAACTCGTGGTAGACGGGCGAGAAGATGATCACCTCGTCGCCCGGCGCGGTCAGGGCGTTCAGCGTGATGGCGATGCCGTTGCCGAGCCCGTAGGTGGTGAACATCCACTCCCGCTCCACGGTCCAGCCATGGCGGTCGCGCATCCAGCCGATGATCGCGTCCTCATAGCTTTCCAGCCCGCAGAAATAGCCGTAATCGGCGCGGGCGAGCAGGCCCTGCATGGCCTCCTGCAGAAACGGGCCTGGCGGGAAATCCATGTCCGCGATCCACATGGCCAGCCCGTCCTCGGGCGAGACGCCGAAGGCGCTCTCCATTTTGTCCCATTTGATGCAGTCAGTGTTGCGCCGGTCGATCTCGGTGTCGAAAGTCATGCCTGTCCCCTCGGGTTTGCCGCGAGGCTAACGGTCTGGCGGGCAGGTGCAAGGCCCGCCGATCCGGGCGGGGATGTTGCGCCCGGGGGGGGCGTGGATTACATCAACCGGCATGACCATTCGACCGATCCTGATCCATCCCGACCCGCGCCTCAAGAAGACCGTCGACCCGGTCGCCGAGATCACCGACGAGATCCGGCAGCTGGCCGATGACATGCTGGCCACCATGTATGACGCGCCGGGCATCGGGCTGGCCGGGCCGCAGGTGGCCGCGATGACGCGGATCATCACCATGGATTGCGCCCCCAAGGATGGCGAGCCGGACCCGATGGTTCTGATCAATCCCGAGATCGTCTGGTCCTCGGAAGAGATGAACACCTACGAGGAAGGCTGTCTGTCGATCCCCGAGATGTACGCCGATGTGGAGCGTCCGGCGGAGGTCGAGGTCCGCTGGACCACGCTGGAGGGCGGGGACGCCAGTGCCAGGTGGGGCGGGCTCCATGCCACTTGCGTGCAGCATGAGATCGACCACCTGAACGGCAAGCTGTTCATCGATTATCTCAAGCCGCTGAAGCGGCAGATGATCACCCGCAAGATGGTGAAACTGAAGCGGGAGCGTGCCCGTGCCGAGGGCTGAATCGGGCGGTCGGCGCGGCGTCGGATTTTTGTCGGGCACGTGTCGGGCAAGTGTCGGGCAAATTGTCTGACAATGATCCGACCCTTCCTCTCCTGGCCCGATGCGCGGCTGCGGACCCCCGCCGCCCCGGTGGCCGAGATCACCGACGAGATCCGCACCGTCTGGGACGACATGATCGACACGATGGAGGCGATGCCGGGGATGGGGCCGGGCGCGGGGCTGGCCGCCCCGCAGATCGGCGTGATGCAGGCGCTGGCGGTGGTCGATGCCTCCGAGGAGCGGGGCCGGGCGATCCGGATGGCGAATCCGCAAGTGCTCCATGCCAGCGCACAGCTGCGCAGCCATGAGGAGGCGTCGCCGAACCTGCCTGGCGTCTTTGCGAAGATCGACCGGCCGCGGGCGGTGACGGTGCGGTTCCTGGATGCAAATGGCGCGGTTAAGGAGCAGGATTTCGTCGGGCTCTGGGCCACCAGCGTGCAGCACCAGATCGATCACCTGGCGGGGCGGATGTATTTCGACCGGCTGAGCAAGACGAAACGCGACATGCTGCTGCGCAAGGCAAGGAAGCTGGCAAGATGAGATTGGTCTTCATGGGTACGCCCGCCTTTTCGGTACCGGTGCTCGATGCGCTGGTGGCGGCGGGGCACGAGGTGGCGGCGGTCTATTGCCAGCCGCCGCGCCCGGCGGGGCGGGGCAAGAAGCCGCGCCCGAGCCCGGTGCAGGCGCGGGCCGAGGTGCTGGGGCTTGCGGTGCGGCATCCGGTGTCCCTGAAAGGCGCCGAGGCACAGGCGGATTTCGCCGCGCTCGGGGCGGAGATCGCGGTGGTCGTGGCTTACGGTCTGATCCTGCCGCAAGCGGTGCTGGACGCGCCGGAGCATGGGTGCTGGAACATCCATGCGTCGCTCCTGCCGCGCTGGCGCGGGGCGGCGCCGATCCACCGGGCGATCCTGGCCGGGGATGCGGAGACCGGCGTGTGCATCATGCAGATGGAGGCGGGGCTCGATACCGGGCCGGTGCTGTTGCGCGAGGCGGTGGCGATCGGGGCGGAGGAGACCACGGGGGGCCTGCATGACCGGCTGTCGGCCCTGGGCGCGCGGCTGATCGTCGAGGCGCTGGCGCGGCGGGCGGAACTGGTGCCCGAGCCGCAGCCCGAGGTGGGCGTGACCTATGCCGCCAAGATCGACAAGGCAGAGGCGCGGGTGGACTGGTCGCGCCCGGCGGTCGAGGTGGACAGGCTGATCCGGGGGCTGTCGCCGGTGCCCGGGGCCTGGTGCGAGATAGCGGGCGAACGGGTGAAGCTGCTGGGATCGCGGCTGGCCGAGGGGTCGGGTGCTGCGGGACAGGTGCTGGAGGGGTTCACGCTGGCCTGCGGCGTGGGGGCGGTGGAGATCACGCGGGCGCAGCGGGCGGGCAGGAAGGCGGCCGATGCGGCGGAGATCCTGCGCGGCATGACCCTGCCCGCGCGGTTGGACTGATGCGGGGCAAGCCCGTTCGAACGGGCTTGGACACGCGATTTGGAAATCGCGTTCCAAGCGCCTTGCAAGGCGCTTGATCAAGGCGCTTCGAAGCGCCTTGGGGCTCAGCGGCCCGCTTTGGATTTGCCGGGCTTGAAGGGCGCCATGCCTTCCCGGGCCAGCGCGTCCGCGCGTTCGTTTTCCGGGTGGCCTGCATGGCCCTTGACCCATTCCCACTGCACCTCGTGCCGGGCCTGGGCGGCATCGAGCCTGCGCCAGAGGTCCTCGTTCTTCACCGGCTTCTTGGTCGAGGTTTTCCAGCCATTGCGCTTCCAGCCGTGGATCCAGCCCGTGACCCCGCCTTTCACATAGGCGCTGTCGGTCACGACGGTCAGCCTGGCGGGCCGTTCCAGCGCTTCCAGCGCGTGGATCGCGGCCAGAAGCTCCATCCGGTTGTTGGTGGTCTCGGCCTCGCCGCCCTTGAGCGCGCGCTCCTTGACGACCGTATCGCCGTCGCGGGCGATGAGCAGCGCCCCCCAGCCGCCGGGCCCCGGGTTGCCCGAACAGGCCCCGTCCGTGTAGGCGAAAAGCTCAGGCATCGGGGACCCTCCGGGAGGTGACGATGATGAAGGGATCGGTGCGGCCGGACAGCCCCTCGCCGGTGCCGAAATCCGTATGCGACACCGTCAGGCCGGCGTCGGTCAGGAGCTGCTGCAGCTCCGCGTCGGTATAGTAGGTGTAGAACCGCCCCAGCGCGTCGCGCTCTTCCCCGGTGCCGAGCTTCAGGCCCAGGTGAAACAGCCCGCTGGGGCGCAGGGCCCGGGCGATGGCCGCCAGATGGCCGGGCATCTCGGCGCGGGGCGCGTGGAGCAGGCTGAAATTGGCCCAGATCCCGTCGAAGGCGGCCGCGGCGTCGAGGTCGTCGAACCGCGCGAGCCGCGCGTCGACCCCGAGCGCGCGGGCCTGGGCCACGAATTCGGGCGTGGCGTCCATCGCCACCACCCGGTGCCCGGCCGCCTGCATCAGGGCGGCCGCGCGCCCCGGCCCGCAGCCCAGATCGAGCACATCCGCCCCGGCAGGCAGGGCGTCGAGGAAGGCCTGCAGATGCCCATCCGCGCCCTTGTCGGCGAAGCGGGCGCGGTAGCGCTCCGCCTCCCGCGCGTAGACGGCGAGGGTTTGCGGATCGCTCACACCACCACCCCGACCGCGAGGCAGGCCACGACGATGGCCGTGAGCAGCACCCGCAGGTGCATCCACCAGCGCGGCGCCAGCCCCTGCCGCCAGAACAGGTAGTCCAACGCCAGCAGCCCGATGAACCCGGCGATCAGGTTGGTCAGCGCGTTGGCCGACCCGCCGCCCACGGTGAAGAAGGCCCAGAGGGCGGGGATCACGCTGAGCCCGTAGCCGGTGGTGGCCACGGTGCCTGTGGCCTTGGTGGCAAAGCCCCAGAGCACGCCGGACATGAAGGCGAGGATGATCGTGCCGTAGAAGATCTGCACGTAAGGGCCGATGAAGCGGGGGCCGAACACCTCCATCCCGAAGGCGGCGAGGCCGGGCAAGACCAGCGTGCCCGCGCCGAAGAGGAACGGGATCAGCCCGGCGAGGCCGAGGATCAGGGCGCTGCGAGGAATGTCATTCATGGCGTCTTTCTGCCGGGCGCGAGGCCGGGCGGCAAGACCCTACGGTGTGTGAAAGAAGAACCGGACCACGTGGAAGAACACCGGGGCGGCGAAGAGCACTGAATCGAGCCGGTCGATGAACCCGCCCTGGCCGGCGAACATCGGGCCCCAGTCCTTGACGCCCCGGTCGCGTTTGATCGCGGTCATCACCAGGGTGCCGAAAAAGCCCACGGTCGCGGCGAGGCAGGCGAGCAGGGCGGCCTGCCAAGGCGCGAAGGGGGTGATCCAGTAGAGTGCCGCGCCGAGCAGGGTGGCCGAGGCGATGCCGCCGATCATGCCCTGCCAGGTCTTGGTGCGCGACAGGGTGGGCGCGATCTTGCGCCGCCCGATCAGCTTGGACCAGCTGTATTGCAGCACATCGGTGCTTTGGACCACGATCACCAGGAAGGCCAGGAGCAGGATCATCCGGTCCTCGCCGCCGGGGATGTTCAGGGTCAGAAGCGCGGGCACATGGCTCATGCAGAACACGCAGATCATCAGCGCCCATTGGGTTTCCGCGACGCGTTCGAGGAAATCGGTGCGGTCGCCCTGCAACGCCGAGAGAATGGGCAGCAGCAGGAAGGCATAGACCGGGATGAACACTGTATAGAGCCCGTACCAGCCCAGACCCACCAGCAGGAACTGCACCGGCAGCACCACGAAGAACGAGGCCGCGATGGCCCAGTGATCCGCCGTGCGTTTGGCCGTCAGCGTCATGAACTCGCGCAGGGCGGCGAAGGCGCAGATCCCGAAGAGTGTGACCACCCCGGCATCGCCGCCCAGCGAGAAGAGCGCCACCAGTGCCGAGATCGCCCACCAGGCCATGATCCGGGCGTTCAGGTTCTCGATCGTGGCGTTCTCGCCGCTGGGCGACAGGCGCTGGCGCAGCAGCCGCGCGATGACCGTCGCGAGGACCAGCAGCCCGCCGATGGCGGTGATCTCCCAGGCGAAGGGGAGGGTGGGCTCGGTCATGGCTTGCTGCCCCCATTGGGGCGCAGAGCGACCATGGCATCGGCGGCGCGGGCGAGGAAGGGGCCGATCTCTTCGCCCTCCTCGACGCGGATGGGCGCGCCGAAGGACACGGTACACAGGAGCGGGACCGGGATGACATGGCCCTTGGGCATCACGCGGTTGAGGTTCTCGATCCAGACCGGGACGAGGTCCACGGCGGGCCGGGCCCTGGAAATGTTGTAGATCCCCGATTTGAAGGGCAGGGCCGGGGCGTCGGTCATGTTGCGCTTGCCCTCGGGGAAGATGATCAGCGAGCTGCCCTCGTCCAGCGCGTCGAGGATCAGCGCGATCGGGTCCTCGTCGCCGCGATGCTCGGGGCGCCGCTCGACCATCACGGCGCGGACGACCTCATGCCCGACAAAGGCGCGGAGCCTGGATTTCAGCCAGTAGTCGCTGCCGGCCACGGGGCGGGTGGCGCGGCGCAGCCGCGGGGGCAGGACGGACCAGATCAGGATGAGGTCGGCATTGCTGGTGTGGTTGGCGTAATACACCCGTTGCCGCGGTACAGGTTCGATCCCCTGCCAGATCGCGCGCGGCGCGGTCAGCAGGCGGGCGAGCAGGATCAGCCCCCCGCCCAGCAGCCAGGCCGCGACCCCCGTCAGCAGCCGCATCAGGACGCGGGCCGGCTGCGCGTCATGCGCGCTCCAGCGCCAGACGACCGGCGAGCAGGGCGAAGACCGCCGCGAAGGACCGGTTGAGCCAGGCCATGGCGCGGGCCGAGCCGAGCACCCAGTCGCGGGCCTGGGCAGCGAAGGCGCCGTAGACGAGGAACACGGCGAAGGTCAGGGCCATGAAGACCGCGCCGAGAAGCACCATCTCGGCGGTGGCGGTAGCCGGGTTGCCCGACAGAAAGGGGGGCAGGAGGGCGAGAAAGAAGATCGACAGCTTGGGGTTCAGGATGTTGATCAGCGCACCGCGCCGGGCGATGCGCCAGCCGGGCTCGGCGGTGGTCTCGGCGCGGACCTGCAGCGCGCCGCCGTCGCGCAGCGCGCCCCAGGCGAGCCAGAGCAGGTAGGCGACGCCCGCGAATTTCACCAGGTTGAACAGGAGCGCCGAGCTGTGCAGCACCGCCGCCAGCCCGAGGGTGACGGCCAGCAGGTGCGGCACGATCCCGAGGGTGCAGCCAAGGGCGGCCCAGCCGGCGGCGCGGCGGCCTCGGCCCAGACCGAGCGCGAGAGTGTAGACCACCCCGGTGCCGGGGGCGAGGACGACCACGAAGGCGGTGAGCAGGAAAGAGGCGGTGATCATCTATGGCCCTCGGGTTACGCAACGGACCAAGGGTAAGGCGAAAGCGGTCCGCTTGACCAGCGGGTTTGCGCCGGGCGGCGGGCCTGCGTGGGGGCCAGCCCCCACCCCCCCGGAGTATTTCTGCACAGATGAAGGGGTGGGGCGCGTTGAGCTTGGCGGAGGCGTGTTAAGGTTAATGCGGTGGTGTGAGCCGGGCGGTTTGGGGGATTGCGATGTTGCGGAGGGCCGGTGCGGGGGAGTGATCGGGGGCGTCGGGGGCGCGGGTCGCCTCGAGCCAGTCGGGCTGGGCGTGATGGTGGGGATGGTGTCGCGGGACCGTGTCGCGGCAGGTCGTCGCGGCGCTTGGCGTTCGGTTTTGGTCTTTGTCCAGGGAGGGCTGAAGGGGGGCGGGCTGCATCCGCGCGGGGGCTTACGCCGTTGTTCGGGGCGCAGAGCAGGCCTTTGTCGGTGTCTCTTGCGGCCCCTGCCGGTCAATGCCGGATCGGGATTGCGCGCCTCGGCGCGTCGGTTCGGTAGGCATCGGGTCTGGCGCGATGAGATCCGCGCTGGTCAAGCTGCCGGTCGGCGTTTTCCGGTCGGCACCGAACGGTGTTGGGTACTCCCGACCTGCCCCGTCGGAACGTGGTTGGACCATGGGGGTGGGCAGAGCCGATGTTGTGCGCTCAGGCCCCGGCAGGTTCGCGCAGCACGCGGGGCACCTTGAATTCGACGTTTTCCTGTGCGGTCTCGACCTGTTCGACGGTCAGGTCGAACCGGGTGCGGAAGGCTTCGATCACTTCGTTCACCAGCACTTCGGGGGCGGAGGCCCCGGCGGTGATGCCGATGGAGGAGATGCCTTCGAGGGCGCGCCAGTCGATATCCTCGGCGCGCTGGACCAGTTGGGCATAGGCGCACCCGGCGCTGCGTCCGACCTCCACCAGCCGCTTGGAGTTCGAGGAGTTCGGCGCGCCGATCACGAGCATGGCATCGGCCTTGGGCGCCATGGCCTTCACCGCACCCTGGCGGTTTGTCGTGGCGTAGCAGATGTCTTCCTTGTGCGGGCCTACGATGGCGGGGAAGCGCGCCTGCAGGGCGGCGACGATATCGGCGGTGTCGTCCACCGACAGGGTGGTCTGGGTGATGAAGGCGAGCTTGTCGGGATCGCGGGGCGTGATCGTGGCCACATCGGCGACGGTTTCCACCAGGATGACCTCGCCGTCGGGCAACTGGCCCATGGTGCCCACGGTTTCGGGGTGGCCCGCATGGCCGATCATCACCATCTGCAGCCCGCCCGCGTGGTGACGCTCCGCCTCGATATGGACCTTGCTCACGAGCGGACAGGTGGCGTCCACATAGACCATCTCACGGCGCGTGGCCTCTGCCGGGACCGCCTTGGGCACACCGTGGGCCGAGAAGATCACCGGGCGGTCATCGGGGCAGTCGTCAAGTTCCTTGACGAAGACCGCCCCCTTGGCGCGCAGCCCGTCGACCACGTACTTGTTGTGCACGATCTCGTGGCGCACGTAGACCGGGGCGCCCCATTTCTCCAGCGCCATCTCGACGATCTTGATGGCCCGGTCCACGCCCGCGCAGAACCCGCGGGGCGCGGCGAGATAGAGGGTCAGGGGCGGCAGGGACATGGCGGGGTCCTCGGGTTGTCGGCTGTGCCTTACAAATACGTGTCGGGCGGGCGTTTGACCAGTCCCGAAGCGGGAATTGCGGCCGGGTGCGGGGGGTTGACCTTCCAGTGGGGGAAGCCGCGAGAGGGTGGGATGAAAGACAGGAGGATGCGGATGCGTGTGATTTCAGGGCTGATGGCGGGGCTGTGTCTGGCCATGCCGGTGCGAGCGGAGGGGTTTCTGCCCTGGCAGGATGCGGAGATGGTGGCGCTGGGCGCGACGGTCTATGCCGATCACTGCGCGGCCTGTCACGGTGCACAGCTGGAGGGGCAGGTGCCGGACTGGCGCAGCCCGGGGCCCGACGGACGTCTGCCCGCGCCGCCCCATGACGAGACCGGCCATACCTGGCACCATGCGGACATGCTGCTGTTCCAGATCACGAAATACGGGACCGAGGCGCTGATCGGTGGGGAGTATCGCAGCAACATGATGGGGTTCGGCGATCTGTTGAGTGATGCGGAGATCGTCGCCGTTCTGGCCTATATCAAGAGCACCTGGCCGCCGCAGGTCATCGCGGCCCACGACCGGGTCAATGCCGCCGCGCAGTAGGGATCAGGCGAAGACCCGCACGCCGCCCTCGACCAGGGCGGCGAGGGCGATGTAGCGGGCGGTCTTGGCAAAGCCCACCAGGGCGATGAAGACGAAAAGCCGCGTCCGCATCATGCCGGCCACCACGGTGATCGCATCGCCCAGGGGCGCCCAGCTGAGCAGGAGGCTCCATTTCCCGTATTTGGCGAACCAGCGCTGGGCCTTGTCGAGCTGCGCCTCGGTCACCGGGAACCAGCGCTTGTCTTTGAAACGGGGAATCTGCCAGCCGAGCGCGTAGTTCAGCACCGAGCCGAGCGTATTGCCCACCGAGGCCACCAGCAACAGCGCCCAGAGCGGCACAGCGGCCTGCACCTGGAAGGCGGTGAAGACGATCTCCGATTGCAGGGGCAGGATGGTGGCCGCGCCGAAGGCGGTGCCGAACATCACCGCCAATATGCCTGCCATGGTCTCGAACAGCGTCATGCCCCCCGCCTCGCGTGACAAGACCCGCCGCAGCGGGTCTTGAGTGAGTTTCACCATAGATGGCGTGTCAGTCCGCGGTTTCCACTGCGGTCTCGCGCGGTTCGCGCGGCTCGCGTGGCGGGCGGCCGATGATTTCCTTGAGTTCGTCGAGCTCGATGAAGTTGTCCGCCTGGCGGCGCAGCTCGTCGGAAATCATGGGGGGATGGGAGCGAATGGTGGAGACCACCGAGACCCGCACGCCGCGCCGCTGCAGCGACTCGATCAGCGGGCGGAAATCGCCGTCGCCGGAAAACAGGACGGCGTGATCCATGTGGGGCGCTAGTTCCATCGCGTCCACGGCCAGCTCTATGTCCATGTTCCCTTTGACCTTCCGACGGCCTTGGCTGTCGGTGTATTCCTTGGCCGGTTTGGTGACCATGCTGAACCCGTTATAGTGCAGCCAGTCGACCAGGGGTCGGATCGGGGAATACTCATCGTTCTCAAGCAGCGCCGTATAGTAGAACGCGCGCAGCAGTTTCCCGCGGCGCATGAACTCTTGGCGGAGCAGCTTGTAATCGATGTCAAAGCCGAGCGCCTTGGCTGCGGCATAAAGGTTGGAGCCATCAATGAACAGCGCCAACCTGTCGTCTTTATAAAACATTTACTGGTCCTTCCGGGTAATGCGCTCCACCAAAATTCGTGAGTGTGAATAAAAAGCAGTTTGATGAAACGCATAGAGCAAAGTAAGGCTTTTTCGACCTGCCGCAACCATCAAGCGCATGAAAATTCAGTCATTCGGCATAATTGCGCTTGGCGCAAATCAGCCCCTCGGCGGGCGCACGCCCAAGGTGACCTTGCGTCAGGCCTGCGAGGCGTTGGCGGACGCGCCGTTGGAAATCGTTGCGCGCAGCCGATTTTTCGCCACGCCCGCGTTTCCGGATCCGTCGCAACCGGAGTATGTCAATGGCTGTGTGACCGTGGAAACCGGGCTCGGTGCCAAGGCGCTTCTGAAGGTGTTGCACGATGTGGAGGACAGGCTTGGCCGTGCGCGCGGGCAGCGGTGGGGCGCCCGGACGCTGGACCTCGATCTGCTGGCGCTGGGGGCGCAGGTCTTGCCGGACATGGAGACCTATGCCCAGTGGCGCGACCTGCCGCGCAGCGCGCAGGTGGCGCGCACGCCGAATGAGTTGATTCTCCCCCATCCGCGGATCGCGGACCGGCCCTTCGTTCTGGTGCCGCTGATGGATGTCGCACCGCTCTGGCGGCACCCGGTGACTGGCAAAACGGCCTCGGAAATGCTTCGGAACCTGCCGAAATCGGAAATAGATGCCATTCGACCGCTTGAGTAAGCCTGTTTCGCCTTGTCAAGGCATTTTGCACGCTTTACATGCTGTCCACTGCCCCCTTTGCCAAAACGGAGACATCCATGGCCCGCGTGACGGTTGAAGACTGCGTTGACAAGGTACCCAACCGCTTCGAGCTGGTGATGCTTGCCGCGCATCGCGCGCGCGAGATTTCCGCCGGATCCGAACTGACGATCGACCGCGACAACGACAAGAACCCGGTCGTGTCCCTGCGCGAGATCGCCGAGGAGACCCAGTCGGCGGACGCACTGCGCGAACGGCTGATCGAGTCCAACCAGACCCAGATCGAGGTGGACGAGCCCGAAGAGGACAGCATGGCCATGCTCATGGGCGGCGGCCAGCCGGACAAGCCCGCCGAGGACGACATGTCCGAGGAGAAGTTGCTGCGTGCGCTGATGGAAGCGCAAGGCCAGCCGTGATCTCGTGCCGCGGGATTCGTCGGACAGCCTGATCGAAGCCCGCGACCTGATCGCGCTTGTCCAGACCTACAACCCCCGGACGAACGCGGCCCTGATCGAAGCGGCCTATGACTACGGTCGCGAGATGCACCGGGGTCAGTTGCGCCATTCCGGGGAGGAGTATTTCACCCACCCCGTCGCGGTGGCCGCCATTCTTGCCGAGCAGCGGCTGGATGACAGCACCATCATTACCGCCCTGCTGCATGACACCGTCGAAGACACGCGGTCGACCTTTGCCGAGCTGGAATCGCAGTTCGGGCGCGAGATCGCCGAGCTGGTCAACGGGGTCACCAACCTGACCAACCTGCAGCTGTCGAGCCGCGAGACCAAGCAGGCGGAGAATTTCCGCAAGCTCTTCATGGCGATGTCCAAGGACCTGCGGGTGATCCTGGTGAAGCTGGCCGACCGGCTCCACAACATGCGCACGATCAAGCACATGCCGGTGGAAAAACAGGTCAAGAAGGCCCGCGAGACCATGGACATCTATGCGCCGCTGGCCGGGCGGATGGGCATGCAGTGGATGCGCGACGAACTGGAGGACCTGTCGTTCCGGGTGCTGAACCCGGACGGGCGGCAGTCCATCATGCGCCGGTTCATCAAGCTGCAGAACGAGACCGGCGACGTGGTCCAGAAGATCACCAGCGACATCCGCAAGGAGCTGGACGCCCACGGGATCGAGGCCGATGTCTATGGCCGGGCGAAGAAACCCTATTCGATCTGGCGCAAGATGGAGGCCAAGCAGCTCGGCTTCTCGCGATTGTCGGATATCTACGGGTTCCGGGTCATCACCCACAGCGAAGATGACTGCTACGGGGTGCTGGGCGCGATCCATCAGCGTTGGCGCGCGGTGCCGGGGCGGTTCAAGGATTATATCAGTCAGCCGAAATCGAACGGGTATCGGTCGATCCACACCACGGTGTCGGGCCGTGACGGCAAGCGGGTGGAGGTGCAGATCCGCACCCGCCAGATGCACGAGGTGGCCGAGGCCGGCGTGGCCGCGCACTGGTCCTACCGGGACGGGGTGCAGGTGGAAAACCCCTTCGCCGTCGACCCGGCGGAGTGGATCGCCAGCCTGAGCGAGCGGTTCGAAAGCTCCGAGGATCACGGCGAGTTTCTCGAACACGTCAAGCTGGAGATGTATTCCGACCAGGTGTTCTGCTTCACCCCCAAGGGAGAGGTGGTCAAGCTGCCCAAGGGCGCGACGCCACTGGATTATGCCTACGGCATTCACACCCGGATCGGGGACAGTTGCGTGGGGGCCAAGGTGGACGGGATTCGCGTGCCGCTTTGGACCCGGCTGAAGAATGGCCAGTCGGTCGAGATCATCACCGCCGACGGCCAGCGCCCCCAGGCGACCTGGATCGATATCGTGGTCACTGGCCGCGCCAAGCAGGCGATCCGCCGGTCCCTGCGCGAGGAGGACCGGGCCCGTTTCGTCAAGCTGGGCCAGGAGCTCGCCCGGGTGGCGTTCGACCATGTGGGCAAGCGCGTGACCGACAAGGCGCTGAAGACCGCCGCGCATCAGCTGGGCTATGGCGGGCGGCTGGAGCTGCTCTCGGCCCTGGGCAGCGCGGATATCTCGGCCCGGGACGTGGTCGAGGTGCTCTATCCCGAGTTGCAGGGGCAGGGCGGCGACGAGGTCGCGGCGGATCGCGCGGTGGTCGGCCTTCATTCCGACCAGAGCTTCGAGCGTGCGCGCTGCTGCCAGCCGGTGCCCGGGGAGCGGATCGTCGGCATCGCCTATCGCGGCCACGGGGTGCGCGTGCACGCCATCGACTGCCCGGCGCTGGAGGAGTTCGAGGACGAGATGCGGCGCTGGATCGACCTGCAATGGCATTCAGGACGCCATGCCGCGGTCCACGCGGTTCGGCTGGATGTCACGATCGGCAACGATCAGGGCGTTCTGGGACGAATCTGCACATTGATCGGCGAGCAGCGGGCGAATATTTCCGACTTGCATTTTGTTGACCGGAAACCGGACTTTTACCGCCTACTTCTAGAAGTAGAAGTGCGGGACCTGGAGCACTTGCACCGAGTAATGACCGCCGTGCAGGCCGACACCGATGTGGCGGGCCTGGAACGACACCGTGACCTGAGCCGCAAGCCCTGACTTTCAGGGGAGCGGGCCAAACGAAAAGAGGACCCGCTTGGTTTTCAAACGCCGCGATAAACGTCCCTTCTGGAAGGTCGTGGCGGAATCCCTCTGGCCGAGGGGCGGTTGGGGCCGGGCGTTCCATTACATCAAGCGGCGCTTGCAGCGGTTGCCCGACACGCCCGAGACCATCGCGCGGGGTATCGCGGCGGGCGTGTTCACAACCTTCACGCCGCTTTACGGGGTGCATTTCGTCATCGCGGCGATCCTGGCCAAGATCCTGCGCGGCAATATCCTGGCGTCCCTTTTGGCGACATTCTTCGGCAACCCGCTGACCTATATTCCGATCGGGATCGTGTCGCTCAAGACCGGGCATTTCATCCTCGGGACCGAGTTCGACCCCGAGGACAAGACCTCGTTTCTGCGCAAGTTCACAGAGGCCGGCGCCGATCTGTGGAACAACGTCGTCGCGATCTTCACCGACCGGGAGCCGCAATGGGATCACCTGGCGCGGTTTTTCGACGAGGTGTTCTGGCCCTACCTTGTGGGCGGAATCATCCCGGGGATCATTGCGGGCGCGGTGATGTACCATCTCAGCCTGCCGGTGCTGCGCGCCTACCAGAAGCGCCGCAAGGGTCGGTTGAAGAAAAAGATCGAGGCGTTGCGCGTCAAGGCGAAGTCGCGGGCTGACGAGGCCCATCGCGCGCCCTAGTTTGGAAGGCAGGAGGCCCCTGATCATGACGGACAAGACGACTGCGGCACCCGGGGAATTGCGCCTCGGGGTGAATATCGATCACGTGGCCACGGTGCGGAATGCCCGCGGCGGGGCCGTCCCCGACCCGGTGCGCGCCGCCGTTCTGGCCCAGCAGGCGGGGGCCGACGGGATCACCGCCCATCTGCGCGAGGACCGCCGCCATATCGGAGACGCGGATATCGAGGCGCTGATGGCGGCGCTGACCGTGCCGCTGAACTTCGAGATGGCCGCCACGGACGAGATGCAGGCGATCGCGCTGCGCCACGTCCCGCATGCGGTCTGCATCGTGCCGGAAAAGCGCGAGGAACGCACCACCGAGGGCGGGCTGGAGGTCGCGCGGGACGAGAACCGGCTGGCCCATTTCATCGCGCCTCTGCGCGAGGCGGGCTGCCGGGTGTCGATCTTCATCGCCGCCGACCGGGCGCAGATCGAAGCCGCGCACCGGATCGGGGCCCCGGTGATCGAGCTGCACACGGGCGCCTATTGCGACGCGGCCGCCGAGGGCGACATCGCCGCGCGGGATGCGGAGCTTGCGCGGCTGACCGAGATGGCGGCCTTCGCCTACGACCTCGGGCTGGAGGTTCATGCGGGCCACGGGCTGAGCTACGACACCGTCGCCCCCATCGCCGCGCTGCCGCAGGTGCGGGAGTTGAATATCGGGCATTTCCTGATCGGCGAGGCGATCTTCCGCGGTCTGCCCGACGCCATGGCCGAGATGCGCCGCCGGATGGACGCCGCCCGCGCGTGAGCTGGCTGCGGGTGATTGCGGGGCTGTTCAGCCGGACAGTTCTGGCGCTGCTGCTGGTGGCTTCGATGTCTCTGACCGTGCTGAGCCTGACGGTCTCCGGGGTGCAGGTGGCCCTGTCTGGGGCGTTGTCGGCGGCGGGCATGACCACGATTGCCGCCCGCGAGGCCGCCGCGGCCCAAACCCGGCGCACCGCGGCCAAGCGGGTGGCGCAGCAAACCTCCGAGCGGGTGACCCGGCGTGTGACCCGGGCCGCGGCGCGCAACTCCAGCTCGGTGGTGGCGGAAGCGGTTCCGTTTCTCGGGGTGGCGGTGATTGCCGGGGCGCTGGCCTACGACATCAAGGATACCTGCGATACCGCCCGGGACATGGCCGGGCTGGAGGCCGCGGCCAGCACGGATGGCGACCCGCAAGCGGCCTTTGACGCGGCGGTGGCGGCCTTCGACTGTGCCGATCTGATCCCCGAAGTGGAGACCTTGCCGGACCGTGCGACGATCTGGAACGCCATGTCCGAGGCCCCGCAGCAGGCCTGGGAGAGTGCGACAGGGTATTACGAGGGGCTGCCCGACTGGGATCCGAGCGTTCCGCTGGGATGGATGCAGGGCAAGCTCGGCGATCTTTATGGATGGATCTCGGGCGGGGCGCCCGCAGGCGCTGAGTGATCCCCGACGGGGCGGTAGCCCACGCGGATCTCGTCATCTTTGCCTGACGGTGGGAATGTCTCGCGGGCCCTTGCGCCGCAGGAGCATTTGGCGCATCACTTTTGCTGCACCAGAAAGTCAGAAAAACGGTCCCTGCAACATGATCATCGGCATCGGTACGGATCTCGCCAATATCGAGCGGATCGAGCGCACGCTGGAGCGGTTCGGAGACCGGTTCCGCCACCGGGTCTTCACCGAGCGTGAGCAGCGCAAGGCCGACAGCCGTCAGCAGACCGCCGCCACCTATGCCAAGCGCTGGGCCGCCAAGGAGGCATGCTCCAAGGCCCTGGGCACGGGCCTGAGGATGGGAATTTCCTGGCGCGACATGGCGGTGCAGAACCTGGAGACCGGCCAGCCCACCATGTATGTCACCGGCTGGGCGGCCGAGCGGCTCAAGCAGCTGACGCCGGAAGGGCACGAGGCGGTGATCCACGTGTCGCTGACCGACGATCACCCCTGGGCGCAGGCCTATGTGGTGATCTCCGCGATCCCGCTGGAAGCGGCGGCGCGCTCGGCTTGACTCCTCGTCCCGGCGCGCCCATGAAGCGGGCCAAACCCGGGCGACGAGGCACCATATGGCATCCACCGAAAAGGCCGAAGGCGGCATCATGGAAACGGTCAAGACCGTGGTCTACGCGCTGGTCATTGCCGGCGTGTTCCGCACCCTGTTCTTCCAGCCGTTCTGGATCCCGTCGGGGTCGATGAAGGACACGCTTCTGGTCGGGGATTTCCTGTTCGTCAACAAGATGGCGTACGGCTACAGCCAGGTTTCCTGCCCGTTCTCGATGTGTCCGATCCCGGGCCGGATCTTCGCCTCGGATCCCGAGCGCGGCGATATCGTCGTCTTCCGGCATCCGGTGAACGGCTCGGACTTCATCAAGCGGCTGATCGGTCTTCCCGGCGACACGGTGCAGTTCCGTGACGGGCGGCTGATCCTGAATGGCGAGGCGGTGCCGACCGAGCCCGACGGCACCTTCGACGAGATCTTCGAGCGGCAGGGCCCCATCGGGTCCTTCCCGCGCTGCGCCAATGCGCCGGTGGGCCAGGGCGGGGTGTGCGAGAAAGAGAAGTTCGTGGAAACCCTGCCGGGCGGGGTCAGCCATTCGATCCTCAACATCGACCAGAGCTTCGGCGACAACACCCCCGAGTTCACGGTGCCGGAGGGGCATTTCTTCTTCGTCGGCGACAATCGCGACAACAGCCAGGACAGCCGCTATGCGCAATCCGTGGGCGGGGTCGGCTTCGTGCCGTTCGAGAACCTGATCGGCCGTGCGGACCGGGTGATCTTCAGTTCCGCGGGATCGCGGATGCTGTATTTCTGGACCTGGCGCGGGGATCGTTTCTTCAAGGCGCTGGAGTGAAGCTGTCCAAGGAGATTTCCGCGTTTTGCGACCGGATCGGGCATCGGTTTGACCGGCCCGAGCTTCTGGTGCGGGCCCTGACCCATGCCTCGCGCAGCACCGCCGGGCGCAGCGACAATCAACGGCTGGAATTCCTCGGCGACCGGGTGCTCGGCCTGGTGATGGCCGAGGCGCTGCTGGAGGCGGACCCGCAGGCCCGCGAGGGCCAGTTGGCGCCGCGCTACAACGCGCTGGTGCGTAAGGAGACCTGCGCCGAGGTCGCCCGCGAGATCGGGCTGGGCGATGTGTTGCGGCTGGGCAGGTCGGAGATGCTGACCGGCGGGCGGCGCAAGGACGCGCTGCTGGGCGACGGGATGGAGGCGGTGATTGCCGCCGTCTACCGGGATGCGGGGTTCGAGGCGGCCAAGGCGCTGATCCTGCGGCTCTGGGGCAAGCGGATCGGGGCAGTGGAGGCCGATGCCCGCGACCCCAAGACCGCGTTGCAGGAATGGGCGCAGGCGCGCGGCCTGCCCCCCCCGGCCTATATCGAAAGTGCCCGGAGCGGGCCGGACCATGCGCCGGTCTTCACGATCTCGGCCCGACTTGAGACCGGCGCGTGCGCCGAGGCGCAGGCGGGCAGCAAACGACAGGCGGAGCAGGCGGCGGCGAAGGCCCTTCTGGCCCAGGTAGAGAGCAATCATGACTGAGAACGCAGCGCCCACGCGGGCGGGTTTCGTGGCCCTGATCGGGGAGCCCAACGCGGGCAAATCGACCCTGACCAACGCGATGGTGGGGGCCAAGGTGTCCATCGTCACCCACAAGGTGCAGACGACGCGGGCGCGGATCCGGGGCGTGGCGCTGGAAGGGGCAGCGCAGATCGTGTTCGTGGACACGCCGGGACTGTTCCGGCCGCGGCGGCGGCTCGACCGGGCCATGGTCGCGGCGGCCTGGGGCGGGGCGGCGGATGCGGATATCGTGGTGCTGATGGTCGAGGCCCATCGCGGGATGACCGACGGGGTGCGCGCGATCCTGGAAACCCTGAACGAACGGCGCGACCCCAAGCAGATCGTGGCGCTCGCGATCAACAAGATCGACCGGGTGAAGTCCGAGGTCTTGCTCAAACTCACGCAGGACCTGAACGCGGCCTACCCGTTTGCAGAGACCTTCATGATCTCGGCCGAGAAGGGCTACGGGGTTGCGGACCTGCGCGCCTGGCTCGGCGCGTCCTTGCCCGAGGGGCCGTGGATGTACCCGGAAGACCAGATCGCCGACGTGCCCCTGCGCATGATCGCCGCCGAGATCACCCGCGAGAAGCTGACACTGCGACTGCATCAGGAGCTGCCCTACCAGTTGACCGTCGAGACCGAGAATTGGGAAGAGCGCAAGGATGGCTCCGTGCGGATCGACCAGGTGGTTTACGTGATGCGGGACGGGCACAAGGGCATCCTGCTGGGCCACAAGGGCGAGACCGCCAAGGCCGTGTCCAAGGCCGCGCGGGAGGAGCTGGTCGAGTTTCTCGGGCGCAAGGTGCATCTGTTCTTGCAGGTGAAGGTCCGGCCCAACTGGCTGGAGGAGAAAGAGCGCTTCGACGAGATGGGGCTCGATTTCCGGGACGGGAACGCCTGAGCCGTGGCGCGGCTGGCGGCCGGGTTGTGGGTGCAGGCCTACATGATGCGCTGCCAGATCGAGGGCATCCCGGTCTATGTGGAGGCCCGCGGCGACGGCACCGCCGGGGCGGTGATCGTCAAGCTGTGCACGCTGGACGGCAAGGCCCGCGCCTATGAGCGGCGCTATGATCTGATGCGCGACACCCGGTCCTGGGAGGTTCTGGTCGAGGGCGACGAGGCGGAGGTGGACGCGGCCCTGGCCCGCGCCCGGTCGCGGGATCCGGACCTGTGGATCGTCGCGGTGGAGGACCGCGCCGGGCGGCATCTGCTGGACCAGCCCGGGCTGGAGGGCTGAGCGCGGGTTGAGCCCGGCGATGCCTTCGGCGAGAGTATTTGCGGAACACTGAGGAAAGGGGCGCGCGCTTGATCGAGTGGCGGGAAGAGGGTGTGCTTCTGTCCGTGCGGCCCCATGGGGAGACCTCGGTGATCGTCGAGGCCTTCACCCGGGCCCATGGCCGCCATCTGGGCGTGGTGCGGGGCGGGGTGTCGCGCAAGCTGGCCCCGGTGCTCCAGCCCGGCGCGCAGCTCGACCTGCGCTGGAAGGCGCGGTTGGAGGATCACATGGGCGCGTTCACGGTGGAGCCGGTGCGCGGGCGGGCGGCGGCGGTGCTGGGCGACCGGCTGGCCCTGTCGGCGATGAGTTCGGCCCTGGCGCTGGCGCGGTTTTCCCTGGCGGAGCGGGCGGCCTACCCCGGCTTCTACGACCAGACGGTCGCCCTGCTGGATGCACTGGCCGAAGGCACCGGGTGGTTGCCCGCCTATCTCGATTGGGAGATGGCGCTGCTCGATCAGATGGGGTTCGGGTTGGATTTGTCGGGCTGCGCGGTGCGCGGGGTGAACGAGGACCTGGCCTTCGTCTCGCCGCGGACCGGGCGGGCGGTGTCGCGACAGGCCGCCGGGGCCTGGGTCGACCGGCTGCTGCCCTTGCCGGAGGTGATGCTGGGCGGGCCAGCGCATCTGCACGGGGTGCTGGAGGGGCTGACGACCACCGGGCATTTCCTGGAACACAAACTTGCGCCCGCATTGGGCAATCGGCCCCCGCCCGAGGCGCGGGCGCGGTTTATCGACGTGCTGTCCCGGGCGCGCTGAGCCGGGCACGCAAAAGCCCCGCGCGAGTGGCGCGGGGCTTGGGGAACGCGGAAAGGGCAGGTCAGCCGAGCAGGCGGCGGGCGATGACCTGGGCCTGGATCTCGGCGGCGCCCTCGAAGATGTTGAGGATCCGCGCGTCGCACAGGATGCGGCTGATGCCGTATTCCAGGGCAAAGCCGTTGCCGCCGTGGATCTGCAGCCCGTTATCGGCGGCGGCCCAGGCCACGCGGGCACCGAGCAGCTTGGCCATGCCGGCCTCCACATCGCAGCGGCGGCCCTCGTCCTTCTCGAAGGCCGAGAAATAGGTCAGCTGCCGCGCGACCATGATTTCGACCGCCATCATCGCCAGCTTGCCCGAGACGCGGGGGAAGTTGATGAGCGACTTGCCGAACTGCTTGCGGTCGATCGCATACTGCATGGACACATCGAGCGCGGATTGCGCAACGCCGATGGCGCGGGCGGCGGTCTGGATGCGGGCGGACTCAAACGTTTCCATGAGCTGCTTGAAGCCCTTGCCTTCTTCGCCGCCCAGCAGGTTCTCGCCCTTGACGTGGAAGTTGTCGAAGGCCAGCTCGTATTCCTTCATGCCGCGATAGCCGAGCACCTCGATCTCGCCGCCGGTCATGCCTTCGGTCGGGAAGGGGGCCTCGTCGGTGCCCGGGGTCTTTTCGGCCAGGAACATCGACAGGCCGCGATGGTCGGTCGTGTCCGGCTTGGTGCGCGCGAGCAGGGTCATCACATGGGTGCGGGCGGCGTGGGTGATCCAGGTCTTGTTGCCGGTCACCTTCCAGTCGCCATTCTCGTCCTGCACCGCGCGGGTGCGCAACGCACCGAGGTCCGAGCCGGTGTTGGGCTCGGTGAAGACGGCGGTGGGCAGGGTTTCGGCGGAGGCCAGGCGCGGGAGCCATTTCTGCTTCTGCTCTTCGGTGCCGCCGCAGATGATCAGCTCAGCGGCGATCTCGGACCGGGTGCCGAGGGAGCCGACGCCGATATAGCCGCGCGACAGCTCTTCCGAGACGACGCACATCGAGGCCTTGGACAGGCCGAAACCGCCATATTCCTCGGGGATGGTCAGCCCGAACACGCCCATCTCGGCAAGCTCCTCGATGATCTCCATCGGGATCAGCTCGTCCTTGAGGTGCCATTCATGGGCGTGTGGCTCGACCTTGTCGACGGAGAAGCGGCGGAACTGCTCGCGGATCATCTCCAGCTCGTCATCGAGGCCGGTGGCGCCGACGGTGATTTCCGCCGCGCGTTCCTGCATCAGCTCGACCAGGCGGGTGCGGGCGGCCTGGGTGTTGCCGGACCGCGTCAGGGTCTGGATCTCGGGGGTCATCAGGCCGCGCTGGTCGTCCTGGCTCAGCCCGATATCCTGAAGGCGCAGGATTTCGCCCTGGGACATCGGAATGCCGCCATAGAGCTGCCAGAGGTATTCGCCGAAGGCGATCTGGTGGATCAGCTGCTCCACCTCGCCGAACTTGCCGTCGGCTTGCAGGGTTTCGGCCCACTTCTGCATCTGGCGCAGGGATTGGGCATAGGTCGCCAGCCAAGCCAGCCCGTGGGAGGCGGTCTGGTGCTCTTCGACCAGGGCCCCGGAGATGCGTCCGTCCACGGCCAGTTGCGTCTTCAGGATCGCGACGGCCTTTTCGAGCACCGCCTCGACCGGGGGCACGGCAGCCGCGGTCAGGTTCAGCAGGTCCGGCAGAACCACGGTCTGGGCATCGTTCAGGGAAAGATCCTGTCCATCATGGGGCATTGGCGTTCTCCAGCGTTTTCCGGTTTGGTCCGGGATAAGGACTTCGCAAGCGCAGCGCAAGAAAAATTCGCGAGCGCAGCGACACACGAAGTATTATGTCTTTGTCCTAGTGTGCGGCCGTGCTGTTGCAAGGGATGAACGCATAAAAACCGGAAAGTTTCCATGCGTTGTTTCGGAGCAGCCGCGACGCTGCGCTGCAAAATCGTGCGAGTCGATTCGTCCCGGCTTGCCGCCTCGGGCGCCGGGGGCTAAGGCCAGAGACAAAGGAGCCCCCCATGGATCTGTTTCTGTCCCTGTCCGAGCTGACGCTCGCGTTTCTGGTGCTTTGTGCGGTCTTTGCCGGTGTGGTGAAGGGGGCGGTGGGGTTCGCGATGCCGCTGATCCTGATGTCCGGGCTGTCGGCGGTGGTGCCGGTGCCGGTGGCGCTGGCCGGTTTGATGGTGCCGTCGCTGGTGATGAACCTGTGGCAGGCGCTGCGCGGCGGGGTGGGCGCCCTGTCGCTGACGGCGCGGACGCATTGGCGGCTGGTGGCGCTGGTTCTGGTGTTCATCGCGCTTTCGGGACAGTTGGTGCTGGCTGTGCCGGAGCGGATCTTGTCGCTGATGATCGGGGTCCCGATCGCGCTTTATGCCACGAGCCAACTTCTGGGCTGGCGGTTGCGCATCGCGCCTGCCTATCGGCGGCGGGCCGAATTGGGGACGGGCGTGATAGCCGGTTTTTTCGGCGGGTTCTCGGGGATTTGGGGTCCGCCCATCGTGGCCTATCTCGTGGCGCTGGATACGCCCAAGGCCGAGCAGGTGCGGACGCAGGGGCTTCTGTACGGTCTGGCGAGTTGCGCGCTGGTGCTGACGCATTTGCGGACCGGGGTGGCCAATGTGGAAACCCTGACCTTTTCGGCGATGCTTCTGGTGCCGGCGGCGGCGGGCATGGCGATGGGATTGTGGTTGCAGGACCGGATGGATCAGGATCGGTTCCGGCAGGCGACGCTGGTCTTCCTGCTTCTGGCAGGTCTGAACCTGGTGCGGCGCGGGATTATGTGAGGCTGAGCGTCTTCTCGCGCAGCCATTCCATGAAGCCGCGGGGGTTGTCCTTGCGCGCCGCGATTTCGTCGGCGGTGAGCGGTTCGCCCACGATCGGGGCCTGCGGCTTGTTCAGGGAGTGTACGACCTCATGGAGCAGCAGCCCCTGGCGCAGTACCGGAGAAATCTGATTGGCGATCTGGTACCAACGCGAATTCTGGCCGGTGAACCGGATCGGCACCACCTTGGCGCCGCTGCGCAGGATCATCTTGGCGGTGAACGGGTTCCATTCCGCTTCGATCGCCGGGCCGAACATGGTCTCGGACGAGGCGACCACTCCGGACGGGAAAATCACGATGACACCGCCCGCGGCCAAGTGGGCCATGGCCTGCTTGCGCATGTCGAGGTTTTTCTGCAGCGCATCGTCCTCGTGCGGGAAGGGCACGGGGATCATGAATTGCTGGATCTCTTCCACATCCGTGAGCAGCGAGCGCGTCAGGATCTTGTAATCGGTGCGCACCCGACCGATCAGGTCCGCGAGGATCATCCCGTCGACCAGCCCGTGCGGGTGGTTGGCCACGATGATGACCGGACCGGTCCTGGGGATGCGGGCGATCTGCTCTGCGGGCGTGGTCAGGGCAATCCCCATCGTGTCGAGTGCCGGGCGCCAGAAGCCCTGGCCCGAGGGCACGCCCTGTTTCTCGAATTTTCGGATCAGGCGCAGCAGGCGGATCTTGCCGGTCCCCCATTCCATGGTCCGGATCAGCGCCGAGGCCCAGGGGTTGGTGAAGGTCTTGGCATAGGACAGGTTGCGACCGTCATAGGGTTGCTCGATGCGGTCGGGCATCTGGTCCGTGGAAGGCGCGGCCAACGGGCTCGAAGGGCCGGAACTGTCAGTCACTCTGCAAATCCTTCAGCGAGATGGGGTCGCTTAACATGGCTGTCCCTCACTGGAAAGCCGACGCGGGGCGCGCGGGCGTGTCAGTAGTTCTCCCCGAACCTGTTGGCGACGAGCTGTTCGAGGGCCTTGGCAAGCTCTTCGGCGGCGGGGCCCTTCGTTTCCACCTGGATCGATGTGCCCTTGGAAGCAGCCAGCATTAGCAGCCCCATGATCGAGTCGCCCGACGCCGACAGCCCGTCCTTTTCGACCTCGGCGCTGGCATCATGGGCTTCGACGCATTCGACGAATTTCGCAGAGGCCCGCGCATGCAGGCCCTTCTCGTTGATAATCTTCAGTTCCTGGCGGATCATCCGGCCTCCCTCAGACCTTGCCGTCGAAGCTGTTTATATACTTGCGCCCCGCCTCGAGTGAAAGCCTCACGGCATCCTGCACCGGGGCGTTGCGGGATTTTGCGAGCTTGATTAGCATCGGTAGGTTGGCGCCGTAGACGATTCTCCGGTCTTCCCGGGCAGAGGCATTCAGCGCAAGGTTGGACGGAGAGCCGCCGAACATGTCGGTCACGATCACCACGCCGCCGCCGGTATCCACGGCATCCGCCGCAGCGCAGATTTCCGCCTGCTTGGCCGGGCGGTCGCAATCGGCCGCGATCGAGATCGCGCGCATGCCATCCTGTTTGCCGACCACGTGCTCGACAGCCAGAAGATACTCTTTCGCGAGACCCCCGTGCGCAACGATTACAATTCCAATCACGTGGCCTCCCTTGGGCTCAGATTGGGTGAACTGACACTCAGGACTGCGCCCCGATGGATCGGCGCGACAGTTCCAAGTGTCTGTTAGATACCTGCCACCCCTCGGCGACAAGAGCCGCGGAGAGCTTTTCTGCGACGGTGACGCTGCGATGTTGCCCGCCGGTGCAACCGAAGCCAATGGAGAGGTGCGATTTTCCCTCTTCGCGGTAGGCGGGCAGCAACAATCGAACGAGCGAGGCGATATTGTCAAAGAAACTGTCGAAACGCGGATCCGCGGACACATAGTCCTGCACCCGGGCGTCGCGTCCGTCCAGGCGGCGTAGGGTGTCCTCCCAATACGGGTTTCGCAGGAAGCGGACGTCGAACACCATGTCCGTGCCCTGGGGCACGCCGCGTTTGTAGGAAAAGGATTGGACCGTGATCGCCAGGCGCAAACTGTCGCGGTCGCCGAACCAGCGCAGCATTTCGGCCCGCAGGTCGTGGGGGGACAGCTCGGAGGTGTCGATCACCACGTCGGCCCGCGCCCGGATCGGGGCGAGCAGATCGGTCTCCCGCGCGATGCCGTCCATCGGGCTTTCGAGCGGCGCGAGGGGATGGCGGCGGCGGGTCTCGGAGAACCGGCGCGTCAGAACCCGGGGGGAGGCATCGAGAAACAGCAGTTGCGCATCGGCCCTTGGATCCTCGGCGAGCAGGTGCAACAGGTCCGCGACCGCGGTCACGCTGAAATCCCGCGTGCGGGCATCCAGCCCGAGCGCCAGCGGGCGCGCCAACGGCGGGCCGTCCAGCAGCCGGGGAACCAGCGAGATCGGCATGTTGTCGATGGCCTCAAAGCCGAGATCTTCGAGGGCGCGGATGGCCGTGGTCCGGCCGGCGCCGGACGGCCCGGTGACCAGCACGATCTTCTGCGGCATCTTTTCGGGCGTTGGCGCTGTATCGGTCATGTCGGGTCAGGCTCAATCGGGCGGGTGCGGGGCCCATCGTTCATGGTGAAGGTAGAGCCAGAGGGCCGCAGCAAAAGACGGGCTGTCCACCTTGTGAAGCAGCGGGAGGTCGACATCAAGCATGCGGCGGATGCGAAACGGGGGCAGGCGGGCGGTCTCGATCTGGTCCAGGTCGACGAGGGCTGCGACCGGCGTCGGTGGGGCGGCGGGAACCGACAGGATCCCGAGCCCGCGGGCCTCGATCTTGCCGGCGATATTGGGCGCGGGATGGGCGACGAGGGTGCCGTCCACCGCGCGCAGCTCGGTCCGGTCGTCCGAGATCAGCCGCGCGCCGAAGGCGATCAATTGCAGCGCCAGGCTGGATTTGCCCGCCCCCGCGGCCCCCGCGATCAGCAACGCCCGGCCCGAGGCGGCGACGCTGGTGGCGTGGAGCATCTCGGCATCGTGCATCGTCAGAGAGGCAGGCCGACCACGAACCGCGCGCCGAGGGGGGCGGAGGTGATGTCGTCTTCGGTGGGGCGGATGTTCTCGGCCCAGATCACGCCGCCATGGGCATCGATGATCTGTTTCGAGATCGCGAGGCCGAGGCCCGAGTGGTTGCCGAATTGCCGCTCCGGGCGTTCGGAATAGAACCGGGTGAAGATCTTGGTCAGGGCCTCTTCGGGAATGCCTGGTCCGGTATCCTCGACCACGATCAACGCGCGGTTGTCGCGCCGGCGCACCCAGAGCCGTACCGCATCGCCGCTCTCACAGAAGGAGATCGCATTGCTCAGCAGGTTGACGAAAACCTGTGCGAGGCGCGGCTCCAGCCCCTGGATGGTCATCGGTCCGGGCGGCAGGTCGGTGATGAAATCGATCCCCTGGGTTTGCGCTTCTTCCGCATGGAAGTCGGTCAGCGCCCGGAGCATCCGGATCAGGTCGAAGGTCTCTTCCTCCTCCTTGACCAGTTCGCTGTCGAGCCGCGAGGCGTTGGAGATATCCGAGACAAGCCTGTCCAGGCGCCGCACATCGTGTTCAATCACTTCAAGCAGTCTCTGTCTTTGGTCTTCGCGCTTGGCCACCCGCAGCGTCCCGGTCGCCGAGCGCAGGGAGGCGAGCGGGTTCTTGATTTCATGGGCCACGTCGGCCGCGAACTGTTCGTTGGCGTCGATCCGGTCATAAAGCGCGGCAACCATCCCTCGCAACGCGCCGCTCAGGCGGCCGATCTCGTCCGGGCGCGCGGTCAGGTCCGGGATCCGGACGCGGCCGGGGTTCATCTTGCGGGCGTTGCGATCACGGCCGAGTTCGGCCGCGGCGGCGAGGTCGGACAGCGGATTGGCGATGGTCCCGGCGAGCACGAGGCTCAGGCCGATCGAGACCAGCAGCGCCACCATGAACATCTGCAGGAACTGCTCCCGCTCGTTCTGCACCAGCGCGTCGATCTCCCCCGACGCCGTGGTCAGGGCGACGATCCCCTTGACCTCCCCGCCCAGCAGGATCGGGGTGCCCACGGCGAAGATCTGGTTGCCCGAGGGGTCCACGCTGTTCTCGATGGTGGTGCGTCCCGACAACGCGCCGGGCAGCAGGCTGCGGGCCTGGTCCGCCCCGGGAGGCAACAGGGGCAACCTTTCCTGTCCAACGAGCTTGGCGATCAGCTCCCAGATACCGTTGAGAAAATCCGTGATGATCGTCGGCTTCGGCGCGTTCTGTTCCGACAGGGCGACCCATTCGGATCGTTTGGCACCCTCGGCGCGCGCAAGGATATTGCCCGCCGGATCGAAGACGAACAGCTCCAGAGACGGCGCCAGGTCGAGGGATGCCACCAGCCGCGTGATGTCGATACTGCGGAGATCCGCGTCCGCCTCTTGCGTGTCCGCCACGGCCTCGAACACATCCGCAATCAGATGCGCCTCGAACACCAGGCCCTGCTCGCGCTGGAACACCAGGCTGTCGCGGAACGGGTTGAGGTAGAGCACCCCGACCACCAGCACCAGAAGGGCCAGAAGGTTGAAGGAGATGATCTTGCGCGCCAGCGGGGAGCTGTTGATCGCCAGTCCGCGCTGCAAGCGTTCCCGACCCGAGCGCGCGGCCTTCCGGTCCGCCCGCTTGGCATCCACGCCGCCGCCATCCGCCGGATGCAGGGATCCGGAGGGGCCGCTCTGCGAAGGGTCGGGGTCTGCTGCCAAGGTCATTCTTCGTTGTACTTGTACCCTATGCCATAGAGCGTTTCGATCGCGGTGAAGTTCTCGTCCACCGATCGCATTTTCTTGCGCAGCCGCTTGATGTGACTGTCGATGGTCCGGTCATCCACATAAACCTGATCATCATAGGCGACGTCCATCAACTGGTCCCGACTCTTGACGAAGCCTGGCCGTTGCGCGAGCGCCTGCAGCAGCAGGAATTCCGTCACCGTCAGGGCCACGTCCTCGCCTTTCCAGCTGACCGCGTGGCGCAGCGGGTCCATGGTCAGGTTGCCCCGCACCATCACCTTGCTTTCATCGATATCCCCGGCCTCGTGGTTCGCCACGGCCTGTTGGCGGCGCAGCAGGGCACGGATACGCTCCACCAGCAGGCGCTGGGAAAACGGCTTCTTGACATAGTCGTCCGCGCCCATTCGCAGGCCCAGAACCTCGTCGATCTCATCATCCTTGGAGGTCAGAAAAATCACCGGCATCCGGCTTTTCTGGCGGACCCGCTGGAGCAGGTCCATCCCGTCCATACGGGGCATCTTGATGTCGAAAACACCCAGCTCCGGCATCCTGCGCGTGAAGGCATCGAGCGCGGATTGCCCGTCATTATAGGTTTCCACCTCGAACCCTTCGGCTTCCAGTGTGATGGAGACGGACGTCAGGATATTGCGGTCGTCGTCGACCAGTGCGATCCGCGACATGAGCGAATTCCTTCTGCTGCTGCCTGCCTTCCTTTGGTCGCGACGATGTTGGCTCGCCGCCTGAGAATCAACGTGTTTCTCGTCAAGACAGGGGTATGACGCCCCCAAATCACACCAAATCGAATAACAAAGCTCTAATTTCGCGACTTTTACGAAATCTGATTGCGCTAAACCCTGGCGTGGTTGCGCTAACTGTGCCGAACGGTCCTGTTCTTCGCCGCGGACCCCATGGTATACGGCCTGCACATGTGGTGGGCGCCCTGCGGGAGCGCCGCCTTCGATGAATTTCGGGTCCCGACCGCGGCGGCGGTGTGTAACGAAGCAGGAGCTCAGACATGGCAAATGGACGGGTGAATCCAACTTTCACGTTGGAGGATCAGGGTATCAACGGGCTGGGCGCAGTCCACTATAACCTGATCGAGCCTGCGCTGATCCAGGAAGCGCTCAAACGCGAGGAAGGCACGCTGGGCAAGGGCGGTGCGTTCTTGGTCGAGACGGGCAAGTACACCGGCCGCTCCCCCAAGGACAAGCACGTGGTCAAGACTCCTTCCGTGGCGGACACGATCTGGTGGGACAACAATGCCGAGATGTCCTCCGAGGGCTTCGACGCGCTGTATGCGGATATGCTCGCCCACATGAAGGGCAAGGAATATTTCGTTCAGGACCTTTTCGGGGGGGCCGATCCGGCGCACCGCCTCGATGTGCGCGTGATCACCGAGCTCGCGTGGCACGGGCTGTTCATCCGCCACATGCTGCGCCGTCCGGAGCGGGGCGAACTCGACAGTTTCACCGCGGATTTCACGATCATCAACTGCCCGAGCTTCAAGGCCGACCCGGCCAAGCATGACTGCCGGTCCGACACGGTGATCGCGCTGAATTTCGACCGCAAGCTGATCCTGATCGGCGGGACGGAATATGCCGGCGAGAACAAGAAATCGGTCTTTACGCTGCTGAACTACATGCTGCCCGAGAAGGGGATCATGCCAATGCATTGCTCGGCCAATCACGCGGTCGGCAATCCGGTGGACACCGCGGTATTCTTCGGCCTCTCGGGCACCGGCAAGACGACCCTGTCGGCGGATCCCGAACGGGTCCTGATCGGCGATGACGAGCATGGCTGGTCCGAGCGCGGCACCTTCAACTTCGAAGGCGGCTGCTACGCCAAGACGATCAATCTGAGTGCCGAAGCCGAGCCGGAGATCTACGCCACGACCGAGATGTTCGGCACCGTGATCGAGAACATGGTGTTCGATCCCGAAACGCTGGACCTGGATTTCGAGGATGACAGCCTGACGGCGAACATGCGCTGCGCCTATCCGCTGAACTACATATCGAACGCGTCCGAGACAGCGCTTGGCGGGCATCCCAAGAACATCATCATGCTGACCTGTGACGCGTTTGGCGTGTTGCCCCCGATTTCGCGGCTGACCCCGGCGCAGGCGATGTATCATTTCCTGTCGGGCTTCACCTCCAAGGTGGCGGGGACAGAGCGGGGCGTGACCGAGCCGGAGCCGACCTTTTCGACCTGCTTCGGGGCACCCTTCATGCCGCGGCGGCCCGAGGTCTACGGCAAGCTCCTGCAGGAGAAGATCGCCAAGCATGGCGCGACCTGCTGGCTGGTGAACACCGGTTGGACCGGCGGCGCCTATGGCACCGGGTCGCGGATGCCGATCAAGGCGACCCGAGCGCTGCTGACCGCGGCGCTGGATGGCTCGCTGGCCGATGCCACCTTCCGCAAGGACGCGAATTTCGGCTTCGATGTGCCGGTGACGGTGCATGGGGTCGATGCCACGCTTCTGGATCCCAGGGGCACCTGGGAGGACAGCGCCGCCTATGATGCACAGGCGCAGAAGCTGGTGGAGATGTTCGCGGAGAATTTCGCGCAATACGTGCCTTATATCGACGAGGACGTGAAAGCGGTCGCCATCGGCTGAGCCGCCGCCCCGCCCAAGACAAAGCCCCGTTCGGCAGAACGGGGCTTTTTGTGTCTCAGGGGCCGCTAGTGCAAGGATTTTGCAAAATCCTTGTCAACGGCCTTCCAAGGCCGTTACTCCGCTCAGCGGGTCGGAACCGGCACCTCGCCGCGGTAGTCGTAGAAGCCCCGCTGTGTCTTGCGCCCGAGCCAGCCGGCCTCGACATATTTCGTCAGCAGCGGGCAGGGGCGGTACTTGGTGTCCGCCAACCCGTCATGGAGCACGTTCATGATCGCAAGGCAGGTGTCCAGCCCGATGAAATCCGCCAACTCCAGCGGCCCCATGGGGTGGTTCGCGCCCAGTTTCATCGACTCGTCGATCGACCGCACGGAGCCGACGCCCTCGTAGAGCGTATATACCGCCTCGTTGATCATCGGCATCAGGATCCGGTTCACGATGAAGGCGGGGAAATCCTCGGCGCTCGCAGCCGTCTTGCCCAGCTTTTCGACCACGCCCAGCAGCGTCTTGTAGGTCGCCTCATCCGTCGCGATGCCGCGAATCAGTTCCACCAATTGCATCACCGGCACCGGGTTCATGAAGTGAAATCCCATGAACCGCTCGGGCCGGTCCGTGCGGCTTGCCAGCCGGGTGATCGAAATCGAAGAGGTGTTCGAGGTCAGGATCGTCTCGGGTTTCAGATGCGGTTGCAGGTCCTCGAAGATCGCGGATTTGACCGTTTCCCGTTCCGTCGCGGCTTCGATGACCAGGTCGGTCTGGCCCAGTTCCGGCAGCTTCAGGGTGGTGGTGATCCGCGCCATGGCGGTTTCCATGTCTTCACGGCTGATCTTCTCGCGGCTGACCTGCCGTTCCAGGTTTCGCCGGATCAGCGCCATGGCCTGGTCCAGCGCGTCCTGGGATATGTCGGTCATCATGACGTCGAACCCGGCAACTGCAAAAACATGGGCGATGCCATTTCCCATTTGCCCGGCGCCGATCACGCCCACCGACTTGATGTCCATTCTGTGCCTCAATCCTTGTGCCGTCGCAGCATACGGTGCGCGTCGAGTCGACTGCAAGGAAAACAGAAAGATAAAAATATCGGTAAAATAGAGGGTTAGGGGTTCGCTAAAGCTTTGGCCGCAAGTTGGGTCCGGGTGAGTCGAAAATGAGTTATGCGAGATGACATATGAACGTCATGGCGTGGCGCCGCCGGAGTCCGCGCCGTGTTTCTATCCCGGCCTCGATATGGCCTTTCGGGGGCCGGAACGGTCCCTCGAAGGGCCCTATGTGACCTTTTTGGGAGGGACGAGTTTCTATGGCAAGTATGCCGAAACCGCGATCCCCGACCGGGTGGAGGCGGTCACGGGCCATGCCTGCGTCAACCTTGGTGTCATGAATGCGGGGCTCGACCTGATGCGATCGGACCCCATGCTTTCCGTAGCCGAAAAGGGGGCGGCCACGGTCATCGAGCTGGTCGCGGCGCAGAACATGTCCAACCGGTTCTACCGGGTGCACCCGCGTCGCAACGACCGCTTCGTGGCGCCGACCCGCCTTCTGCGGAAGGCCTTCCCCGAACTTGACCTTTCGGAGATCCATTTCACGCGGCACTTGTTGCGCCTGATGCAGATGACTTCCCCCGCCCGGTTCGAAACCGTGGTGGAGGAACTGCGCGCCTCCTGGGTCGAAGGCATGTGTGCCTTGCTACGTGCCCTCGAAGGGCCGAGGATCCTGCTTTGGCTGGTGCCGAAACCAGCCGAGGGGACCGACCGCATGGCTCAGGAACCCTTCCTCGTAGACCGCGCGGCGGTGCATGCGGTCTCGGAACTGGCCGACAGCGTCGTAGAGGTGCGGGAGACGGCTGCGCTGCGTGCAAGAGGCTTTGCAGGGATGCAGGTGCCCGACACCCATGCGCGGATCCTGTCGGCCCTGCCGCGGGCAGCCCTTCTGGACGAAGCCGCTCTGTCCTTGCTCGATCCCTTGCACCGGATCGGTATCGGCCCGGGGCGGGCCGGCGTGCAGGAGACCCTTGCCGGGTAGTCCCGGGCCAGGCGAAAAAAAGCCCCGCGCGGCAGGCGGGGCTTTGTTCTTTCCGGGTTTCCGGCCTCAGAGTTTCTCGGTCAGTTCCGGCACGGCGGAGAACAGGTCCGCGACCAGGCCGTAATCGGCGACCTGGAAGATCGGGGCCTCCTCGTCCTTGTTGATCGCGACGATCACCTTGCTGTCCTTCATGCCCGCCAGGTGCTGGATCGCGCCGGAGATGCCCACGGCCACGTAAAGCTCCGGCGCCACGACCTTGCCGGTCTGCCCGACCTGCCAGTCGTTGGGCGCGTAGCCCGAATCCACCGCAGCGCGGGAGGCGCCCACGGCGGCTCCGAGCTTGTCGGCGAGCTTCTCGATCAGGGCGAAGTCATCCTCGGACCCGACACCGCGACCCCCCGAGACCACCACCCCGGCGGAGGTCAGCTCGGGCCGGTCGCTCTCGGCGACCTTGTCCTCGACCCATTCGCTCAGGCCCGGGTTGTCGGCCGCCGCGATCTCCTCGACCGGGGCGGACCCGCCCAACGGTGCGACATCGAAGGTGGAGGTCCGGAACGTGATCACCTTGGTGGGATCGGCCGATTTCACCGTCTGGATCGCGTTGCCCGCATAGATCGGGCGCTCGAATGTGTCGGCATCCACCACCGCGGTCACATCCGACAGCACCATGACGTCGAGCAGTGCGGCCACCCGCGGCATGATGTTCTTGGCATCCGTGGTCGCCGGGGCCACCACATGCGAATAGTCCCCCGCCAGGGACGCGATCAAGGTCGCGACGGGCTCCGCCAGACGGTGCCCATACAACGGATCCTCAGCCACCAGGACCTTGGCGACGCCCGAGATCGTCGCGGCCTCGGCGGCAGCCGCCTTGGCCGACGCCCCGACACAGAGCAGCGTCACGTCCCCCAGCGCCCCGGCGGCGGTGACCGCCTTGGCGGTGGCGTCCATGGCCAGGGTTCCATCGGTCACTTCCGCAAGACACAAAACAGCCATCAGACAGCTCCTGCTTCCTTGAGTTTCGCCACAAGCTCGTCGACCGAGCCCACCTTGATCCCGGCCGCGCGCTCCGCCGGCTCGGCGGTCTTCAGCACGCTCAGCCGCGGGGTGATGTCCACTCCGTAATCCGCGGGGGTCTTTTCATCCAGCGGCTTCTTCTTGGCCTTCATGATGTTGGGCAGCGACGCATAGCGCGGCTCGTTCAGGCGCAGATCCACCGACACGATGGCCGGCAGTTTCACCTTGATCGTCTGCAAGCCGCCATCGACCTCGCGGGTGACATGGGCGTGCGCGCCGTCGATCTTCACCTCCGAGGCGAAGGTCGCCTGGGACCAGCCCAGCAGCGCCGAGAGCATCTGGCCCGTGGCGTTCATGTCGTTGTCGATCGCCTGCTTGCCGCACAGCACGAGCCCCGGCTCTTCCTCCCGAACCACCGCTGCCAGCAGCTTGGCCACGGCGAGCGGTTCGATATCGGTGTGCACGTCATCGGTGGCCACGATCAGGATGGCGCGGTCCGCCCCCATGGCGAGCGCGGTGCGCAGGGTTTCCTGGGACTGTTTCACGCCGATGGACACGGCGACGATCTCGGTGGCGACACCGGCCTCCTTCAGGCGGATCGCCTCCTCGACGGCAATCTCGTCGAACGGGTTCATCGACATCTTTACGTTGGCAAGATCGACCCCGCTCCCGTCCGCCTTCACGCGAACCTTCACGTTGTAGTCGATCACGCGCTTTACAGGCACCAAAACCTTCATGAGCGGGTCTCTCCTATCTTGGCGCCGCCGGGGCGGGCGCAAAAACTCTCTGGCAGGGATGTAGCGGGTTACGCGCAGGGAAAACAGGTCAAAATCGACCTCAATTCCGTCCGCGACGCCGCGTTTCGTCCAAGCCTGCCATGACCATCACTGGTCGGAACGGGGTGGTATCAGCGGTCTGCGCTTCCGGGCGCCAAAGCCCATGGTTTTGCCGCTGCCCCTTGAGGTCAGCGGTTCGCACCCGGAACCCAGAGCACGTCATCCGCGCCGTTGCTGTTGGCCACGCGGCCAGCCACGAAAAACCAGTCCGACAGCCGGTTGAGGTATTTCACCGCCGCCGGATTGACCGTTTCGATCGTGGCCAGTTCCACCGACAGGCGCTCGGCTCGGCGGGACACCGTCCGGCACAGGTGCAGCTGTGCGGCCAGCGCCGAGCCACCGGGCAGGATGAAGCTGCGCAGCGGTTCGAGATCCTTGTTCATCGCGTCGATCTCTGCCTCCAGCCGGGCGACCTGGCTGTCGGCCATGCGCAGGGGCGGGTATTCGGCCTCTGCGTCCTTTTCCATGTCCGGACGGCACAGGTCCGCGCCCAGGTCGAACAGGTCGTTCTGGATCATCGCCAGTTGCGCATCCATCTCGCCGGTCGCGTGCTGGCGCGCCAGCCCCACGGTGGCGTTGGTCTCGTCCACCGTGCCGTAAGCGGCGACCCGCATCGCATGCTTGGCCACCCGTGCCCCGTTGCCGAGGGCGGTCTCGCCCGCATCGCCGGTTTTCGTATAGATCTTGTTGAGAACGACCATGTCCTATCCCTCACCTGTCGTTTGCCGACGCACGAACACGAACAGCAGGATCAGCAGCACCGCGATGAACTGCGCCGCGATCCGCCAGCGCATTGCTTTGTTGGCGTATTTCTTGTTGAAGTCGCCGCCCTTGGCGAAACTGCCGATCCCGAACAGCAGGATGCCCACCACGGCCAGCATGGCGATTGCCATCACGATGAAAAGAGGGTCCTGGGCCATGGGGCATCCTTCCGGTGTCGTTGCGTTGCAGGGCTACCTAGTCGGGTCCGCGCGAAAAGCGAAGGCCGCGCGGGTGAAAACCGCTCAACCGGCCTTGCGGATCAAGCGATCGAGCCAGCGGGTCGGCAGAAGCCGCCGTGCCGCGCCCATGATGTAGGTCGGCGTGGTGACGTAATAGCGCGGCCGCGGGCGGGGCGATTCCAGTGCGTGGATCAGCTTGTCGGTCACTGCCTGCGCGGGCAGCTCGAACTTGTCCGGGCCGCTGTCGTTATAGAGCCGCTTGAGCAGTCGGCTTTCGTATTGTGCCGCGCGGGGCGAGGCGCGCCAGTCGATCCACTTGACGAAATGGGGGATCGAGTTCTCGCGGATCCGGCTGGTGATCGGCCCCGGCTCGATCAGGATCACGTGGATCGGGGTATCGGCCATCTCGATTCGCAAGGTATCGGTGAGCCCTTCCAGCGCGAATTTGGTCGACACGTAGGACGCCCGCCAGGGCAGGGTGACGAAGCCCAGTACCGAGGAATTCTGCACGATCCGGCCATGGCCCTGGGCGCGCATCACCGGGATCACCCGGCGCGTCAACTCGTGCCAGCCGAAGAAATTCGCCTCGAAATTGGCGCGCAGGGCGTCCGTGGGCAAATCCTCCACCGCGCCGGGGATCGCGTGGGCGCCATTGTTGAACAGCGCGTCGAGCTTGCCGCCCGTCGCCTCCAGCACTTGCGCCAGACCGGCCTCGATGCTGGCGGTGTCGGTGTAATCGATGCGCGGGCTGACGAAGCCCTCTGCTTCCAGCCGGGCGCAATCGCGGGGCTTCTTGCAGGCGGCGAAGACCTGCCAGCCGCGGGCGCGCAGGCCGCGGGCCGCATCGAGGCCGATGCCCGACGAACAGCCTGTGATAAGGAGGGAGCGTTGCGTCATGCCCCCTGAGTGCCCCCGCGCCGCGTGGAGAGCAAGCCTCGATCACGCCACGCGCGGCTTTACCCGGACAATCGACGCGGCTACACAGCATCTATGAGCGACACGACAGACGACCCCAACATGGACGATCCGGACGCCGAAGAGCCGGGCGCGGCCCAGACCTCCGAGCCCCTGCGCCGCGCGATCGGGGCGCGGTACCTGCAATATGCGCTCAGCACGATCATGCACCGGGCATTGCCCGATGCCCGCGATGGCCTCAAACCCGTGCACCGGCGGATCCTCTATGCCATGCGCGAGCTGCGGCTGAGCGCCACCGGGGGGTTCCGAAAATCCGCCAAGATCTCCGGCGATGTAATGGGCAACTACCACCCCCACGGGGATGCCGCGATCTATGACGCGATGGCCCGGCTGGCGCAGGATTTCAACGTCCGCTACCCGCTGGTGGATGGGCAGGGGAACTTCGGCAATATCGATGGCGATAATCCCGCCGCCTCTCGTTACACCGAGGCCCGCCTGACCGCCGCCGCCGAGGCGTTGATGGAAGGGCTGGCCGAGAACGCGGTCGATTTCCGCGACAACTATGATGGCACCCTGACCGAGCCCGAAGTGCTGCCCGCGGCGTTTCCCAACCTGCTGGCCAACGGGTCGAGCGGGATTGCCGTGGGAATGGCGACCAACATCCCGCCCCACAACCTGCATGAGCTGATCGATGGTTGCCTGCACCTGATCCGCGCGCCCAACGCCCGCGACGAGACCCTGTTGGAGATGATCCCCGGCCCCGATTTCCCTACCGGCGGCGTGATCGTAGAGCCGAAGGAGAGCATCGCCCAGGCCTATGCCACCGGGCGCGGGGCGTTCCGGCTGCGCGCACGCTGGGCGCGCGAGGATCTGGGCCGGGGTCAGTGGCAGATCGTGATTACCGAGATCCCCTACCAGGTCCAGAAATCCAAGCTGATCGAGAAGATCGCCGACCTGATCCAGACCAAGAAGGTGCCGATCCTCGCCGACATCCGCGACGAGAGTGCCGATGACGTCCGCATCATCTTGGAGCCACGCTCCAAGAACGTGGACCCGGAGGTTCTGATGGGCACGCTCTTTCGCCTGTCGGAGCTGGAGACGCGATTCTCGCTGAACATGAACGTGCTGATCGACGGGCGCACGCCCAAGGTCTGCTCCCTGCGCGAGGTGCTGCGTGCCTTTCTCGATCACCGCCGCGACGTGCTCGGGCGCCGGTCGCGTCACCGGCTGGCCAAGATCGACCACCGGCTCGAAGTGCTCGAAGGCTTCCTCGTGGCCTTCCTCAATCTCGACCGGGTGATCGACATCATCCGCTACGACGAGGATCCGAAGGCCGCGCTGATGCGCGAGGACTGGAGCCTGAAGCATGTCCGCGCCACGGACGAGGCCGACTACAAGACCCCCGCGCCGGGCGAGGGCGAGTTGACCGAGGTGCAGGCCGAGGCAATCCTCAACATGCGCCTGCGCTCGCTCCGGCGGCTGGAGGAGATGGAGCTGATCTCCGAGCGTGACGCGCTGATGGCCGAGCGGGCAGAGCTCGAAGACCTTCTGGCCGACGAGGCCCTGCAATGGGCGCGCATCGCCGACGAGCTGCGCGAGGTGCGCAAGCAGTTCGGCAAGGGCACGGCCCTGGGCAAGCGCCGCACGGATTTCGCCGTGGCGACCGAGATGGCCGAGGTCAGCCTTGAGGACATGATCGAACGCGAACCGATCACGGTGGTCTGCTCGAAAATGGGCTGGATCCGCGCGATGAAGGGCCATGTGGCGCTCGATCAGGCGCTGAAGTTCAAGGATGGCGACGAGGGTCGGTTCATCTTCCACGCCGAGACCACCGACAAGCTCCTGGCCTTCGGCGCCAATGGCCGGTTCTACACCCTGTCCTGCGCGGCCCTGCCCGGCGGGCGGGGCATGGGCGAGCCTATCCGGCTGATGGTGGATTTGCCGAACGAGGCCGAACTGGTGGACCTGTTTCTGCACGTGCCCGGGCGCCGGCTGATCGTGGCCTCGGATGCGGGCGACGGTTTCATCGTGCCCGAGACAGAGGTGCTGGCCCAGACCCGCACCGGCAAGCAGGTGCTCAACGTGAAATCCCCCCACCGCGCGCTGCTGGCCCGGCCGGTGGCGGGCGATGCCATCGCGGCGGTCGGCGAGAACCGCAAGCTGCTGGTCTTTGCCGCCGACGAGTTGCCCGAGATGGGCCGCGGCAAGGGGGTGCGCTTGCAGAAATACAAGGATGGCGGACTATCGGACCTGCGCAGTTTTGACCGGGCGCAGGGGCTGCAATGGCTGGATGCGGGCGGGCGCACCCGCACCGTGGCCGACCCGGAACTGGCCGAATGGTCGGGCAAACGGGCGGGCACGGGCCGGATGGCGCCGCGCGGCTTTCCGCGGGACAACAAGTTCACCTGAACGAGCAGGAGCGAGACGATGCAGGTTTGGGTCCGGAGCAGCGCGGCACTCGCGCTCGCAGCACTTCTGGCCGCATGCGGCAACCATGCGGAGTTGCGCGAACAGCGCAATCTCGGCGCTTTCGAGCTGGGCTTCAACGTGGTGATCGCGGACAATGCCCAGACCGTGCCCGGCGGACGTGTCGCCACCGAAGAGCAGATCGAGGCGGCCATCACCTCGGAGATCGATCGCCGCTTCCGCCGCTACGACGGGGGGCGGCTCTATCACCTCGGCATCATCGTCGAGGGCTACCTCCTGGCCCCGCCGGGCGTGCCGGTGATCGCCGCCCCGAAATCGGTCATGGTCCTGACGGTCAACGTGTTCGACGACGCGCTGGGCGAGAACCTTGTGCCCGGCGGCAAGCAGTTCACCGTGCTCGAAAGCCTCACGGGGGATGCTGTGGTCGGGTCGGGCTTCACCATGACCGCCGAGGAACAGCTTCTGAACCTTGCCCAGAACGCCGCGGGGCAGATCGAAACCTGGCTGGAGGACAACCCCAAGTGGTTCGATTACGAGGTGGTCCGTAACCCGTTCGAAGAGGGCATGACTTTCGAGGTCGATGTCACCGAGATCACCCCGGAAGCGGCCGCCGGGACGGCGTCCATCTCACGCCCGCCCGCCCGTCCCGCCGCACCGGACCGCCCGGGCATTTGAGCGCTTGATTTTTCCCTCAGACAAAAGTAGGCAGCGCGCGATTACAGCAACGGGTCCCACACGACCCCCAAAGACGAGGCGCCGTGCATCATGGCTAAGGAAAAGTTTGAGCGTTCGAAACCGCATGTGAACATCGGTACGATCGGGCATGTTGACCACGGCAAGACGACGCTGACGGCTGCGATCACGAAGCAGTTCGGCGACTTCAAGGCATATGACGAGATCGACGGCGCTCCGGAAGAGAAGGCGCGCGGGATCACGATTTCGACGGCGCATGTGGAATACGAGACCGACGCGCGCCACTACGCCCATGTGGACTGCCCCGGCCACGCCGACTACGTCAAGAACATGATCACCGGTGCGGCGCAGATGGACGGCGCGATCCTGGTGGTGAACGCCGCGGACGGGCCGATGCCGCAGACGCGCGAGCACATCCTTCTGGGCCGCCAGGTGGGCATCCCCTACATGGTCGTGTTCATGAACAAGGTCGACCAGGTCGATGACGAGGAGCTTCTGGAGCTCGTCGAGATGGAGATCCGCGAGCTGCTGAGCTCCTACGAGTATCCGGGCGACGACATCCCGATCATCGCGGGCTCGGCTCTGGCCGCGCTCGAGGGCCGTGACCCGGAGATCGGCGAGCAGAAGATCGCCGAGCTGATGAAGGCGGTGGATGACTACATCCCGACCCCGGCGCGCGCGGTGGACCAGCCCTTCCTGATGCCGATCGAGGACGTGTTCTCGATCTCCGGCCGCGGAACGGTCGTCACCGGCCGCGTCGAGCGGGGCGTGATCAACGTGGGCGATGAGATCGAGATCGTCGGCATCCGCGACACCAAGAAGACCACCTGCACGGGCGTCGAGATGTTCCGCAAGCTGCTGGACCGCGGCGAGGCGGGCGACAATATCGGCGCGCTGCTGCGCGGCGTGGACCGCGAAGGCGTGGAGCGGGGCCAGGTGCTCTGCAAGCCGGGCTCGGTGACCCCGCACACCAAGTTCGAGGCCGAGGCGTATATCCTCACGAAGGAAGAGGGCGGCCGCCACACGCCGTTCTTCGCCAACTACCGGCCGCAGTTCTACTTCCGGACCACGGACGTGACCGGGACGGTGACGCTGCCGGAGGGCACCGAGATGGTGATGCCGGGCGACAACCTGAAGTTCGGCGTCGAACTGATCGCGCCGATCGCCATGGAAGACGGCCTGCGCTTCGCCATCCGCGAAGGCGGCCGCACCGTCGGCGCAGGCGTCGTGTCGAAGATCATCGAGTAAGGCCTAGGCCCGAAGAAACGTTTAAGGGGGTGCGGTTCGCGCCCCCTTTTTCATGCGCGAAGCGTTTTCGATCAGGAACCCGGCGGCGGGGCGGGCCGCATCTTCCACGCGATCCGCTCCCCCGGGTTGGCGCGCAGGGCGGCGATGGTCCGGCGCAGACGCCGGGTCAGGTCCCAGTCCTCGGGCAAGGTTTCGCGGATCGCGCGGATATCCTCGATCAGTTCCATATCCGTGGCCTCCGCGATCCGGGCGCCCTCCAGGGCCTCGGGCGTGATCGGCGCGGTGCACAGAAACGCTACCGTGTCCCGACGGGCGAACGCCACCGGGCGCAGATGATCCCGCAGCCGCCACATCTGCGCCGGCAGCCAGGGCTGGGACCAGTGCAGGAAGTCCTGCTGGATCACCAGGGACCGGCCGGGGATCAGGTGCGGCAGGAAGGCCGCGGCGATCAGGTCGGTGGTGGTGGCGATCTTCGCGGCATCCACCGCCAGAAGCTCGATCCTGCCCCCGGGCCAGCCGAGATCCGGGATATGGCCCACGTGAAACCGTGTTTGCGCGGCCCAGGGGGCAAGAAACTCCTGCGCGAGCGGCAGGATATCGCGCCCCTCGAACGGCGGCACCCCGGCGGCATAGAGCACGTTTGCCTTGGTCTGCTCCTTGGCCGTGAACCGGTCATAGGCATGGATCACCGCCCCGTGCCCCGCGGCGGCCGCCCCCGCCGCCAGTCGCGCGGTGGATCCCCCGGCAAAAGCCCCCAGATCCACCAGCGCGCCCTCGCCGCGCGCCCAATCCCGCGCGGCCCAGTAATAGAACTGCCGCTCTTCGGGGGCGAGCATGGTGGGCACCGCGATCTCGGCCTCCGCCGCGCGCAGTGCGTCGGCCTGCCACGGGGCGTCCCGGAAGGGCGCGGGCACGGATAGGCGGGGACCGGTGGCGGGCGTCGTCATGGCGCCGATGTCCTATGACGGGCCGCAGGATGCAAGCGTCCGGCGCCCCGGCCCTTGGGAAAAAGTGCTCTTGATTTCCCCGGACAACTCTCATACCCCTCGCCTTGGCCTTAGGGGTGTAGCTCAGTTGGTAGAGCATCGGTCTCCAAAACCGAGGGTCGGGGGTTCGAGCCCCTCCGCCCCTGCCATCGGTCCAGACGTGATGTGTCGGGCGTGATGACAGACAATGGCCATCAGAAAACCATTTTTCCATAACCACGGCGTTGTCCCCTCCGCATTGCGCAGTGAGCCCGTCGCCTGGACCTGCGCCATGACGCGTATCTGTCCTGGGCCTGTCGAAGTCCCCGCCTGATCTCCGCGAGCGTCCGAAACCGAGGTGAACAAGCCCCCCGGCGATCCGGACCTGATGTCCGACCAGCAGCCGCGCTTTTTTACAGGCAAGTTTTGCGGTCGCTGATGCAACCTGAGCGCAATATCCCTCAATAAGTATTTACAATGCGCATTAAGACACCTAGACTGGAACTGCCTCTTGGAAGTCGCTGTCGTGATCGAAAAATGCCCCGCACCAACAGATCTTGCGACGCCATTGGCGGCAATAACTGCTTGGATTGACTGTCCGTTTGCCCGCCCTTGGCGTGTCCCGCAGCGCGGGAATTTCAATCCGAGCGTCAGCCCCGGTTTGCCGAAGAAACTGCTTTCAGGCGGCGTGACATCCAGACGGGCAGCCCTCAACAGGACCGCGCGGCACCGGGTCACATCCAGTCTTGGACAGGGCGTCTGGCGCGCCATTGTACGCCCCCCCCCCGGAAAACGATTTGCCACAGGAAAGGACATACCCATGAAAAATCGTATACTTGTATCCGCCTTGCTTGCGCTGGCGCTGCTCGCGCCGCCGTCACTGGCCCAGGACAGCGGTGACAGCTGGCTGCCCAGCCTCTTGACCGAGACGCCCGCGCAGGGCTTCGACCTCGCGGTGACAATGGCGCGCAAGGGGGTCACGACCACGCAGGGCGACAAGGAGGTTCTCTTTGCAGTCCGCCCGAATTACGCCAGAGACCCCCAGAGCTTGATCGATGTCTCCGGCGTCATAGCGATGTATTTTGCCACGATCGCCGAAGCAAACGACCACTGGGAGAACTGAGCGCCTCGAGGACCTGACGGCACGTTGCGTGCCGTCACGGTCTCCGTCTGACCTGCGCATCCTCGCTACCTCCGGCCCTGCGCGCCTCCCCCGGAGTATTTTCGCAAAGGGCAGGGGGGGTGGTCAGCCCTGCTTGTCGGTGACGTTTTCCTTGAAGGCGGTCTCGAACTCGGCCTGCTTTTCCGGGCTCGCGTCGGTCTGGTAGTTGGCCTTCCACTCCGCCATGGGCATGCCATAGAAAATCTCGCGCGCGTCTTCCTTGCCCAACTCGATCCCCTTCTCGGCGGCGGCTTCCTGGTACCAGCGGCTCAGGCAGTTCCGGCAGAACCCGGCGAGGTTCATCATGTCGATGTTCTGTACGTCCGTGCGGTCTTCCATCAGGTGTTTGCGCAGCGCGCGGAAGGCCGCGGCTTCGAGTTCCACCTGGGTCTGCGGGTCGATCTGGGGGGCGGTCATAAGCGGGTCTCCTCCATCTGTTGGTGCGCCGCCCGCAGGAGGTGCGCGAGGCGGACCCCCCAGGCAGCCTGGGTCTCTGGTGTGGAAATGAGGTCGTTGCGCAATTCGATCAAGACATGGGGTCGGCCGGGCTGCACCCCGTGGCGGTCCATCGTGTCGCCGGGCAGGTGCCCCGAATAGGGCAGGTTGTCCCCGATGCACAGATCCGGCTCGCCGTTCAGAACGTCGAGCAGCGGGCGCGCCAGCCGCGTATCGTCCGAATAGAGCACGCCGATATGCCAGGGCCGCGGCGCCCGGCCGCGCAATTGCCGGGTGAAGGAATGGATCGAGACCAGCATCGCCTCGGGCCGCGCGGCGAGCATGGCCGTGACCGCGTCGTGGTAAGGCCGGTGCCAGGCCTCGATCCGGCGTTGCCGTTCGGTTGCGTCCGCGTGACGGTTGCCCGGAATGATCGAGCCGTCATAGAGCCGCATCAGAAGGGTGGGGTCGTCCTCGGCCCGGTTCGGGTCGATCACCAGTCGCGAGAACGTCGCCATCACCGCCGGGGCATTCAATTCCGCCGCCAGCACGCGCGTCACCCCCTCCGCACCAGGGTCGTAAGCAATATGGCGCGCCATGTCCTCCGGTGGCAGGCCCAGGTCGCCCCCCGCCACATCGGGCGGGACCCAGTTGCGCGCATGGTCGCAAAGCAGCACCCAGTCGGAGGGCGCAGGGCCGTCGATTTCGAGAAAGGGGCAGGCGTCCATCTGTCTTCCCGTGGTCTTGTCCATTGGCCATACCGGGGATCGCGCGGGGAGGCCAGAGCAGGGCGCTTTGCTGCGACTGCAATATGCGATGGAAAGCGCCTCGGGGACGTGGTACCGCTAACAGCGAATTGAGAGAAGAGGCGGGAGAACGCGCGTGCGACGCCATAGAAACCTGAAGATCGTGGCCACTCTGGGCCCCAGTTCCAGCGATTACGACACCATCCGGGCGCTGTTCGAAGCAGGCGCCGACGTGTTCCGGCTGAACATGAGCCATGGCAGCCATGACGATGTGGCGGCCCGGCACGAGATCATCCGCCAGGTCGAAAAGGACACCGGACGGCCCATCGCGATCCTTGCGGACCTGCAGGGGCCGAAGCTGCGCGTGGGCGCGTTCGCCAACGGACCCCATCAGCTGGAGGTGGGCCAGGCGTTCCGGCTTGATCTCGACCCGGCGCCGGGCGATGCCACGCGCGTCTGCCTGCCCCACAAGGAGATTTTCGACGCCCTGGAGCCTGGCGCGCGCCTTCTGGTCAATGACGGCAAGGTGGTGCTGAAGGTCACGCGCTGCGCCGGCGATTTCGCCGAGACCGAGGTGCTCGTGGCCGGTGAGATTTCCGACCGCAAGGGCGTGAATGTGCCCGATGTGGTCCTCCCGCTCGCGGCACTGTCGGACAAGGACCGGGCGGATCTGGAATTCGTCTGCACGCTGGGCGTGGAGTGGCTCGCCCTGTCCTTCGTGCAGCGGGCCGCGGATGTGCACGAGGCCCGTGAGCTGGCCGGGAACCGGGCGGCGATCATGTCGAAGATCGAGAAGCCCGCCGCCGTGCAGGCCTACGAGGAAATCCTCGCCGCCTCCGACGGGATCATGGTCGCGCGCGGCGATCTCGGGGTCGAGTTGCCGGTGCAGAAGGTCCCGCCGATCCAGAAGCGGTTGGTTCGCGGGGCCCGGCGCGAGGCCAAGCCGGTGATCGTGGCGACCCAGATGCTCGAGAGCATGATCAGCTCCCCCATGCCCACCCGGGCAGAGGTGTCGGACGTGGCCGCGGCGATCTACGAAGGGGCGGATGCAGTGATGCTGAGCGCGGAATCCGCCGCTGGCGATTTTCCGGTCGAAGCCGTGACCACCATGAACAACGTCGCCATCGAGGTCGAAAGCGACCCGACCTATCGCCAGATCATCGAAGCCTCGCGCCCCGGCGCGCGCTCCACCGTGGCCGACGGGATCGTCTCGGCAGCCCGGGAGATCGCCGAGACCACAACGGGGATCAAGGCGATCTGTTGTTTCTCGGAATCGGGCACCACCGTGTCCAAGGTCAGCCGCGAGAAACCCCGCGTGCCCATTATCGCGCTCACCAGCCGTCTCGGTACCGCGCGCAAGCTGTGCCTGACCTGGGGCGCCCATTGCGTCATGGCGACGGAAATCTCGCGCTTCAAAATGGCCGTCGTGGCGGCGGCCCGCGCGGCCCGGACCGAGGGCTTCGCCACCGAGGCCGACCAGATCCTCGTGGTCGCGGGCGTGCCCTTCAATCAGGCGGGCAGCACCAACATCCTGCGCGTTGCGCCGTGCGAAGAGAAGCTGATCTTCTCGACCGAGCCGGGCTGATCCCTTGGAGGGGGCGCTGCCGCTGATCGGTGGGCTGATCTGCCTGGCTTTGGCAGTCACCCGCAGCCTCGTCGCGGCGATCGAGCAGCGCGCCATCTGGCCGACACTCCTGCTCGCCCCGGTGGGGCTGGGCTTGCTGGCCGTGGCCTGGCAGGCCCAACCGGACGGGCTGCAACTCGAGGATATCCCCGTTGCCGTGGTAAAGATCTATCGCACGGTGATGGACTGATCCCCCCGATAGGTAGAGAAACCGCTGCGCCGTGCCGACGACCTTCCCCGAGGGGCGGGAACCTGACGGCGCCTTTTGTGCCTGAGCACCCGAAATCGGTCTGCACCGCCCTTTGCTGCTTCGACATCCCGGCCTTCGTCGGACGAACCTGCGCCTGGGCCAAGCGCACCCGACAGGAGCTTGCGCCGCTCCCTCGGATCATCGACACCCTTTCGGCATCGCCCCGAAATGCGCCAAAGCTCTTGCCAAGCGCTCCGCTCTGTCGTACCTGCGCGTCTTCAAGCACGCGTCCGGCCTCAGTGGCATGCCGAGTCGCGGGATCAAGCGTAGACGACAGGAGACGCAAATGCCCAAGATGAAGACCAAGTCGAGCGCCAAGAAGCGCTTCAAGATGACGGCCACTGGCAAGGTCAGGGCCGGTCAGGCCGGCAAGCGCCATGGCATGATCAAACGGACGACGAAGTTCATTCGCACCGCGCGGGGCACAACGATCCTCAGCGCGCCCGATGCGAAGATCGTCAAGTCCTACATGCCCTACTCGCGCTAAGGAGACCGGAATATGTCCCGCACCAAAGGTGGAACCGTCACCCACGCCCGTCACAAGAAGGTCACCGATGCCGCCAAAGGCTATTACGGTCGCCGCAAGAATACCTTCAAGGTCGCCCGTCAGGCGGTCGACAAGGCCAACCAGTACGCCACGCGCGACCGCAAGAACCGCAAGCGCCAGTTCCGCGCCCTGTGGATCCAGCGGATCAATGCCGCCGTGCGCGCCCATGACGAGGCGCTGACATACTCGCGTTTCATCAATGGCCTGTCGCTGGCCGGGATCGAAGTGGACCGCAAGGTTCTGGCCGATCTGGCCGTGCACGAGCCCGAGGCGTTCAGCGCCATCGTGGACCAGGCCAAGGCCGCCCTGCCGGCCTGACCCGCCGCAGTCCCAAACCGATCGGGCCGCACCTTCGGGGGCGGCCTTTTTCGTGGTCCGTGCCTGCTTTGCTCGCCGCCTCGCAGAGTGGTGGCAGGCGTAATCGAATTGTCCCGAAAGGCGCGATGTTCGATCCCGCGGGTGTGCATTCCGGCCAGACCCGCCGATAATTCATTTGCCTGACTTGTCATTCCAATTTGCTTGATCGATAGATTAGCGCACTGTTAACACGACGTTAGGCATGGCAGGCGACTGATTTGGCCCGAATAAGCGAACTCCACTACTCGAATGCGTACGCTCGACGGTCAGGCGAGCCGGAATTCCTCGAAGTCGCGCTCGACCCGTCCGAAAACCCGGCGGATTTCGTCGTTTCCTTCTACCAGACCAGCGGTCAACTCGCGCTGGAGGTGCGGCTCGACGATCCCGGCGTCACTGTGACCCGCGACCCCGAAACCGGCGAAGACGTCTACGTGATCTCGGAAACCGTCTTCATAGTCCGGCTGACCGACCCGGATTCCATCGGTCCTCGTAATACCGAAGCATTCGCCCTGACGAACACGGCCACGGATACGGTGATCAACTTCTATGACATCGGCGGTGGCAGAACCGATATCGTGGCCGATGGCGGCGCAGCGGACGGGGCGGTCTCGACGAATATCCCCGTGCCCACGGGGCCCGTGGCCGCCACCTATTCCATCCAGTTCAACAAGCCCGATCCCGATACGCCCGTCTACATTCCCGTGACCCCGGGCGATAGCGGCGTCTGTTTCACTCCGGGCACCCTGATCGACACGCCCGACGGCCCGCGGATGGTGCAAGACCTGCGGCCCGGCGACCTGGTCTGGACCCGGGATGCGGGCGCGCAGCCCCTGCGCTGGGTCGGTGCTCGCACGGTTCCCGCGGCCGGTCCGCTGGCGCCCGTGGCGATCCCGGCGGGGATGTACGGGGCGACCGCGCCGCTTCTGGTGTCGCCGCAGCACCGGATGCTGCTGACAGGCTGGCAGGCCGAACTGCTCACCGGCACAGACGAGGTGCTGGTCGCGGCCCTGCACCTTGTCGATGGGGACCGGGTCGTGCGGCGCCCCGGCGGGATGGTGACCTACATCCATATCCTGTTCGACCGGCATCACCTGGTGCGAGCCAACGGCGCCTGGTCCGAAAGCTTCCACCCCGGGGCTCAGGGGCTGGAGACCATGGACGGCGCCGCCCGGGACGAACTGCTCGGCCTCTTCCCGGAGCTTCGCGAAAGCCCGGCCGCCTATGGCCCCAGCGCCCGGCGCAGCCTGCGCGCCCATGAAGCGCAGCTTCTCCGCCTCCCATCCCGCTGAGGGCCCGGCGCCCGCCTATCCTGTTGCCTTTCCGCCGCCCTTTCGGGCAGGTTGAACTACCCATGCCACAGACATGGGCGCGTGGGTCCGGGTGACGGCCCGCGCATCGCACGGCCCGCCGCAGAGAGGCCGGGTCGCGCAGACCGGGAGGACACGTGGAGGCGCTGACGCTCACCTATCCGATGATGGTCGTGCTCGGACTGCTCGGCTTCACCGTGGCGCTGTTCGTGTCCGAAGTGGTGCGGATCGATTTCGCGGCGATCCTCGTCATGGTGCTCCTGGGCCTGCTCAGCCAGCTGCCGGGTCTGCACTCACTGGCGGATGTCAGTACGCTTTTCGATGGACTCGCCTCCAACGCGGTTGTGTCGATCATCGCCGTGATGATCATCGGCGCCGGCCTCGACAAGACCGGGCTGATGAGCAAGGTCGCCGCGCTCATCCTGAAACGCGGCGGCAGTTCCGAGGCCCGGGTGGTGCCCATCGTGTCGGGCACGGTGGGCGTGATCTCGTCCTTCATGCAGAATGTCGGCGCAGCTGCGCTGTTCCTGCCCGTGGTCAGCCGGATCTCCGTGCGCACGGGCCTGCCGCTCAGCCGGTTGCTGATGCCCATGGGCTTCTGCGCGATCCTTGGCGGGACGCTGACCATGGTGGGCTCCTCGCCCCTGATCCTGCTCAACGACCTGCTGCTGGCGGCCAATCCGAGCTTGCCGCCCGACGCCCGGATGGCGCCCTACGGCCTGTTTTCGGTCACCCCGGTCGGGATCGCGCTTGTCGCTACGGGCATCCTCTATTTCATGCTCTTCGGCCGCTGGGTCCTGCCCAGTGGCCAGAAGGGCGGCGACGCCACCTCCGGCCAGTCCACCAAGGACTACCTCAAGCAGATCTACGGGCTGAAAACCGACATCTTCGAGATCACCATCCCCGAAGGCCACAGGGTCGCGGGCCAGACCTATGACGACCTGACCAAGCGGTATCATGTCTACATCATCGGGAGCGCCTATCAGGGCAAGACCTGGTTTGCGCCCGTCATCCAGACCGAGATCACACCGCCCTGCCGCCTTGCCGTGCTGGGTCGCGCGCGTGAAGTGCGCCACATGGCCGAGGACATGGGCTTCACCCTCCATGACCGGCTCGACGTCTTTGCCGAGGACTACGCCCCCACTAAGTCCGGGATCGCCGAGGTGGTGATCCCGCCGGGCTCGTCCCTGATCGGGAAATGCGCCCATGACGTCGTGTTCCGCAAGACCTATGGCGCGAGCATGCTGGCCATCCACCGGGGCGAGGAAACCCTGAGCATCGTCGAGACCGAGGATCACACTCATACCCAGATCGGCGAAGTACCCTTCCGCGCGGGCGACACGCTCGTGATCCTCACCACCTGGGAGGCCTTGACCCGGCTCAGTCGAAACAGGGATTTCGTGGTCGTGACCTCGGACTACCCGCAGGAAGAGCCGCGCCCCAAGAAGGTCGGCTGGGCGCTCTTGTTCTTCGCCATCGCGCTTGGGCTGATCCTGCTGACGGACCTGCGCCTGTCGCTCTGCCTGCTGACCGGGGCGGCGGGCATGATCCTGACCCGCGTGCTCGACATCGACGAGGCCTACAATGCCGTGAGCTGGTCGACCGTGTTCCTGCTCGCCAGCCTCATTCCCCTCGGCCAGGCGGTGCAATCCTCCGGCACCGCCGCCTGGATCGCGCAGCAGATCCTCATCCTGCTCGACGGCTGGCCGCTCTGGGCCTTGCAGGCGGGGCTCGCGGTGCTGTCCACGGTGTTCACGCTGATCATGTCCAACGTGGGCGCAACCGTGCTGCTGGTGCCGCTGGCGATCTCCATCGCCATGGCCGCGGGCGGCGATCCGGCGCTCTTTGCGCTGACCGTGGCGATCTCGACCTCGAATTCCTTCCTGATCCCCACCCACCAGGTCAACGCGCTGATCATGGGCCCGGCGGGCTACAAGGTCACCGATTTCATCAAGAGCGGCGGAATCATGACGCTCCTTTTCCTCGTGGTCTCACTGAGCGTCATGAACCTCGTCTTCTGAGCGGATGTTCGCGCTTTGTTAGGGGCTTTGGCCTATGCCCGTGCGCGATACCGTCAAGGCGAGGCCGCGCACATGGCCCGCATCAGCGAGATGCACTATTCCGACGTCTATTCGAACGCGTCCGGCGTGTCGGAGTTTCTCGAGCTCGCGCTCGACCCGTCCGAGGATCCCGCCGATTTCACCGCGAGCTTTTACAATCACGACGGCACCGCCCTGATCGAAATTCCTCTCGACCATCCGGATGTCCGCGTCAGCTTCGATGCCGACAGCGGCGAGAACGTCTATGTCATCTCTCAAGACGATTTCGTGATCCGGTTGACCGATCCCGATGGCGGCGGGACGCTCAACGCCGAGGCGGCGGCCCTGACCGATCACACCTCCGGCACGGTCCACAGCTTCTTCGACATCGGCGGGGAGACCCAGAACATCACCGCTCTGGACGGTGCGGCCCAGGGGGCGGTCTCGGTCAATGTCTGGCCCCCCACCGGCGCGGGCATGGCCACCTATTCGATCCAGTGGAACCAGCCCGACCCGACCACGCCGGTGTTCGAGCCGGTCGATCCCGGCGACACGGGCATGTGCTTCACCCCCGGCACCCGGATCGACACGCCCGATGGCCCGCGTCCGGTCGAACATTTGCGCCCCGGCGACCTTGTGCTGACCCGCGACGCGGGGGCGCAGCCACTGGTCTGGACCGGCGCGCGCCGGGTGCCCGCGGCGGGTGTGCTGGCCCCCGTGGCGATCCCGGTGGGCGTCCACGGGGCGACCGCGCCGCTGCTGGTCTCGCCCCAGCACCGGATCCTCGTGACCGGCTGGCAGGCCGAGTTGCTGACCGGCGCGGCGGAGGTGCTCGTGGCCGCCCTGCATCTGGTCGATGGCGACCGCGTGGTGCGGCGCCCGGGCGGCATGGTGACCTATGTTCACATCCTCTTTGACCGGCACCAGATCGTGCGCGCCAACGGCGCCTGGTCCGAGAGCTTTCATCCGGGCGCGCAGGGCCTCGATACCATGGCGCAGGCCTCCCGGGACGAGCTTCTGGCACTCTTTCCCGAGCTTGCCGCCGATCCCGCCGCATATGGTCCCAGCGCCCGGCCAACCCTGCGGGCCCATGAGGCGCGGCTGCTGTGCAAGCTCTGAACGGTTGCATCTTGCGCCCCGGCTCGCTACGCCCTCCGCGACGATGTGCGAGGCGTGACATGGACGATCTGAAGTCGAAATACCTGGCGGCGATTGCCGAGGCCGCGGACGAGAGCGCGCTGGAAACCCTGCGCGTGGCCGCCGTGGGCAAGAAGGGCGAGATCAGCCTCAAGATGCGTGAGCTGGGCAAGATGACCCCGGAAGAGCGCAAGACCGCCGGCCCCGCGCTCAACGCCCTGAAGGACGAGATCAACTCCGCCCTGGCCGCCAAGAAGGCCGCGCTCGCCGATGCCGCGCTGGACGAGCGGCTGCGGTCCGAATGGCTCGACGTGACCCTGCCCGGACGGCAGCGGCCCGCGGGCACATTGCACCCGATCAGCCAGGTCTCCGAAGAGGTCGCCGCGATCTTCGCCGACATGGGATTTGCCGTGGCCGAGGGGCCGCGCGTGGAGAGCGACTGGTACAATTTCGACGCGCTCAACATCCCGGGCCATCACCCCGCACGGGCCGAGATGGACACGTTCTACATGAAGCGCGCGGAGGGAGACGACCGCCCGCCCCATGTGCTGCGTACCCATACCTCGCCGGTGCAGATCCGCGCGATGCAGGAGCATGGCGCACCGATCCGCGTGATCTGCCCGGGCGGTGTCTATCGCTGCGATTACGATCAGACCCATACCCCGATGTTCCACCAGGTCGAAGGGCTGGCGATCGACCGCGACATCTCCATGGCCAACCTGAAATGGGTGCTGGAGGAGTTCGTGCGCAGCTATTTCGAGGTGGACGATGTGGAACTGCGCTTCCGCGCCTCGCATTTCCCCTTCACCGAACCCTCGGCAGAGGTCGACATCCGGTGTTCGTGGGAGGGCGGTCAGCTCAAGGTGGGCGAGGGCGACGACTGGCTCGAAATCCTCGGATCCGGCATGGTGCACCCCAAGGTGCTGGAGGCCGGCGGCATCGACCCGACCCAATGGCAGGGCTTCGCCTTCGGGATGGGCATCGACCGGATCGCCATGCTGAAATACGGCATCCCAGACCTGCGCGCCTTCTTCGACAGCGACCTGCGCTGGCTGCGCAACTACGGCTTCTCGGCGCTGGACGTGCCAACGGTGCATGCGGGGTTGAGTAGGTAGACTTCCGCACGGGCCGCAGGCCCGGGCAGCGCCCGACCGCCCCCCCGGGCGGGCGCTTTCAGCGCGACACCCGCGGTCGGTCGCTGCCCTCCGCGCCCGGTGACCGACTGTGGAAACGCGGCCTCGCGATCCAGTCTGGCAATCCGGTAGGGCGCTGTCCGGGCTGCCAGCCCGTGCAAGGCGGTTTTCCCGCCTCGCCGGTGCCCTATCTCTCCCCCATGAAAATCCGCATCGCCCTTGCTGCCCTTCTGACCCTGATCGTGGTGGCCCATATCGGCCTGTGGATGTCGGACCGGATGCCGACCGAGATGAAGCTGCGATTCACGATCATCAACGTGCTGGGCTGGTCGGTCGTCCTGCTGCCGGCCTATGGCGTCTCGCGCTGGCTCGCCGCGCGGGAGGCAGAGCGCGATCCGTCCGACCGCTAGTCCCCGACCTGCGCGGCCCCGGGTGCCGCCTCCAGCGATAATTGCGGCCCCTCGTTTCGCGTGACCGCGACCAATGTCAGCAGCGCTACGACCCCAAAGGCGGCCGCCATGAGTACCGTCTCTGCCATCACTGTTCCGTCTCGTCGCATCAGAAGTGTCTTCATCTTGCCTGCCTCGTCGTCCCGGCCCGGGGCCGGTTAATATTTCGTTAACCTGACCCGGAGCTACCCCCGTCCCATGGCGGAAATGTGGCATGACCGGGGCCGGGCGGTGGTCCGGCAAAATCTCCCGCCGCTCTTCCCCGTCCCGCGCCCTTCGGATAAGAGCAGGCCAAGCACGCAAAACCGCAGGACCGGCCCGATGAAATTCACGCTCTCCTGGCTCAAGGACCACCTTGAGACCGACGCCACCCTGGACGAGATTCTCTACGCCCTGACCGATCTCGGGCTCGAGGTCGAAGGGGTCGAGAACCCCGCCGCCAAGCTGTCGGATTTCGTGGTGGGCAAGGTGCTGCGGGCCGAAAAACACCCCGAGGCCGACCGGCTCAAGGTCTGCCAGGTCGAATACGGCGACGGCCCCGTGCAGATCATCTGCGGCGCACCCAACGCGCGGGAAGGCATCACCGTGGTCGTGGCCCGGCCCGGCGTTTACGTGCCCGGCATCGACACCACCATCGGCGTGGGCAAGATCCGCGGCATCGAGAGCCACGGCATGATGGCCTCCGAGCGCGAACTGGAGATGTCCGACGAGCATACGGGCATCATCGAACTGCCCGAGGGCGAGATCGGCCAGAGCTTCCCGGACTGGCTCGCCGTCTACGATCCTGCCCGCGTCGATCCGGTGATCGAGATCGCCATCACCCCGAACCGCCCCGACGCGCTGGGCGTGCGCGGCATTGCCCGAGATCTGGCCGCCCGCGGCCTCGGCACGATGAAGGCCCGCGACGTCGCCCCGGTGCCCGGCGCCTTCCCTTGTCCGATCACCGTCACCATCGACGACGACACAAGGGACGCGGCCCCCGTCTTCTACGGCCGCCTGATCCGCGGCGTCAAAAACGGCCCCTCGCCGGACTGGCTGCAAACCGCCCTGCGCGCCATCGGCCTGCGCCCAATCTCGACCCTGGTCGATATCACCAACTTCTTCACCTATGACCGCAACCGGCCCCTTCACGTCTTCGATGCCGACAAGGTCGCAGGTTGCCTGCGGGTCCATGCGGCCAAGGGCGGCGAGACTTTCACCGGGTTGGACGAGAAGGAATACGTGCTCGCGCCCGGCATGACGGCGATCTCCGACGACAACGGCGTCGAAAGCCTCGCGGGCATCATGGGCGGCCTGCACTCCGGCTGCACCGAGGAAACCGTCAATGTCTTTGTCGAGGCGGCCTATTTCGACCCGGTGCGCACCGCCTATACCGGCCGCGCGCTCAAGATCAATTCCGACGCGCGCTACCGGTTCGAGCGCGGGATCGACCCGGCCTGGACGCCCGAGGGGATGGAACACGCCACCCGCATGATCCTTGACCTGTGCGGCGGCGAGGCCTCCGACGTGGTGGTCGCGGGTGCGCTGCCGGATGTTGCCCGCGCCTACAAGCTCGATACCGACCGGGTCCAGAGCCTCGTGGGCATGGACATCGCCCCCGAGACCCAGCGCGCCACGCTGGAGGCGCTGGGCTTCACCCTGGAGGGCGACATGGCCCATGTGCCGAGCTGGCGCCCGGATGTGATGGGCGAGGCCGATCTCGTCGAAGAGGTCGCCCGCATCGCGTCACTCACCAAGCTCCAGGGTCGCCCCCTGCCGCGCGCGTCCACCGGCGTGCCGAAGCCAGTCGTGACCCAAGGCCAGCGGCGGCAAGCCCTGGCGCGGCGCACTGCGGCGGCGCTCGGGTACAACGAGTGCGTGACCTATTCCTTCATCGACCAGCCCACCGCGGCGCTCTTCGGCGGCGGCACCGAAGCCACCGAGCTGGAAAATCCGATCTCCTCCGAGATGAGCCATATGCGCCCCGCTCTGCTGCCCGGTCTGATGCAGGCCGCTTCCCGCAACCAGGCGCGCGGCATCATGGACCTGGCGCTCTTCGAGGTCGGCCCGGCCTTCCATGGCGGCGAGCCGGGCGAGCAGCATACGCTGATCTCCGGCCTGCTGGTCGGGCGCACCGGGCCCAAGGACGTGCGCGGCGAAAGCCGCCCCGTAGACGTGTTCGACGTCAAGGCCGATGCCGAGGCGATCCTCGCGGCCATCGGTGCCCCCGCCAAGGTGCAGATCCTGCGCGGCGCCCAAGGCTGGTGGCACCCCGGTCGGCACGGCAAGATCTGCCTTGGCCCCAAGAAGGTGCTCGGCGTATTTGGCGAGTTGCACCCGCGCGTGGTGGCGGCCATGGATCTCAAGGGACCGGTGATGGGCTTTACCCTCTGGCCCGACGAGGTGCCGATGCCGCGCAAGACCTCTGCCACCCGGCCCGCGCTGGAGGCCCGCGACCTGCAGGCAGTCGAACGCGATTTTGCCTTCGTGGTGGACGCGCAGGTGGAGGCGCTGGCGCTTACCAACGCCGCCGCCGGGGCCGACAAGACGCTGATCGAAGAGGTCCGCGTGTTCGACGAGTTCATCGGCGGCGCCTTGGGCGAGGGCAAGAAATCGCTGGCCATCACCGTGCGGCTGCAACCGACGGACGCCACCCTGACCGAGAAAGAGATCGAAGCGGTGGCTGCCCGGATCGTGGCCAAGGTCGAAAAGGCCACGGGCGGCGTGCTGCGCGGCTGAGCCCGCGCCAACCAAGCGGTTTCGAAACCGCTTGGCCCCCGGGCCCGACCCGAATGTCCAGGGCCGGGCTATGCGCCTCGTCCGACCCGGCTGCGCGCGGTGTCCCTTGCGCAAAAGTCCGGTCCAGAGCACCCCAAGCGGTTTCGAAACCGCTTGGTCGCTTGCGGCTGACCTCTCACGCAAACCCCAACGCCGACCCGGAGCGGTTGCCAGGCGCGCCGAGGGGGATACCTAACACCCCGCGCAGGGGCTATGATGCCCGCGACACCGAAAAAGGAGGGGACCCATGGGCCTGAACATCTATCTGTCCGGCGAAATTCACACCGATTGGCGCGAGCAGATCGTCGAAGGGGCCGCGGGGCTGGACGTCACGTTCAATGCGCCGGTCACCGATCACGCGGCCAGCGACGATTGCGGCGTGGCGATCCTCGGGGCCGAGCCGAACAAGTACTGGCACGACCACAAGGGCGCCATGGTCAACGCCATCCGCATCCGCAAGGGAATCGCCGACGCGGATGTGGTCGTCGTCCGCTTCGGCGAGAAGTACAAGCAATGGAACGCGGCCTTCGACGCGGGCTATGCCGCCGCGCTGGGCAAGTCGATCATCGTGCTCAATCCGCCGGAGCATCAGCACGCCCTCAAGGAGGTGCACGCCGCCGCCCTTGCCGTGGCCGAAACCCCGGCTCAGGTTGTCGAGGTGTTGCGCTACGTGCTGACGGGCGCGCTGCCCGCCGGGCAGTCTGCCGCCGCCGAGTAACCGCTCAGACCACCCACGCGGCGTCCCGGTTCCGGATCGCCCGCAACAGGCTCATTGCCGTGGTGGCCGAGGTGCCGGGCGTGTCCGAAGGGCGCGCCCGCACAGAAAACGTCATCTCCGCCGTGTCCGAGATCACGTCGTAGGCATGACCATTGCCTGCCGCGTCCGGGTCGGCCACCAACCGCGCCTCGGTCCTGTCGAACCCCGCCCCGGCCAATGCCAGCGTCGCGGCCACATTCGCGTTGTTGGGAAATCTCAGCGCCGCCTGTCGCGCCGTGCCTTCGAACAGCGTCACCGGCCCGTCCAGGGCCGACAGGTCCCGCCCGTCCGCCGCCGGGCTGCCCGCCCAGGCCGCGGGCGGCTTGACACCCGTGTAGCGAACCGCGCGCAGGCTGTCCTTCGGCAGGGCCGCCAACAGGTCCAGCCCGCCAATCGCCCCCGCCGGAATTGTCAGCTGCGCGCCATGGGCAGGCGCGGCGCGGAAGGCGGCCTCGGTCTCCGGATCCGCCAGCACGCCGACCGACGCCATCAGCACATCGATCCCCGCGGCCAGTAGGCCGGGCAGGTACGCGCGCGCCGCCCCGTGCCCCGCGGCCTCCACCACCAGGTCCGGCGCGAAGACGCGCAGCGCCGAGAGGTCCGATACCGCCATCACCCCGGGCGCCTCGGCCCCGCTGCGGGTCAGGGCGACCATCTCCGCCTGCCCGGCCATTCCCGCCGCCACCGCGCGGTTGATCGCGCCCAGTCCGATCAGGGCCAGCCTCATGCGGGCCGCGCCGGAATGTTGAGGCCTTTCTGCACCGCGGGCCGTGCCAGGAACCGGTCCAGATACGCCACGAGGTTGGGATGATCCGCCCAGCCCACCAGCTCCCGCGCGCCGTAGAAGTCCAGCGCGCGCAGCCAGGGCGCGATGGCGATATCGGCGATGGAATATTCCCCGGCGATCCAATCCCGCCCTTCCAGCGCCCCTTCGAGCACGGCCAAGAGCCGCCGCGCCTCGCTCACGTAGCGATCCCGGGGGCGCGGGTCCTCGATCGCGGCCCCGGCGAACTTCACGAAGAACCCCAACTGCCCCAGCATCGGGCCGAGCCCGCCCATCTGGAACATCAGCCATTGGGTCACGACCGCCTTCTCGGCGGCGTTGCGCCCGGCCAGCTTGCCGGTCTTCTCCGCGAGATAGAGCAGGATCGCGCCGCTTTCGAACAGGCCCAGCGGTCCCTCCGGCCCGTCGGGGTCGATGATCGCGGGGATCTTGTTGTTGGGGTTGAGTGACAGGAACGCGGGGCTTTTGACGTCCGTGTCCGACAGCGTGACGAGATGCGGCTCATAGGCGAGGCCCAGCTCCTCCAGTGCGATGGACACCTTCACCCCGTTCGGGGTGGGAAAGGAATACAGCTGGATCACGCCCGGGTTCTCGGCAGGCCAGCGAGCGGTGATCGGAAAACGGGATAGGTCGGACATCAGGGCCTCCTTCGGCAATGTTTTGCAAAGCTATGCGGTTTTGGGGCGGAAAACACCGGCGGGCCTGTTAACCTTTGCGCGCACCTTCTGTGCGTCCGTGCAAAACGCGGGGCGGGGGTGTGCGTGTTCAGTTCAAGGGAGAGCAATCATGCTCAACGAATTCAAGCAATTCATCGCAAAAGGCAATGTCATGGACATGGCCGTCGGGATCATCATCGGGGCCGCGTTCACAGCCATCGTCACCTCGCTGGTCGAGGACCTGATCAACCCGATCATCAGTCTGTTTACCGGGGGGCTCGACTTTTCCGGGCTCGGCCTGGCCCTGACCGAGGGCGAGGAGGCCGCGGTCTTCGCCTACGGAAACTTCATCATGGCGGTCATCAATTTCCTGATCATCGCCTGGGTGGTGTTCCTGCTGGTCAAGATGGTCAACCGGATCAAGGAAATGGCCGAGAACGAGCCCGAGGAAGCCCCGGCGGAGGACCCGGGCCCGACGGAAAAGGAACTGCTGATGCAGATCCGCGATTCCCTGGCCAAGTCCTGAGCGGGCGGGGCCGGCCATGAAATCGCCCCGGGAATAACAAACTGGAAAGCTATGCCATGGCACGGTCGGTGAAAGGACGCGTGCCATGGACCTGCTTTCGAACTACCTGCGCGATCTGGGCGCGGTGCCCTTCAACATGAACCTGCGCATCTCGCTGGTCTACCTGCTGTGCACTGTGGTGCTGGCGGGCGCGATCTGGATCTGGCGGGGGCGGCCCACGGGCTTCCTGTCCTGGCTGCTGCCGGCGTCGGTCTACCGGCATCGCTCCAACCTGCTCGATATCAAGCTCTTTCTGACCAATCGGCTGGTGGATGCCTCGGGGCTGGCGGGGGCGGTGTTCTTCCCGCCCCTGGTGGCGATCGGGCTGATCGGTCTGTGGGCGGATGTCGCGGGCTACAACCCGCCCCCCGAAACCTGGGGCCGGACCTTGCTGGCGACGATCATCATCGTGATGGCCTCGGATTTCTGCAAATACTGGGCCCATCGGTGGCACCATGAATGGAAGGTGCTCTGGCCATTTCACGCGGTGCACCACTCGGCCGATGTGCTGACGCCGCTCACGGTGATGCGCGCCCACCCGGTGGAGACGCTGCTGCGCAACCTGCTGATCACCGTGGTTGTGGGCGTGGTGCAGGCGGTGGTGCTGATCCTCGTGCTGGGTCAGATCGATTTCGTCACCATCGGCGGGGCGAACGCGCTCTACGTGCTTTTCAACGCGCTCGGCGCCAACCTGCGCCACAGCCATATCTGGCTGAGCTACGGTGCGGTGCTGGAGCATGTGTTCATCTCCCCCGCCCAGCACCAGGTGCACCATTCGGTCGCGGTCGAGCATCATGACAAGAACTACGGCTCGATCTTCGCCCTTTGGGATTGGGCCTTCGGCACGCTCTACATCCCGCCCCGGCAGGAAGCGTTGACCTTCGGCATTTCCGACGCCGCGGGCAAACGGATCGCGCAACCCCATGAAACCCTGGGCGCAGCCCTGCTCACCCCCTTCGCCGAAAGCATCGCGGCCGCCCGCACCGGGGAGGACGCCGCAGCGCCGGAGTTGCGCAAGCCATGAGCGGCGCGCGCCCCATGTCGCCGGGCTTCTCGCTCTGGCTCGATGTGCTGCGGGCGGGCGCGGCGCTGACGGTGCTCTTCGGGCACATGGCCCATACCCGTTTCACCCGGGGCGACTACGAGGTGCTGCGCGACTGGAACCTGGCCAGCGACGCGGTGGTGGTGTTTTTCGTGCTGTCGGGCGTGGTGATCGCCTATGCAGCGGAACGCGACGGCACCCTCGGCCGCTTCGCCTTTCACCGGCTGACCCGGGTGCTGTCGGTGGTGGCCCCCGCGCTCGTGCTGACCCTGCTGTTCGACGCCATCGGCCAACGGCTCGACCTGCGCGCCTACCAGCCCCCGTTCTTCGAGGCCCTGCCGGTGGCCGAGATGCTCTGGCGCGGGCTCAGCTTCAGCAACGAATGGCAGGGGCTGTCGGACCGGGTGCGCCTGGGCTCCAACGGGCCGCTCTGGTCGCTGAGCTACGAGGTCGCCTTCTACGCCCTCTTCGCCATCGCCTTCTATCTGCGCGGGTTCTTGCGCTGGGTGCTCCTCGCGCTGGGCGCGCTCCTCGCGGGGTTGCCGATCCTGGCACTCATGCCCTGCTGGCTTCTGGGCGTCGCGCTCTGGCACCATATCCAACGCGCCCTGGCGCTGCCCCGGTCCCGCGCCTGGGCCCTCGCCCTCGGCGGCCCTGTCACCCTCGTTGCGCTCAAGGCCGCAGGTCTGGCCCCGTTTCTCAGCGCGCTCACCGCCGCGGCGGTCGCCCCCGCCAGTCACCACGCCCTGCTCGGCTATTCCGACGAGGTGCTGTGGAACACGTTGCTCGCGCTCTGCGTCGCCGCCCACCTGCGCGGGGTCCATGCCCTCTGCGTCGGCCGCACCGCACCGCACCGGGGCCGCCCCGCTCGCGCCGTGCGCTGGATCGCGCAGGGCAGCTTTTCGCTCTATGTCCTCCACTACCCGGTACTGCACCTGCTGGATGCGGGCCTGCCCGAGGCGCTGCCGGGCTACGATTTGTGGCTGCTGGCCCTGACGCTCTTGGCCTGCTTCGCCTTCGCCGCTCTGTTCGAGCGTCGCCTGCCGCAGCAGCGCGCCCGCCTGCGGCAGCTCTGGTGCAGATTGCACAAGCCTCGCTCGGATCGCCCGGAACGCGCCTTGTCGGGATAACCCCGCGGCTCAGGCCGCCAGCAGGTCGGCCTCGGTCACCGGCAGACCCAGCGCCTCGCCCACCGCCCGGTAGGTCAGCTTGCCCGCGTGCACGTTCAGCCCCGCGCGCAGATGCGGGTCCGCCCTTACAGCCGCGCGCCAGCCCTGATCCGCGATCTGCAGCATGTAGGGCAGGGTCGCATTGCCCAGCGCGATGGTCGAAGTCCGTGCCACCGCGCCGGGCATATTCGCCACGCAGTAATGCAGGATGCCGTCCACCTCGTAGATCGGGTCCCGGTGCGTCGTCGCCCGCGAGGTCTCGAAACACCCGCCCTGATCGATGGCCACGTCCACGATCGCGGCACCCGGCTTCATGTCCGCCAATTGCGCGCGGCTCACCAGCTTGGGCGCCGCAGCCCCGGGGATCAGCACCGCGCCGATCACCATGTCCGCCTGCGCCACCAACTCCGCCGTCGCGGCGCGCGAGGCATAGCGGTTCGCGAACCGCCCTCCGAACACGTCGTCGAGATATCGCAGCCGCGACAGCGAGCGGTCCAGGACCGTGACCTTCGCGCCCATGCCCGCGGCGACCCGGGCCGCATGGGTGCCGACCACGCCGCCGCCGATCACCACAACCTCCGCCGCGCCGACCCCGGGCACACCGCCCAGCAGCACACCGCGCCCGCCATTGGCCTTCTGCAGGGTCCAGGCGCCCATCTGCGGTGCCAGCCGCCCGGCCACTTCGGACATCGGCGCCAGCAGCGGCAGCGTGCCATCGGGCGCCGTCACGGTCTCATAGGCGATCGCGGTCACACCCGAGGCCAGCAACTCGCGCGTCTGCGCCGGGTCCGGGGCCAGATGCAGATAGGTGAACAGCACCTGATCCTCGCGCAGCATCGCGCGCTCCACCGCCTGGGGCTCCTTAACCTTCACGACCATGTCGGCCTTGGCGAAGACCTCCTCGGCGGTGTCCACGATCCGCGCCCCGGCGGCGATGTAGTCGGCATCCTCGAACCCCGAGCCGACACCAGCGCCCGCCTGCACCAGCACCGCGTGGCCATGGGCGACGGCCTCGGCCGCGGCAGCGGGGGTGAGCCCGACACGGAATTCCTGGGGCTTGATCTCTGTCGGGCAACCGATGCGCATGAAAACCTCCCTGCATGAACTTTATGCTCTGAAATTGCCACGAACGGCGCTCAAGTGCTTTGAAAAGCCCTGTGCGGGATGGCCATGAGATGCTAAAATCTTGCATAAATGATTTTAAAACAGGAAAATCTTGCGTCATGATCGCCTTGGACGACACGGATCACCGTCTGCTCTCGGCCCTTCAGAGGGCCGGGCGCCTGTCCAACGCCGAGTTGTCGGAGCGTGTGCACCTGTCGCCTTCGGCCTGCCACCGCCGCGTCGCCCGGATGGAGGCGGCAGGCGTCATCAAGGACTACGTCGCCCTCGTCGACCCGCGCGCCGTGGACCGCAAGACCACCGTCTTCGTCGAGGTCACCTTGTCCGGCCAGGCCGACGAGGTGCTCGTGGCCTTCGAGGCGGCCGTCGCACAGGTGCCCGAAGTGCTCGAATGCCACCTGATGGCGGGATCGGCGGATTACCTGCTCAAGGTCGTGGCCCAGGATACTGAGGCGTTCGCCGCCCTCCACCGGCGCCACCTGGCCACCCTGCCGGGGGTCGCGCAGATCCAGTCGAGCTTCGCCTTGCGGACCGTGTTCAAGACCACCGCCCTGCCGCTTTGACGCGAACCGTGCGCCGCGAAACAACAAACCCCCGGGCAAAGCCACGGGGGTCGTCGTTTCGAACAGCAAAGATGTTCGGGCGCGGTGGGGCCTAGAGCCCGCCTTCGCGCTGGGCTTTCTTGCGTGCGAGTTTACGGGCACGGCGAATGGCTTCTGCCTTCTCGCGTGCTTTCTTCTCGGAGGGCTTCTCGTAATGCTGCTTGAGCTTCATTTCCCGAAACACGCCCTCGCGCTGGAGCTTCTTCTTCAGAGCCCTCAGTGCCTGGTCGACATTGTTGTCGCGTACGCTGACCTGCATGTGGTTGTCACCACCTTCCTAAGTTTGTGTTGCGTCAGATTGCAGGAGGTGGCCGTATAGCAAGGGACGCCCTAGTTGTCCAGCAACGTTGATTGCCTGTCAGTCCTGAATAGGAGCTCCCATGGAAGACACCCGTTCGACCCCGGAATTGCGCGCAGCACTGCTGGATGCCGCCCTGATTCACGTGGCCTTCGATGGTTGGTCCCAGGCCACGTTCGCGGCGGCCTGCACCGATGCCGATATCGACCCCGCACTGGCCAAGAGCCTGTTTCCCCGCGGCGCGGTGGATCTGGCTCTGGCCTTCCACGCGCGCGGCGATGCCGAGATGGTTGCCCGCATCAAGCGTGAACCGCTGGACGGTCTGCGTTTCCGCGACCGGATCGCGGCGGCGGTGCGGTACCGGCTAGAGGCGGTGGAGGACAAGGAAGCCGTTCGCCGCGCAACGACGCTCTTTGCGCTGCCGGTCTATGCCGGGGACGGGGCCAAGGCGGTCTGGGGCACCTGCGATCTGATCTGGGAGACGCTCGGCGACCGGTCGGACGATTTCAACTGGTACTCCAAGCGCGCGACCCTGTCGGGGGTCTACAGCGCGACGGTGCTCTACTGGCTGGGCGACACGTCGGAGGATCACGCAGCGACCTGGGCCTTCCTGGACCGCCGGATTGACGATGTGATGAAAATCGAAGAGGTCAAAGGCGCGGTGAACAAGAACCCGCTGCTGCGCGGGCTGATGACCGGCCCGAACTGGGTGCTGAGCCAGATCAAGCCGCCCTCGAAACTGCCCCGGGCGGACCTTCCGGGGTCCTACCGGCCGAAATAGGACTTCCTCCATGACCCTGCCCGAGACCATGCGCGCCGTTGAGATCACCGAGCCCGGCGGACCCGAGGTGCTGCGCCCCTGCACCCGTCCGATGCCCGTACCCGGCGCGGGCCAGATCCTGATCAAGGTCGCCTATGCCGGGGTGAACCGGCCCGACGCGCTGCAGAGGGCAGGCTCCTACGCGCCGCCGCCCACGGCCTCGGACCTGCCGGGGCTGGAAGTCGCGGGCGAGGTCGTGGCGACCGGCCCGGACGTGGCGCGCTGGGCGGTGGGCGATCAGGTCTGCGCCCTGACCCCGGGCGGAGGGTACGCGGAATACGTCGTTTGCCCCGCCGCGCACGCGCTGCCGGTGCCCGACGGCATGCCGCTCGATCAGGCGGCCGCGCTTTGCGAGAACCACTACACGGTGTGGTCGAACGTGGTGACCCGGGGCGGGCTGACGGGTGGGGAGCGGTTCCTTGTTCATGGCGGCTCCTCCGGGATCGGGACCGTGGCGATTCAGTTGGCGCATGCGCTGGGCGCGCGGGTCTTCGCCACCGCCGGGTCCGCTGCGAAATGCGCGGCCTGCATGGACCTGGGCGCCGAGCGCGCGATCAACTACCGCGAGGAGGATTTCGTGCCGGTGCTGCAGGACGAGGGTGGCGCCAACCTGATCCTCGACATGGTGGGCGGCGACTACATCCCGCGTAACCTCAAGAGCCTTGCCGAAGACGGGCGGCTGGTGCAGATCGCCTTCCTGCAGGGACCGAAGGTGGCGGTGAACTTCGCGCCGCTGATGATGCGGCGGCTGACGATCACGGGCTCCACCCTGCGGCCGCAATCTGACCTGGCCAAGGCGCGGATCGCGGCGGAGCTGGAGCGGGAGGTCTGGCCGCTCCTGTCGGCGGGCCGGATCAAGGTGGTGATGGACAGCGAGTTCGCGCTGGACGATGCCGCGAAGGCCCATGCCAGGATGGAAAGCTCCGCCCATATCGGCAAGATCGTCCTGAAGGTCTGAGCGCGGCGACCGCCACGGGCCAAGCGGTTTCGAAACCGCTTGGGTCGGCTGCAGGGGTGGGGTGGGCGGGTCGACGTTGCGCGGCGTGACGCGGGTTGGTCCAGGGGAATGCTCTGGCGTCTCGCGCAGCAGGAGAGGCCGGGGCGTGCAAGCGGTTTCGAAACCGCTTGGTGGCGCGTCGTCGGGGCGGTTTCGCGCAACTCTTAACGCGGCCCCCGAAACACGCCCCGATCCGCCGACAAATTTTTTCGCGGAATCGTGGTGTCCCAAGAGCTTACAGAGATTTGTTTCGCATGCGAAACATTCAATTTCCTGAATAGGTTAACGCGCCCGTCTCACTCCGCCGCGATCTTCAGCTCCGCCAGGCAGGTGTGGCCTTCGACCTGGTTCGCCGCCTTCGTTCGGCGTGGCCGCACGAGGGCAAAGAGCGGCGGCGTGAAATAGAAACTGACCACCGTCGACAGGAGCACGCCCCCCGCCACCGCCATGGCGAAGGGCGGCCAGAAGCCGCCGCCCGCCAGGATCAGGGGCAGGAAGCCGCCAAAGGTCGTGAGGGTGGTGGACAGAATATGGCGCGAGCCGTTCATCACCACCTGGGCCATGGCGTCCCGGTCCCCGGCGGCGGCGGCCTCATCCTGTTGCAGCCCGGTCAGGATGATGATCGCCGCGTTGATCGACACCCCGATGGAGCCGATCACCCCGATGATCGCGGTGATCCCGAACGGGTACTGGAACACCGCCAGCGACAGCAGGCTCAGCCCCGCCGACAGCACCGCCACCACCAGGGTCACGGCGGCGAGCCGGAAGGATCCGAAGGTCAGCACGATGGTCGCCAGCGACAGGGTCACGATCAGGCCCAGCGGTGCGAGCAGCCGGTTGACCGTATCGTTGCGCGCATCCGCATCACCGCCCAGGGCCATGTCATAGCCCGCGGGCAGCGCAAAGCCCGCCGCATCGATCGCGGCTTATGCGCGCACCAGTGCCTCCTGCGGCAGCAGATCGGGCGCGATGAAGGCCTGCACGGTGTTGACCCGTGTGCCGTTCTGCCGCGCGATGGGGCTGTCGGACGGGACCAGCGAAATCTCGGCCATGGCGGAGAGGGGGAACGCGGGCAGGGTCTGGCTAGAACGGCCGTTCCCCGGTGGTGGCACGATGAGCATCTGGGAGATACGCTCCAGATCGTCCCGCGTTCCCGCCCCCAGCTGCACCCGGACGGGGAGCTGTTCGGAGGCCTCGATGAGCGACCCGCCGGTCACCCCGTCGAGGCCGGATTGCAATTGCCGGGCCACGTCCGCGAGGCTCAGCCCGGCCAGTTGCGCCGCGGCCTCGTCGATCTCGACCTGCACCTTGGGCGCGCCGCCCTCGTAGCTGGCGCGCACGGTGGTGATCCCCTCGACGCCCAGCAGGATGGCACGCAGCCGCTCGCCTTCGGCGCGCAGCACCTCGAGCGTGGGACCCTCCAGCCGGAATTCCACGGGCGCGTCCACGGGCGGGCCCTGCACCAGTCCGCGCACGAGGATGCGGGCCTCGGGGAAGCGGGCGGTCAGGGTGGTCTGCAGCGGGTCGAGCAGGTCGGCGGTGGCCTCGGGCGCGGCGGTGGTGATCAGCTCCTGGGCAAAGCCCGGCGCGCCCTGCCGGGAGCCGACGATGTTGTAGTAGAAGGCCGGCGCGCTCTCGCCCAGGGTCCAGGCGACGCGGGTGATGCCGGGGGTGGCGCGCAGGAGCGCGTCCATCTCTTCGACCAGGGCGTGGGTGCGGCTGAGCGCGGCACCGGGGGCAAGGTCCACCTCGATATGGAATTGGTCGCGGTCCACGCCCGGAAAGAATTGCGCGGTCAGGGTGGGAAAGCTGGCAAAGCCCATCGCCGGCAGCACGAGGGCCAGCGCGACGGACCGGACCGGGTTGCGCACCGACCAGCGCAGCGATGCGTGAAAGGCCCGGCCCGCCAGACCCGAGGGCAGGCCCGCGCCGCGCCCGCCCTCGGGCAGCAACCAGCCCGCGAGCGCCGGCGTGATGGTCAGGGCGATGATCAGCGACCAGATCAGCATCAACACCACGGCGATGGCGATCGCCCCCACGAAATCCCCCGCGCCGCCGGGCAGCAGGATCATCGGCACGAAGCTGAGCGCGGTGGTGACGGTGGAGGCCAGCAGGGGCGCGAAGAGGCGTTTGACAGCCGTATCCACCGCGTCCATCCGGGAGGCGCCCGCGCGCAGGCGTTGCCGGATGTCGTCGGTCATCACGATCGCCGCATCCACCAGCAGCCCGAGCGCCACGATCAGCCCCGTGACGCTCATCTGGTGGATCGGCAGGCCGATGAAGTTCATCGAGGCAAGGGTCGCGAGGCTGACCAGCGGCAGGACGGCGGCCACGATCAGGGCCGCGCGCACGCCGAGGGTCACCAGCAGGACCAGCACCACCAGCCCGACGCCGATGGCCATGTTCAGGGCCACCTCGCTCAGCCGGTCGGCGGTATAGACCGCCTGGTCGAAGATCTGCTCCACCGTCAGGGAGGCGGGCAGGAGGGGCGCGAAGGCGGCCACCTCGTCCCGGATCCAGCCCATCCAGACGTCGATCTGCAGCCCCTCGTTGGCCTGCACGCCCAGCAGGATCGCGTCCTGTCCGTCCACAAGGGCGATGGCGGGGGCGGGGTCGCGGGGGCTGCGACTGATCTCGGCCACGTCGCCGAGGCGCGTGACCTGGCCCTGCGGGCCGGTGGCGAGCACGATCTGGCGCAGGCGGTCGAGGGCTTCGATATCGCCCTGCACATCGAGCAGGATGTCGCTACTGCCGCTGACCAGGCGGCCGGACTGGACCTTGGCGTCCGCGGCGCGCACGGCCGCCGAGACCGCATCCGGTGTCAGCCCGAGCGCTGCGGTGGCGGCGGGGTCGAGGGTGACGCGGACCTCTTCGGTGGGGGTGCCCCAGCTCTCGACGCTCTTGGTGCCGGGGACGTTGCGCAGGCGTTCGGCCAGTTCCTCGGCAGTGCGGGCGAGCACGGCGGGGTTGGCGGCCGCGCCGCTGGGTTTGACGGCGAAAATGGCGCCGACGGCGGCGATGCCCTCGCTGTCGAATTCCGGGGGTTGGACGCCTTCGGGGAAGGTGCGGGCCACGTCCGCAACGCCGTCGCGGGCCTTGGACCAGATCTCTTCTATGATGGCGGGGTCGGTGGCCTCGTCGAGTTGCAGGGAGATGATCGAGATGCCCGTGGCGGAGGTCGATTTGATCTCGTCCATATCCGCCAGTGTGCGCATCTCGTCTTCGAGGGGTTGGGAGATCAGCGCCTCTATCCGGCTCGGCTCCGCGCCCGGATAGAGGGTCGTGATGGTGGCGTTGAGGTTGGTGATGGTCGGGTCTTCCTGCCGTCCGAGCGACAGGAAGGCCGAGAGCCCCGCGGCGATGATGACCAAGAGGGCGAGGGCGACGAGGCGCGGGTTGCGGAAGGGCAGGGTGCGCATGGCTCAGCCCGCGGGCGTGGGCGCGACGCGCTGGCCCGGCGCGATCCGGTGGGCGCCGGCGGGAACGTAGCGCGCGGCCTGCGGAAAGGTGCCGGTGACGAAGGCGCGGGTGCCCGTGGCGTGCAGCACCTCGACCGATTCGCGGCGCAGGATGTCGCCGTCATCGAGCAGGTAGAGCGTCCAGAGCCCCTGGATGCCTTCGGAAAGGGCCGAGAGCGGCACCCAGGCGCCGCGGCCCGGCACCTCGCGGGTCATCTCCAGCGTGGCGAGCGTGCCCGACGGTGCGGGGCGGTCGAGGGTGAAGACCGCCGCACGGGTCCGGGTGACCGGGTCGAGGTCCGGGCGCAGCCGGTCGAGCGTGGCGGTGGCCGTCCCGCCCGGCAGGGTCACCGGGAAGGTGGCGTCGGGGCCGAGGGTCTGCGCCAGCGCGTCGGGCAGGCCCACGCGCAGCTGCGGGGCTTCGGTCTCCTCGATCCGCAGGACTGGGGTGCCGCCGCCGAGCCGTGCGCCTTCGTCGCGCAGCCGCGCGGCGATGGTGCCGTCGAAGGGTGCGGTGATCTGGGATTTCGACAGGGCCACGTCGAGGGCGAGGATGGCGGCGTCGGCCTGGGCGATCTGCGCCTCCGCCTCGGCCAGACGGAACCGTGCTTCGTCGGCGCGCTGGGCGGAGGCGAAGTCCGAGGCGGCGAGGCGCTCCTGGCGCGCGGAGGTCAACTCGGCCAGGTCGCGCCGGGCGCGGGCGGCGTCACGGGCGGCGACCTGGGCGGCACGGTCGGCCTGCTGGGCGCGGATATCGAGCCGGGCGAGCACGTCGCCCGCCGCCACCCGGTCGCCTTCGTCCACCAGCACTTCGGCCAGGGTGCCGCCCGCCTCGAACCCCAGATCGGCGCTGCGGGCCGGTTCGACCTGGCCGGTGAAGCGCGCGGTGACCGCGTAGCTGTCCTCGATCACGAGGGGGGCTGTCTGCACCGGCAGCACCGTTTCGGGGCGGGCGGGCCCGTCCTGCTGCGCGCGGGCGGCGATCAGGCCGCTGCCGCCCATCACCAGCCCGGCGGCCAGTGCGAGGGTCAGGCCGGTGCCGGTGAGGATGCCGAGGCGCCGCAGACCCCGCCGGGTCCGGGACGGGCTGAGGGGGCTGGCGGGATCCTTTGGCATGGCGGGCTCCTTGCGGTGCGGGCGGCGAGAAGTTAGAGTGACTTACATTGCGAAAGACATAAATCGGCGGTGTTAGAATGTCTAACATTAAATCCCGCTTGATCGGTTTTTCGCCTAAGGCGCCCTGCAGAAAAGGGGATATGCGCGTGAAACAGGCAACCAGGGTCACCGGCAAGGCGGGCTATCACCATGGCGACCTGCGCCAGCAGCTGGTCAAGGCGACTCGCGAGCTGATCGAGGAAAAGGGAGCGGAGGCATTCTCGGTCTCGGAGGCGTGCCGCCGGGCCGGGGTGTCCACCGCCGCGCCCTATCGCCACTTCGGGGACAAGACCGACATGGTCGCGGCGGTGATCCTCGAAGGCATGGCGGAGATGACGGCGCGCCTGCACGCGGCCGCTGCGCTCTTCCCCCATGGTTCGATAGAGGGGATCGCCGCGTCGGGCGCGGAATACGTGGCCTATGCGGAGACCCATCCGACGCTCTTCCGGCTGATGTTCGCGGAAAACTCGGGCCGCGCGGATGTCGAGGAGGCGGGGCATACCTGTTATTCCGGGTTGCTCATGCAGGTGGCGGCATATCTGGGCAAGGACGCGGTCGATGAGGAGGTGCTGACCGTGTCCTTCCCGCTCTGGACCTTCGTGCACGGCCTTTCTTTCCTGCGCATCGACGGGAAGGCGGAGTTCGCGCGGATGCACATGCCCGTGGCGGACCTCGTGTCGGACGCCACGCGGCGGCTGCTGACCGGGCGTTAGATTTCTCTCCCAAAACCGGGCGCGTTTGCTAGGCTCGGGTCCGGGAGGATATGCCATGAAAATCTACCGCAGTCCGTTCGCGGATGTGACGGTGCGCGACCTGTCGATCACCGAGGCGTTGTTCGAGGGGTTGGCAAGGCGCGGCGATGCCCCGATCCTGATCGACGGGCCGAGCGGCGCGGCGATGACGGGCGCGCAGCTGGAAGGGCGGATCCGGGCCTGCGCGGGCGGGTTGCGGGCGCGCGGGATCGGGCCGGGGGATGTCGTGGCGATCATGGCGCCGAACATGCCCGACTATGCCACGGCCTTTCATGGCGCGGCCTTTGCCGGGGCGACGGTCACCACCCTGAACCCGACCTACACCACCGAGGAAGCGGCCCACCAGCTGCGCGACAGCGGCGCGCAGATGCTGGTCACCGTGCCGGCCTTCGCCGATCTGGCCGCTGAGGCGGTGCAGGGCACGGGCGTCACCGAGACGGTGATGATGGGCACGACCGGGCCCGGGTCGCTGGAGGCGCTGTTCGGCCCGCCCCTGGCGGCGCAGGTGGCGGTGGATCTTGCGCGGGATATCGTGGTGCTGCCCTATTCGTCCGGGACCACGGGGCTGCCCAAGGGGGTGATGCTGAGCCACAGGAACCTTGTGGTGAACGTGGATCAGACAGCAGAGATCATCGGCATCACGGTGCAGGATGTGACCGTGGGGTTCCTGCCGTTCTTCCACATCTACGGGATGACGGTCTTGATGAACTGCTACCTGTCCCGGGGCGCGGCTGTTGTGACCATGCCACGCTTCGATCTGGAGCAGTTTTTGTCCCTGTGTCAGACCCACCGGCCTCGGCAGCTTTACATCGCGCCGCCCGTGGCGCTGGCGCTGGCGAAGCATCCCATGGTGGATGACTACGACCTGTCGGGGGTGGAGTTCATCCTTTCCGGGGCGGCCCCGCTGGGCGGCGATGTGGCCGAGGCGGTCGGGCGGCGGTTGGGCGTCGAGATGGTGCAGGGCTATGGGATGACCGAGATGAGCCCGGTTTCCCATTTCACCCCGCCGGGGCAGAATGTGCCGGGCTCGGTCGGGCCGACCGCGCCCAGTGCCGAGAGCCGGATCGTCGATCCCGAGACCGGGGAGGATGCCGCGGAGGGTGAGGTCTGGGTCCGGGGGCCGCAGATCATGCAGGGCTATCTCAACCGACCCGATGCCACGGCCGAGACCGTGACGCGTGATGGCTGGTTGAAGACCGGCGATCTGGGCCGGTTCGACGAGGCGGGCAACCTGTTCATCACCGACCGGGTGAAGGAGTTGATCAAGGTCAGCGGGTTCCAGGTCGCCCCGGCGGAGTTGGAGGCGGTGCTGCTGACCCATCCGGCGATCACGGACGCGGCGGTGATCGGCGTACCGGACGACTCGGCGGGCGAGCGGCCCATGGCCTTCGTGGTGCGCAGCGATCCGGATCTGAGCGAGGGGGCGGTGATCGCCCATGCGGCGGAGCATCTGGCGCATTACAAGCGGATCGCGCGGGTGGCCTTTGTCGAGGCGGTGCCGAAATCCGCCTCGGGCAAGATCCTGCGGCGGCTCTTGCGGGCAAAGGTCGGGGAGGACATGGCGACCGGTGCCTGAGTGGCGCTTGTCGCGGCGCGGGGCGGCGGGTCAGCGCAGCGGCGTGAGCAGAGCGTCCTGCAGTGTGCAATCGCGGAGCACATCCGCCCCGCAGCGGCGGGGCTCCAGGTCGCGGGTCAGGCAGAGCCGGGCCTCCTGGATCTGGCGGTCGCGGCAGGTGATCGTCAGCATGTCCGCGTCCCAGTCCGGGTTTTCGCGCAGAAACGCCTCTTCGACCACGGCGGCGGGCAGGGTCACGTCCCGGTCGAGTTGGCGCAGGATCTCGGGGCGGGTCACGGACTCGTAGGCGCGGCGCGAGGCGGCGAAGTAATCGGCCGCCGACAGGCCCGAGCAGCGGCCGTGTTTCTTCCACTGGTGCCAGGCCAGCCCGGCGGAGCCCATGATGTCGGTCATGGCGCGGGTCATGGCGCGTGACGGGTCGCTTGCGGTGGTGCGGCAGTCGCTGGGCCAACCGGTTTCGTATTGCGGCCAGAGCCCGTGCAGGGTCCAGCCGCGGCCCGCGCCGGGCGCGCATTCCGGCGCATCCCGGTCGTCGCCTTCGCGCAGGCACCAGTTGGGCGACCAGCTGAGCGCCAGCACGTAATAGTCGAATTCACCGGCCTGATCCCCGTCGGCGCGCGCCGTCGCAGGGGCCGCCAGCAGCAGGCAGAGGCACAGGACGCAGCGGAGCAAGTGCATTTCGGGCTTCCCTCAAACCGGATCGCGTCTTATATAACCGCCAAGTTCCCCCAAAGCGAGAACCCGCACCGAAGCTCGGTGCCGCCGGTTTCCGGCGCGGGGGAAGGCGTGTCTGCGGCCTCCGGGTCCGGAATTCAGGAGAACACGACAATGGCGAAACCATTGATGGCAAAGGCGACCGCGGTCTGGCTGGTCGACAACACGACGCTCAGCTTCAAGCAGATCGCGGATTTCTGCGGGCTGCACGAGCTGGAAGTGCAAGGCATCGCCGATGGCGACGTGGCCGCCGGCGTGAAGGGGTTCGACCCGATTGCCAACAACCAGCTGGAGCAGTCCGAGATCGACCGGGCCGAGAACAACCCGGGCTACACGCTGAAGCTGAAATACAACCCAGCCGCCACGGGCGAGGAAAAGCGGCGCGGCCCGCGCTACACCCCGCTCAGCAAGCGGCAGGACCGTCCGGCCTCGATCCTGTGGCTGGTCAAGTTCCACCCCGAGCTGAGCGATGGCCAGATCTCGAAGCTGGTGGGCACCACAAAGCCGACGATCCAGGCGATCCGCGAGCGGACCCACTGGAACATCCAGAACATCCAGCCGATCGACCCGGTGGCGTTGGGCCTGTGCAAGCAGACCGAGCTTGACGCCGCCGTGCAGAAGGCCGCCGCCAAGAAGGCCCGCGAGGGCGAGCTGATGAGCGATGACGAGCGTCGCAAGCTGGTCTCGACCGAGCAGTCGCTGGAGATGGAGCCGGAGCCGCGGATGCCCACGGCGATCTCGGGGCTCGAAAGCTTCACCCTGCTGGGCAATGACGACGACGAGGACGAGGACAAGAGCACGCTGGTCGATGCCGACAGCCTGTTCAACCTGCCCGACAGCAAGGATGACGAGGACGAGCAGCCCTGATCGGTCGGGCCTTGCGAGACAGGGGCGCGTCCTGCGGGGCGCGCCTTTTGCGTTATTTGGGGGTGGTTTCGGGCGGGGTCAGATCGCCGACATCTTGCGGTCGATCTCGACCCAGTCGACCTCCGGCGCGGCCTTGACGGTACTCAGCATGTCCGCGCGGTCGAGTGTGCAGCTCAGGAACCCGTAGGTCTCGAATGTCTCGAAGGTCACGGGGTGGGCATGGATATGCTTTTCGACCCAGGCATCGCGCGCCTCGCTCGGCAGGGCCTTGAGCGTCTGCGCGGCCTGGGGTTTCAGCCCGATATGCACTTTCAGCGTGGTATCCATGGATCAAAGCTAGCCAGAGCGACGGGGCCGGTCAACCGTGCCGGCCCCGTGCGCATGTTTCAGCCCACCGGCACGCCGGGGTTCGCGGGCACCTGCACGAGACCCGCGCCGAAGTCGCGCACCGGGCCGAGGGCGGTGGCCTGCATCTTCATCAACGCGCGCAGGTCGTCGCCCGTTGTAGACGGGTCCGCCTGCAGGTGCAGGGCGGCGACCCCTGCCACATGGGGCGTGGCCATCGAGGTGCCGCTGATCCGGCGGTACCCGCCCCCGGTCCAGGCCGAATGCACGCCGACACCTGGCCCGGCGATATCCAGCAGCCCGATCCGGTCGACCTGCCCGCAGCTGAAATCGCCCGGGTCCATGCGCCGGTCCACGGCGGCCACGGCCATGGCGCCGGGGCAGGCGGCGGGGTTGCCCACCGGCGCGATCAGGCCGGGGCGGTCGCTTTCGTTGCCGGCTGCGCAGATCGGCAGGACGCCTTCGGACAGCAGGCGGCGAAAGACCATCTCGTAAACACGGGAGAAGCCCGCGCCCTCGGCCCGCGCAGAGCCCAACGACATGGAGATCACCTGCGCGCCTTCGTTCAGCGCCCAGGTGATGCCGTCGATGATCTGGCTCATCATGCCGAACCCGTCATCGGCCAGAACCTTGCCCACCAGCAACTCGGCCCCCGGCGCCACGCCGTAGCGCGGCCCGAGCGCGGGTTGCAGCGGGCCTGCGACGGTGCCGCAGCAATGGGTGCCGTGGCCATGGCCGTCCTGCGCCGTCTCGGTCCCGACGAAAGAGGCGGTGCGCGCGCCAAGCACATCCGTGAAGTCCGGGTGGGTGAGGTCGAGCCCGGTGTCGAGCACCGCGACCTTCACCCCCTCGCCGGTCAACTCCGGGCGTCGGTCCGACCCGATGGCGTCGAGGCCCCAGGTCGTCCAGTTGCGCGGCCGCCAGAATCCCTGCGCCCCCGCCGGTCCCGTGGGGCGGGGGCCCTCGCCGAGCAGCATGTTCGCGAGATCGCGCACCCCGCGCAGATACGCGTCCCTCTCGGCCCCCATCGCGCGGGAGGGCGGGCGTAGACCCTCTTCGGCCTCCTGCGCTTCGGCGGGATCGAGGCGCACCGGGCGCGGGATCGACATGACCTCATTGCGCTCCACCGCCGCGATGCCGGACTGGTCGCGCATGTCCCTCGCCTCTGCCTCGGTCATGTCCATCTCGGCTACCGCAAGGCGCTCATAGAGCAGCGCGCTGGTCTTGCGGGCGCCGCGCGCCTGGAACCGCAGGGCGCCATTCGCACCCTTGGGGCTGCGGTCGCCCAACATGGACGACAGCATTGCCGCATTGTTTTCCGAGGGTTTCTCGAAAACCACGATGTGTGTGGGATGGCCGTCGCGGTTGAGAACCTGTCCACTGCCGGGCATGGGAATTCCTTTCACTTTGCAAATAGCTGTTGCGCCTTAAAATGATCGGCACACACCGAAGCGTAGCAGAGTTCCGAATTTGCGACAAACCCGTCGGCGGCACACTGCCACGGGGCGCGCGGCAAAGCGCCTTGAAATCTTCACAAGGGCGGCGTATCTGCACGGGGTCCGACACCGAGAGGCAATGCGTACCGATGGCCATCACCAATCCTTTCCAGTTCCTGCAGCAGGTGCGCGCCGAGGTCAGCAAGGTGACCTGGCCAACCCGCAAGGAGGTCATGGTCACGTCCCTGATGGTGTTCGCCATGGCGATCCTGACGGCGATCTTCTTCTTCTTCGTGGACTGGATGATCCGGACCGGCCTGCAGTTCGTGCTGAACTTCTTCGGCGGCTGACGCGGGCTTTCCGCCCGGGCGGTTGCGCGGGTTCTAAAGCGGTTGAAATCCCCCCTGTTCGGCGTTACACGCCCCACCATCCCAACCCGTAGCGTGCGTCGATTCGAGCCGCACGCTGCTTTTCATTTGGGGTGACACAACCGGAATGAGGCGGGGGCGCGCGCCCGCGCACTGCGCCCGAGGGGCAAGGAAGCGAACACAATGGCCAAACGGTGGTACTCTGTCAGCGTCCTCTCGAATTTCGAGAAGAAGATCGCCGAGCAGATCAAGCACGCCGTCGCAGAGGCAGGGCTTGAGGACGACATCGAAGAGGTGCTCGTCCCGACCGAAGAGGTCATCGAGGTCCGCCGCGGCAAGAAGGTCACCGCCGAGCGCCGCTTCATGCCCGGCTATGTGCTGGTGCGGATGGAGATGACCGACCAGGGCTATCACCTGATCAACTCGATCAACCGGGTCACCGGGTTTCTCGGCCCCCAGGGTCGGCCCATGGCCATGCGCGATGACGAGGTGAACCAGATCCTGAACCGGGTCGAGGAAGGCCAGGAGGCGCCGCGCAGCCTGATCACCTTCGACATCGGCGAACAGGTCAACGTGACCGACGGACCCTTCGAGGGCTTCTCGGGCAGCGTCGAGGAAGTGGACGACGACAACAACCGTCTGAAGGTGACGGTATCGATCTTCGGCCGGGCGACCCCGGTCGAACTGGAATTCACGCAGGTCACCAAGACGTCCTGAGTGATGAGACGTGGGAGGCGGCGGTCACGCGTGACCGCACCGGACCACGAGCACCCCTGTCCGGCCGCCGCGGCGGTTCGGATGCTGTAAAAGGAGAGGCCAGATGGCCAAGAAACTCGCAGGCACGATGAAGCTGCAAGTGCCCGCCGGACAAGCGAACCCGTCCCCCCCCGTGGGCCCGGCACTGGGTCAGCGCGGCATCAACATCATGGAATTCTGCAAGGCGTTCAACGCCAAGACGCAGGACATGGAGCCCGGCGCGCCGTGCCCGACCGTGATCACCTATTACCAGGACAAGTCCTTCACGATGGAAATCAAGACGCCGCCGGCGGCTTATTACCTCAAGAAGGCCGCGAAGGTGAAATCCGGGGCCAGCACCCCGTCGCGCCAGACCGTCGGCACGGTGACCGTCGCGCAGGTGCGCGAGATCGCCGAAGCGAAGATGAGAGATCTGAACGCCAACGACATCGAAGGCGCGATGAAGATCGTTCTGGGCTCTGCCCGCTCCATGGGCATCGAGGTGAAGTAAGATGGCAAAGCTTGGAAAACGCACCCGCGCCGCGCGCGAGGCCGTGGCCGGCAAGTCCGACCTGACCGTGGAAGAAGCCGTCGCCCTGATCAAGGCCAACGCGACCTCGAAATTCGACGAGACCGTCGAGATCGCCATGTGCCTGGGCGTCGACCCGCGCCATGCGGACCAGATGGTGCGCGGTGTGGTCAGCCTGCCGAACGGCACGGGCAAGACCGTGCGCGTGGCTGTCTTCGCCCGTGGCCCCAAGGCCGAGGAAGCGCAGGCGGCCGGCGCGGATATCGTGGGCGCCGAGGACCTGATGGAGACGATCCAGTCCGGCAAGATCGAGTTCGACCGCTGCATCGCGACCCCGGACATGATGCCGATCGTCGGACGCCTGGGCAAGATCCTGGGCCCGCGGAACCTGATGCCGAACCCCAAGGTCGGCACCGTGACCATGGACGTCAAGGCCGCCGTGGAAGCCGCCAAGGGCGGGGAAGTGCAATTCAAGGCCGAGAAGGCCGGTGTGGTGCATGCCGGCGTCGGCAAGGCCTCTTTCGACGAGGCCAAGCTGGTCGAGAACGTGCGCGCCTTCGTGGACGCGGTCTCCAAGGCCAAGCCGTCGGGTGCCAAGGGGTCCTACATGAAGAAGATCGCGCTCAGCTCCACCATGGGCCCGGGCGTGACGGTCGCCGTGGACAGTGCAACGGGCAACTGAGCCTTGTGATGATGCGGAATTCGGGCGGCCTTCGGGTCGCCCTTTTTCGTGGGTTGGCTGCGGTTTGCGCAGGTGCACGTGAAACCCGACAGAGCACATCCCACCGGAATGCCGGATACCGCCGCCACAGGGGGTGACCTGAGTGTCGCCCCCATGCCGAGGGCGAGCACAACGATTCGGATCGACCAGCAGCCCCATTCACGCCAATCGCGCAACGAAGCCGCGCCTTTACAGGCATTGTTCTGAAAGACCTGCCATCCGCGATCCTTGGGGGCCGTTTCGTGCGACATCTTGCATCGCGCAAATGAAGATGGTAACTATTTCGTTAATACTAGTGTGAAAGGTAACGAGAATGCGAGTATTTGGAAAAGCGGGCATCGCCGCTGCGTCAACCCTGGCCTTTGCGGCTTTCATGGCGACCGGCGCGGCAGCTGCCCCAGTGACCCTATTCAAACAGAACAACGGCGACACGTTCAACGGCGGTGGGAACCTGCATGTGAACGTCGCCAGCCCGACGGCCAATGCCATGGCGGGCGGCTTCCGGCTCAAGGATGGGGACGACAACGCGTTCGTGGCGTGGTGCCTGGACATCATGAACGATCTGGCCATCCCGGCCGGTGGCCAGCAGTACAACACCACCACGGCGCCGTTCACCAATACCACCGGCGCCCTGGATCCGGTGACCCTGGCGAATGTCGAAGGTCTCTTCGAGACGGCGTACAGCTCGGTCGACATCACCGACAATGCGCAGTCGGCGGGCTTTCAACTGGCGCTTTGGGAAGTGCTGTATGAAACGGATGCCTCCTTCGATCTGACCGCGGGTACGTTCAGCCAATCGAAGTCCGGAAGCGCACAGGACGATGCCGAAGCGGCTGCGAACAGCTACCTCGCGTTGCTGGCAGGCGGGGTCGTGACGCAGGGCTACAACTTCACCTACTACGAATCCGGAACGACGGGCACTGGCGATCAACTGAGCCAGAACCTCGTCTCCGTGGCGCCGGTGCCGCTCCCGGCTGCGGCCTGGATGCTGGGTCTCGGTCTTGCAGGGCTCTACGGGGCGCGGCGCCGCCGGAAAGCCTGACCAATCTCGATCCGCGAAGATCGACAGGGCGGCCTGCGGGCCGCCCTTTCGCATGAGCGCCTTGACCGGGCTTTACGTGATCGTTCGGCTCGCTAGCTGATGCAGCGACAGCGAGGAAAGACCGATCATGCGCACACCCTTTCCGGATCGGGCCCGTCCTGCGCGGGCCGGGCTCCGGCGCTCCTTCGACATCTATTACCGTGACCGGGCCCGCACGTTGCGTATGGATCGGTTGAACGCGGAATGCGTGGCACCCGGCGGGCTGGTTTTCGACATCGGGGCCCATGTCGGGGACCGGACGGGCAGTTTCCTGCGGCTTGGGGCCCAAGTCGTGGCATTGGAGCCGCAGCCCATGGCGTTCCGGGCCGTGCAACGGCTCTACGGGCGGTGTCCGCGTGCGACCCTATATGCGGTGGCTGCGGGCGCGCGGGCAGGGGAGGTCGACCTGCTGCTGAACTCCGCCAACCCGACCGTCGCGACGATTGCGCCCGCGTTTCCGGCCGCCGCCAGCGGTGCACCCGGTTGGGAGGGGCAGGTCTGGGACGATCGGGTACGGGTGCCCGTGACCACCCTAGATGCGCTCATCGCGGCCCATGGCGTGCCCGATTTCGTCAAGATCGACGTCGAGGGGCATGAGGCGGAGGTGCTGAACGGCCTTTCGGTGGCGCTGCCCTGCGTTTCGTTCGAGGTGACGATGATCCAGCGGGATGTGGCGCTGGCCTGCCTTGCGCGGTTGGGTCGATTGGGCCGCTACGTGTTCAACCTGAGCCTGGGCGAGCGCCACGCGCTGCATCTGCCGGAGTGGGTCGACGCTGCGACGATGGCGGCGCAGATCCTGGATCTGCCGGACGCGGCGAACTCGGGGGATGTTTACGCGCGCCTATGGTCCGATCCGGACCCGGGGTGCGATTAACCGGGCTTTAGGGGCTGGCATGGCATCACGGTGACGTTCCCTACGAGTGCTCCCATGTCCGTCTTCGAAGACAAGATCAATGATTACAGCAATGGTGCCCAGGGCACCCTGACCACGCCATCGGGGCAGAGCGTGGGCTATACCGTGTCCTCCAGTGCCAACACGATGGATTGGGGGGTTATCGACGACGGCGCGCAGGTGGCGCAAAGCGGCGGTTTCGTCGAAGTGACCTTCGACGTGGCGGTGCAGAACGCGGCGATCCACATCTCGAGTTCGAATGTCGGGGAGGATTACGTGGTGGAGGTGGATGGCCAGCCCACGGATCTGAACGCGATGATCGCGGCGGGGCAGGCGACGTTCCACAATTTCGGCGGCAATCAGATCATCAATCCGGATGGGGGGCTGACCGCGACGGGCAGTTACACCACCATGGATGCCGCGGTGCTGCAGTTCCATGTGCCGATCACCAGTGTGAAGGTATCGGGCGATGGCTCCGGCGGCGGATGGGATGTTTATGACATCGGCTTCGCGGGCGCGTCGCTGCCGTGCTTCCGGGCGGGCACGCGGATCGTCACGCCGAAGGGGGCCGTTCCGGTGGAATCCCTGCGCCCGGGCGACGAGGTGCTGACACTGGATCACGAAGTGCAGACGGTGCTTTGGGCCGGGGCGCGGCAGGTGTCGCTCGCGGAGCAGATCGCCAATGCCAGGCTGCGGCCGGTTCGGATCGCGGCGGGGGCGCTGGGGCCGGGATGCCCGGCGCGACCCTTGTGGCTGTCGCGGCAGCATCGCGTGCTGCTGACGCGGGCGGATGGTGCGGAGTGCCTCGTGCCCGTGGCGAAACTGCTGGGGTGTGCGGGGGTGGAGGTTGCGGGCCCCACCCGTCACATTTCCTATCACCACCTTCTCTTTGCGCAGCACGAAGTCCTGCAGGCGGAGGGGCTGGCCTGCGAAAGCCTGTTCTGGGGCGCGCGCAGTTTGCTGCTTTTCCCGGCGGCGGCACGGGCGGTTCCGGCGGGGGCGCGGGCGGAACTGGCCAAGATGACACCCGCGCGCCCCTTCATCGAACGCAGATCCGCTCTGCGCGCCTGGCTGGAGCCGTCGCCCGTGGGCTGATCCCGCGGCGCGCGGCAGAACAGGGGTTGTTGCGGCCCGCGTTTCGGTCTATCCGGCACCCGACGGGGCATGCGTGGATTCGCGGGCCCCGTTCGTCGTCCGAGACGGTGGGTTGCCTGCATGGCGATAATTCCTGCCTGAGACGGGATCAGTCTTACCATTCCAGAGTGCTCTGACCGTTGAGCGCCCCTGGTGGTCTTGGCCCCCGTTACTGGACCAAAACCGCCGGAGCGATCCGGTACAACTGAGCCGGGGACACCGACATGTGCGGCGCCCCCAAATTGGAGTGGAACTGTGGATAGAGCCCAGAAAGAGAAATTGGTCGACGAGCTCGGCCAGATCTTCGAAAGCTCTGGCGTTGTGGTCGTTGCCCATTACGCAGGTCTCACGGTTGCCGAGATGCAGGACTTCCGGGCGCGCATGCGCGAAGCCGGGGGCTCCGTGCGTGTTGCCAAGAACAGGCTCGCCAAAATCGCCCTGCAGGGCAAACCGAACGAAAAGATCGGTGAGCTGCTGACGGGTATGACGGTTCTCGCGTATTCCGAAGACCCCGTGGCTGCGGCCAAGGTTGCGGACGCGTATGCCAAGGACAACAGCAAGTACCAGATACTTGGTGGGGCCATGGGCGAGGACTATCTGGACCAGGCCGGTGTGAAAGCCGTGGCCTCGATGCCGTCGCGCGAAGAGCTTATCGCTCAGATCGCGTCCTGCATCGGTGCCCCCGCTTCGAACATCGCCGGTGCGATTGGCGCCCCTGCTTCGAACATCGCAAGCATCCTGTCGACCATCGAGGAAAAGGCCGAAGCGGCCTGATCCGCGATACGAGATTTGCGTGAGGATGATGCCTCGCGTTGGAACACACTTATACAGACGGAAAACAGTAAAATGGCTGATCTGAAGAAACTCGCAGAAGAGATCGTGGGCCTCACGCTTCTCGAAGCACAAGAACTGAAAACCATCCTCAAGGATGAGTACGGCATCGAGCCCGCCGCAGGCGGCGCCGTGATGATGGCCGGTCCTGCTGGCGGCGACGCTGGCGCGGCTGCCGAAGAGCAGACCGAATTCGACGTGATCCTGAAGGCCGCTGGCGCCCAGAAGATCAACGTCATCAAAGAGGTCCGCGCGCTGACCGGTCTCGGCCTGAAAGAAGCCAAGGAGCTGGTCGAAGCCGGCGGCAAAGCCGTCAAGGAAGGCGTCGACAAGGCCGAAGCGGAAGAGATCAAGGGCAAGCTGGAAGCAGCTGGCGCCGAGGTCGAACTCAAGTAATTCGGACCTGTTCCGAATTATCAAAGGGTCGCGGTCTCCGCGGCCCTTTTTTCGTGCGATCCGGCGCGGTTGCTTGGGCTTTTCGGGCCAGCAGGTGACAAGTGCGCGAAATTTTTGCAGGATCAGCTTATTCAAGATGCCGATTACGGGCCCAGACATGTTCAGACGGATTATCGCACCACTTCTTTGCTGGCTTGCCGTGTTAGCGGCCGCGCCCGCGCTCAGCCGGGATGTGCTGGCAACAGTCAATCGGGTCGAGATCACCGAGGGGCATTTCGAGATGTTCCTTCGGGGGCTGCCGCGGGACTACATCCGGGCGGAGTTGCGCCCTGCGCTTCTCGCGCACCTGATCGATCAACAGGTCCTGGCGGAGCGCATGGCTCCGAGGTTCGACCCAGATGGGTATTATATCAGACTGAGGCAGGCCAAGGTCGCGGAGGCGTATCTGGGGGCCCGGTTTGATGCCATATCGGTGTCCGAGGACGACCTCGTTGACATGTACCTGAAGACCTACGGGCGGCTTGCGTGGTTTGACTTGACGGTTGCCACGCTTCCGAAACGGGACGCCGCACAGGCCTTCGCGCAGAGAGTTGCCCTGGGCAAGAGTTTTGCGGAGGCCGCGCGGGAGGCAGGTGCGGAGGCGTCTCTCTTCGAGGCGGACTGGCTGCGGCGAAAGGAATTGGATCCTGCAATCCTGCGCGCGGCGGCGGTGTTGCACTCAGGTGGTGTTTCGGACCCTGTGAGAAGCCGGTCCGGCTGGCACGTGGTGCGGGCGGACATGATCTGGCACGCGCCCCCTTTCTTTGGGGTGCGCGACGAACTGACCAAGCTGGCGCGCTTCGAGCAGGTCCTCGAGGCGCTTCGGACCCAGTCGGACGCCCCGCAAGACCTGATTTATCTGCTGGAAAACGAAACCCGGCGATTTCTGGCGGAAGCCGCATTGGCGGGCGGTGTGGGACATGGTCCGTTCGTTTGGCGGTCCTCGAAGCGATATCTCGAAGAGCATGGCGACCGCGTGGAGTACCTCGTGAGGCTCTCGGCTTTCCCGACGCGCGATGCGGCGCTGGATGCGGTGGACTATGTTCGAAACAGACACCGGGCGACAGAAGGGTTCGAGCCGCAACCGGATTGGCGGCCGGTGGACGACCAAACCGCATGGGTCCGGCCCAGCACCCTTCCTGCATCTCTTATGCCGCCTGTTCTGGGCACGTCGTTCGGCCTCTGGCAGGGGCCTTACGAGGTTACGGGCAGGTACTATCTGATCATGGTGAACGATGTCCGTGGGGGACCATCCTACACTTATGACGAACGTAGGCTCTACAGCGAGGACCCGCAGATGCGAAGCCCTGATATGTCCGATATCTGGCCCGACCTGCGTGAGAATGTTGACGTCATCCCGAGAAGCGAGCTTGCGCGTGTCGCGGACAGCGCAAAGCGCCTGCCGTTCCGGACGCTGCTGGAAGCCTATAATCTTCCGGGCGACTAGCGCGAGGGGACCGGAGCGCATTTTCCTTGGCACACCCGTTGCACTTGCGCCGTGCCTGACCTAGATACCCATTTCTGAGCGTGCGTCTGATTCGGGCGCTCTTAGGTGTTTTCGGCCCACAGGAGGAACCTGACCCCTCGAGATTGCCTCTGCCGCTCGCAGAAAGTCGCCGAACCACCACGCAAATGCAAGCGTTTGGTTGCACCGGCTATTTTCTACGATGGGCAAGTCGGGCTGACTAGCATTTCATGATCTGTCCCGCAGGGGGCAAACGACGCTGGGTTCGGGAGCTGTTCCGGGTCCGGCAAAACCTGTCTTGGCAAGCCGCTTGGGTGCTCGCGCACCGGCGAGCGGCTTTCCCAGATGAGGTTTCCGGTTCGGGCGCGCGCCAGTGGGACGGTGCGCAGGTATAGGACCGGTCGTCATCCGACCCGGCGCTGCCGGCCTTCTCCCGGGGCCAGCGGCACTGCGATGCAAGAGGAAATAGCGCGCATGGCTCAAACCGTTCTCGGCCAAAAACGGTTCCGCAAGTATTACGGCAAGATCCGCGAAGTCCTGGAGATGCCGAACCTGATCGAGGTGCAGAAGAGCTCCTATGATCTTTTCCTGAAATCCGGCGACCAGCCCCAGCCCATGGACGGCGAGGGGATCATGGGCGTGTTTCAGTCGGTCTTCCCGATCAAGGACTTCAACGAAACGGCGGTCCTGGAGTTCGTGAAATACGAGCTCGAGAAGCCGAAATACGATGTCGAGGAATGCCAGCAGCGCGACATGACCTATTCCGCGCCGCTGAAGGTGACCCTGCGCCTGATCGTGTTCGATGTGGACGAGGATACCGGCGCGAAATCCGTCAAGGACATCAAGGAGCAGGACGTCTTCATGGGCGACATGCCCCTGATGACCCCGAACGGGACGTTCATCGTGAACGGGACCGAGCGTGTGATCGTGAGCCAGATGCACCGCTCCCCGGGCGTGTTCTTCGACCATGACAAGGGCAAGACCCATTCCTCGGGCAAGCTGCTCTTTGCCTGCCGCATCATTCCCTATCGCGGCTCCTGGCTGGACTTCGAGTTCGACGCCAAGGACCTGGTCTTCGCGCGCATCGACCGCCGCCGGAAGCTGCCGGTGACCACGCTGCTCTATTCCCTCGGGATGGATCAGCAGGACATCATGGATGCCTATTACGACACCGTGACCTACACCCACCGCAAGGGCGAGGGCTGGGTCACCAAGTTCTTCCCCGAGCGTATTCGCGGCACCCGTCCCACCCAGGACGTGGTCGACGCGGCCACCGGCGAAGTGATCGCCGAAGCCGGCAAGAAGGTGACGCCGCGCGCGGTCAAGCAGTTGATCGACGAAGGCAATGTCTCGGAAATCCTGGTGCCCTTCGACGGCATCATCGGCAAGTTCGCCGCCAAGGACATCATCAACGAGGAAAACGGCGCGATCTATGTCGAGGCCGGCGATGAGCTGACCTGGGAAGTGGACAAGGATGGCGCGGTGACCGGCGGCACGCTCAAGGAGCTGCTGGACGCGGGGATCGAAGAGATCCCGGTGCTGGACATCGACAACATCACCGTGGGCGCCTACATGCGCAACACCTTGGCCGCGGACAAGAACATGAACCGCGACACCGCGCTCATGGACATCTACCGCGTCATGCGCCCGGGCGAGCCGCCCACCGTCGAGGCCGCCTCGGCCCTGTTCGACACGCTGTTCTTCGACAGCGAGCGCTATGACCTGTCGGCCGTGGGCCGGGTCAAGATGAACATGCGCCTGGCGCTCGATGCCGAGGACACCGTGCGCACCTTGCGCAAGGAAGACATCGTCTCCTGCATCAAGGCGCTGGTCGATCTGCGCGACGGCCGCGGCGATATCGACGACATCGACCATCTCGGCAACCGCCGGGTCCGGTCCGTCGGCGAGTTGATGGAGAACCAGTATCGCGTCGGCCTGCTGCGGATGGAGCGCGCGATCAAGGAGCGCATGTCCTCGGTCGAGATCGACACGGTCATGCCCCAGGACCTGATCAACGCCAAGCCGGCAGCGGCCGCGGTGCGGGAATTCTTCGGCTCTTCGCAGCTGTCGCAGTTCATGGACCAGACCAACCCGCTGTCCGAGGTCACGCACAAGCGGCGCCTCTCGGCGCTCGGGCCGGGCGGTCTGACCCGCGAGCGCGCGGGCTTCGAGGTGCGCGACGTGCACCCGACCCATTACGGTCGGATGTGCCCGATCGAGACGCCGGAAGGCCCGAATATCGGCCTGATCAACAGCCTCGCGACCTTCGCGCGGGTGAACAAGTACGGCTTCATCGAGACCCCCTATCGCCGGGTCGAGGACGGCAAGGTCACCGACGAGGTGAACTACATGTCCGCGACCGAAGAGATGCGGCACACGGTGGCCCAGGCGAACGCCAATCTCGACGAGAGTGGCAGCTTCGTGAACGAGATGGTCAACACCCGCCAGTCGGGCGAATATACGCTGGCCCCGCGCGAGAGCGTGGACCTGATCGACGTGTCGCCCAAGCAGTTGGTGTCCGTGGCGGCCTCGCTCATTCCGTTCCTGGAAAATGACGACGCGAACCGCGCGCTCATGGGCTCCAACATGCAGCGCCAGGCGGTGCCGCTGTTGCAGGCCGATGCGCCCTTCGTCGGCACCGGGATCGAGGGCGTGGTGGCCCGCGACTCCGGGGCGGCGATCATGGCCCGCCGGGGCGGGTTCATCGACCAGGTGGACGCCACCCGGATCGTGATCCGCGCCACCGAGGATCTCGAGCCGGGCGATCCCGGCGTGGACATCTACCGTCTGCGCAAGTTCCAGCGCTCGAACCAGAACACCTGCATCAACCAGCGTCCGCTGGTGAAGGTGGGCGACAAGGTCGGCAAGGATGACGTGATTGCGGACGGTCCTTCGACGGACCTGGGCGAGCTGGCCCTCGGCAAGAACGTGGTCGTCGCCTTCATGCCGTGGAACGGCTACAACTACGAGGACTCGATCCTGATCTCCGAGCGCGTGGCGCGCGACGACGTCTTCACCTCGATCCATATCGAGGAATTCGAGGTCGCCGCCCGCGATACCAAGCTCGGGCCCGAGGAAATCACCCGCGACATCCCGAATGTCGGCGAGGAAGCTCTGCGAAACCTCGACGAGGCGGGCATCGTCTATATCGGCGCCGATGTGGGCCCCGGCGATATCCTCGTGGGCAAGATCACCCCCAAGGGCGAAAGCCCGATGACGCCGGAGGAGAAACTCCTGCGCGCGATCTTCGGCGAGAAGGCCTCGGATGTGCGTGACACCTCCATGCGCCTGCCGCCGGGGGATTTCGGCACGGTCGTGGAAGTCCGCGTCTTCAACCGTCACGGCGTCGAGAAGGACGAACGTGCCTTGCAGATCGAGCGTGAGGAGGTCGAAAGCCTCGCACGCGACCGCGACGACGAGATGGCCATCCTGGAGCGCAACATCTACGCGCGCCTGAAGGACATGATCCTCGGCAAGACCGCGGTGAAGGGGCCCAAAGGCGTCAAACCCGGCTCCGAGATCACCGAGGACCTGCTGGGCACGCTCAGCCGTGGCCAGTGGTGGCAGCTCGCCCTCGAAGACGAGGCCGAGGCGCAGATGGTCGAGGCCCTGAACCAGCAATACGAGGCGCAGAAGCGCGCCCTGACCGCGCGGTTCGAGGACAAGGTCGAAAAGGTCCGCCGCGGCGACGACCTGCCCCCGGGTGTGATGAAGATGGTCAAGGTGTTCATCGCGGTGAAGCGCAAGCTGCAGCCGGGTGACAAGATGGCCGGGCGTCACGGCAACAAGGGCGTGATCTCGAAAGTGGTGCCGATGGAGGACATGCCGTTCCTCGCCGATGGCACCCCGGTCGATTTCGTGCTCAACCCGCTGGGTGTGCCGTCGCGGATGAACGTGGGCCAGATCCTGGAGACCCATATGGGCTGGGCCGCGCGCGGCATGGGGCTGAAGATCGACGAGGCGTTGGGCGAATACCGGCGCTCCGGCGACATGACGCCCGTGCGCGAGGCGATGCGCCTGGCCTATGGCGACGAAGCCTATGAAGAGGCGATTTCCGGGCTCGACCAGGACGACCTGCTGGAGCGGGCGGGCAATGTCACCCGCGGGGTGCCGATCGCCACACCGGTCTTCGACGGCGCCAAAGAGGCGGATGTCAACGACGCGCTGACCCGCGCGGGCTTTGACACCTCCGGTCAGTCCGATCTCTACGATGGGCGGACGGGCGAGAAATTCGCGCGTCAGGTCACGGTCGGGGTCAAGTACCTGCTCAAGCTGCACCACCTGGTGGACGACAAGATCCACGCGCGCTCCACGGGGCCCTACAGCCTCGTCACCCAGCAGCCGCTGGGCGGCAAGGCGCAGTTCGGTGGCCAGCGCTTCGGGGAGATGGAGGTCTGGGCGCTCGAAGCCTATGGTGCTGCCTATACCCTGCAGGAGATGCTGACCGTCAAGTCGGACGACGTGGCGGGTCGGACCAAGGTCTATGAGAGCATCGTCAAGGGCGAGGACAACTTCGAGGCCGGCGTGCCGGAGAGCTTCAACGTGCTCGTGAAGGAAGTCCGCGGCCTCGGCCTAAACATGGAACTCCTGGATGCGGAGGGCGAGGAATAAGCGCGACGCCAAGAGTTTTACCTAAAACTCTTGGCAAATTCCTTGCTCAAGGAATTTGCGCCCGCACCTCCCTCCGACCGAATTCAAGGAATTGAGAATGAACCAGGAACTGACAACCAACCCGTTCAACCCGGTCGCCCCGGTCAAGACCTTCGACGAGATCAAGGTTTCCCTGGCGAGCCCGGAGCGGATCCTCTCGTGGTCCTTCGGCGAGATCAAGAAGCCCGAGACGATCAACTACCGCACGTTCAAGCCCGAGCGTGACGGCCTGTTCTGCGCGCGGATCTTCGGCCCGATCAAGGATTACGAATGCTTGTGCGGCAAGTACAAGCGGATGAAATATCGCGGGGTCATCTGCGAGAAATGCGGCGTCGAAGTCACGCTGCAGAAGGTCCGGCGCGAGCGCATGGGCCATATCGAGCTGGCCGCCCCCGTCGCCCATATCTGGTTCCTGAAATCGCTGCCGTCGCGGATCGGCACGATGCTGGACATGACCCTGCGTGATCTCGAACGGATCCTCTATTTCGAGAACTACGTGGTGATCGAGCCGGGCCTGACGGACCTCACCTACGGTCAGCTGATGACCGAGGAGGAGTTCCTCGATGCCCAGGACGCCTACGGCATGGACGCCTTCACCGCCAATATCGGTGCCGAAGCGATCCGCGAGATGCTGGCGGCGATCGACCTGGAAACCGAGGCCGAGCAGCTGCGCGCCGATCTGGCCGAGGCCACGGGCGAGTTGAAGCCCAAGAAGATCATCAAGCGCCTGAAGCTGGTCGAGAATTTCCTCGAGTCCGGCAACCGTCCGGAATGGATGGTTCTGACCGTGGTGCCGGTGATCCCGCCGGAGCTGCGCCCGCTGGTCCCGCTGGACGGGGGCCGGTTCGCGACCTCGGACCTCAACGACCTCTATCGCCGGGTGATCAACCGCAACAACCGCCTCAAGCGGCTCATCGAGCTGCGCGCGCCGGACATCATCATCCGCAATGAAAAGCGGATGCTGCAGGAATCCGTCGACGCGCTCTTCGACAACGGCCGTCGCGGCCGGGTGATCACGGGGGCGAACAAGCGGCCGCTGAAGTCGCTGTCGGACATGCTCAAGGGCAAGCAGGGCCGGTTCCGTCAGAACCTGCTCGGCAAGCGCGTGGACTTCTCGGGCCGCTCGGTCATCGTGACCGGGCCGGAGCTGAAGCTGCATCAATGCGGTCTGCCCAAGAAAATGGCGCTGGAGCTGTTCAAGCCGTTCATCTACTCGCGGCTCGAGGCCAAGGGCCTGAGCAGCACGGTCAAGCAGGCCAAGAAGCTGGTCGAAAAAGAGCGCCCCGAGGTGTGGGATATCCTCGACGAGGTGATCCGCGAACACCCGGTGATGCTGAACCGCGCACCGACCCTGCACCGTCTGGGCATCCAGGCGTTCGAGCCCGTGCTCATCGAAGGCAAGGCGATCCAGCTGCACCCGCTCGTGTGCTCGGCGTTCAACGCCGATTTCGACGGCGACCAGATGGCGGTTCACGTGCCGCTCTCGCTCGAGGCGCAGCTCGAAGCGCGCGTCCTGATGATGTCCACGAACAACGTGCTGTCGCCGGCCAACGGCGCGCCGATCATCGTGCCGTCCCAGGACATGATCCTCGGGCTCTACTACATCACGCTGGAGCGTGAGGGCCTGCCGGGTCAGGGCATGATCTTCGGCTCTCCGGAGGAGGTCGAGCATGCGCTGACCGCGGGCACCGTTCACCTGCACTCCAAGATCCAGGCGCGGGTCAAGCAGATCGACGACGAAGGCAACGAGATCTACAAGCGTTACGAGACCACGCCCGGGCGCGTGCGCCTCGGCGCGCTTCTGCCGCTGAACGCCAAGGCGCCGTTCGAACTGGTCAACCGGCTCCTGCGCAAGAAAGAGGTGCAGCAGGTCATCGACACCGTCTACCGCTATTGCGGGCAAAAGGAGTCGGTCATCTTCTGCGACCAGATCATGACGCTCGGCTTCCGGGAGGCGTTCAAGGCGGGCATTTCCTTCGGCAAGGACGACATGCTGATCCCCGACACCAAGTGGGACATCGTCGAAGGTGTCCGCGACCAGGTGAAGGAATTCGAACAGCAATACATGGATGGCCTGATCACCCAGGGTGAAAAGTACAACAAGGTCGTCGATGCGTGGTCGAAATGTTCCGACGAGGTGGCGTCCGAGATGATGGACGAGATCTCCCGCGACCGGTTCGATCCCGACACCAAGGAGCAGATGGAGCCGAACTCGGTCTACATGATGGCCCATTCCGGCGCCCGGGGTTCGCCCGCGCAGATGAAGCAGCTCGGCGGGATGCGCGGCCTGATGGCCAAGCCGTCGGGCGAGATCATCGAGACTCCGATCATCTCGAACTTCAAGGAAGGCCTGACCGTTCTGGAATACTTCAACTCCACCCACGGGGCCCGGAAGGGTCTGGCGGACACGGCGTTGAAGACGGCGAACTCGGGTTATCTGACCCGGCGTCTGGTGGACGTGGCCCAGGACTGCATTGTGCGGCTGAACGATTGCGGCACCGAGAACGCCATCACCGCCGAAGCGGCCGTGAACGACGGGGAGGTTGTCGCCTCCCTCGGTGAACGGGTGCTGGGGCGTGTGGCGGCCGAGGACGTGGTCGACCCGGCCAGCGGCGAGGTGATCGTCGCCAAGGGCGAGTTGATCGACGAGCGCAAGGCCGACCTGATCGAGCAGTCCAGCATCCAGTCCATGCGGATGCGCAGCCCGCTGACCTGCGAGGCGGATGAAGGCGTCTGCGCCCAGTGCTATGGCCGGGATCTGGCGCGCGGCACCAAGGTGAACGTGGGCGAGGCCGTCGGCATCATCGCGGCCCAGTCCATCGGCGAGCCGGGCACCCAGCTGACCATGCGGACCTTCCACATCGGCGGGATCGCACAGGGTGGCCAGCAGTCCTTCCAGGAGGCCGGGCAGGAGGGCAAGATCGCCTTCCGCAACGCCAACCTGCTGGAGAACACCTCGGGCGAGAAGATCGTCATGGGCCGCAACATGCAGCTCCTGATCGTCGACGGGGAGGGCGCGGAGCGGGCCAGCTTCAAGCTCGGCTACGGCACCAAGGTCCATGTGGCCGAGGGCGACAAGGTAGGCCGCGGCGACAAGCTGTTCGAATGGGATCCCTACACCCTGCCGATCATCGCCGAGAAGTCGGGGGTGGTGCGGTTTGCGGATCTCGTTTCGGGCATCTCGGTGCGCGAAGAGACCGACGATGCGACGGGCATGACCCAGAAGATCGTGTCCGACTGGCGCGCCGCGCCCAAGGGCAGCGACCTCAAGCCCGAGGTTCTGATCGCGGATCCGGAAACCGGCGAGCCCGTGCGCAACGACGCGGGCAACCCGGTGACCTATCCGATGTCGGTGGACGCGATCCTGTCGATCGAGGACGGCATGCCGATCTCGGCCGGCGACGTGGTGGCGCGGATCCCGCGCGAAGGTGCCAAGACCAAGGACATCACCGGGGGTCTTCCCCGCGTGGCGGAACTGTTCGAGGCCCGTCGTCCCAAGGATCACGCCATCATCGCCGAGATCGACGGCTATGTCCGGTTCGGGCGCGACTACAAGAACAAGCGTCGCATCTCGATCGAGCCCAGTGACGAGACCATGGAGCCCGTGGAATACATGGTGCCCAAGGGCAAGCACATCCCGGTGGCCGAGGGCGATTTCGTCCAGAAGGGCGACTACATCATGGATGGCAACCCCGCGCCGCATGACATCCTGCGGATCATGGGGATCGAGGCGCTGGCGGACTACCTGATCAACGAGGTGCAGGACGTCTACCGCCTGCAGGGCGTGAAGATCAACGACAAGCACATCGAGGTGATCGTGCGCCAGATGCTCCAGAAGTGGGAGATCCTCGACAGCGGGGAAACCACGCTTCTGAAGGGCGAGCATGTGGACAAGCTCCAGTTCGAGGCGGTCAACGAGAAGGCGATCGCCGAAGGTCGTCGTCCGGCCCAGGGCGAGCCGATCCTCCTGGGGATCACCAAGGCCTCGCTCCAGACCCGGTCCTTCATCTCGGCAGCCTCCTTCCAGGAGACGACCAAGGTGCTGACCGAGGCCTCGACCATGGGCAAGCGCGACAAGCTGATCGGCCTGAAGGAAAACGTCATCGTGGGCCGCCTGATCCCGGCGGGCACCGGTGGGGCGACCCAGCAGATGCGCCGCATCGCCCAGGAGCGCGACCAGAAGGTGATCGAGCAGCGTCAGGCGGAGGCCGAAGAGGCCGCTGCCCTCGCCGCCCCGATGGCGGAGGACGTGTTCGAGGATGGGGGGGACATGGCGGATATCTCCATGCCCGAGAGCCGCGATTGATCCAAACCTCCGGCTGAGCCGGATGGCCGACGACCCTTGCCCCCGCGCCCCGTGCGCGGGGGTTTCTCGTTACGCCCGCGCCGGGCTTCGCCCCTTGCCAAAGCCGCGGCGAAGGCGCAGGTCTCGTGCATTCGAACCGAGTGACGCCCCATGCCCCTGACAGCCGTTCCCGACCGCGCCGCCGGCAACCTGCGCGGTGCCGCCTACATGCTCGTGGTGACCGCGAGCTTCACCACCGGTGACGCGCTCATCCGGCTGGCCACCGAAGAGATGCCGCTGTTCCAGGTGATCTTCCTGCGCAGCTGGATCGCGGTGGCCTTCCTGGGGCTGCTGGTGTGGCGCGCAGGGGCGCACCGGATGCGCGTGGGGCCAAGGGACCGGCGCCTGATCGGCCTGCGCAGCGCGGCCGAGGTCTGCGCCATGGTGCCCTTCTTCATCGCCCTGGCGAACATGCCCTTCGCCAATGTCAGCGCCCTGTTGCAGGCGCTGCCCCTGTCCCTGACCTTGGCCGGTGCGGTGTTTCTGGGCGAACCCGTGGGCTGGCGGCGGCTGGCGGCGATCGTCGTGGGGTTCTGCGGGGTGCTTCTGATCGTGCAGCCGGGCGGGTCGGGGTTCACCGCCTATGCGCTGCTGGTGCTGCTCACGGTGGTCTTCGTGACTTTTCGCGACCTGTCCACGCGCCGGATCTCGCCCGAGATCCCGGCGGTGCTTCTGGGGTTGGTGATGGCGGTGTTCGTGCTGGTCTCCTCGGGGGTCCTGTCACTGCTGACACCGTGGCAGCCGGTGACGGTGCGCGGGGCGCTCCTTCTGTTCGGGGCGGGGGTATTCATCGCCTCGGGCTACATCTTCGCGGCTCTGGCCATGCGCCACGGCGAGATCGGCTTCGTGACGCCGTTTCGCTACATGGCGCTTGTCTGGGCGGTGCTGCTGGGATTTTTCGTCTTCGGCGAATGGCCCGATGCGCTGACCTGGGCGGGGGCGCTTCTGGTGGTGGCGACGGGGCTGTATACCTTGTATCGTGAGCAGGTGGTCCGCCGGGCGGCGCGGCGGGCCTAACCCCTGTCGCCAAAAGGCCCTCGCGGCCCGCCGGGGTCTGTTGACAACCCCTCCGACTCCCCCTATACCCCGCGCCACTCGGGGGGTCTGTCCGCGGACCCTTTGGGCATCACAATTGAAGTGGTCACGATCCGGGCCCATGCCCCGATCCTCTGGAATTCCACCGCGTCGGTCCCGCGAAGGGTCCGTCCGCGGTTTTGTGCTTTGCGGACGCGCAAGGCGCCATACGTAATCTGCGCGACCGTCGCGCGATGTCATGACGAGCTAAACGGGGAACCGGAATGCCAACGATTCAACAGCTGATCCGCAAGCCGCGGCAGCCCAAAGTAAAACGCTCCAAGTCCCAGCACCTGGAGAGCTGCCCGCAGAAGCGCGGCGTCTGCACGCGGGTCTACACGACCACGCCGAAGAAGCCGAACTCGGCCATGCGGAAAGTCGCGAAAGTGCGCCTGACCAACGGGTTTGAGGTGATCAGCTATATTCCCGGGGAAAGCCACAACCTCCAGGAGCACTCCGTGGTCCTGATCCGGGGTGGTCGCGTCAAGGACCTTCCGGGTGTGCGTTACCACATCCTGCGCGGTGTTCTGGATACCCAGGGCGTCAAAGATCGTAAGCAACGCCGTTCGAAGTACGGCGCGAAGCGTCCGAAGTAAGAGGAAGAGTAGATGTCTCGCCGTCACGCCGCCGAAAAACGCGAAGTTCTGCCGGACGCCAAGTTTGGTGACCGCGTTCTGACCAAGTTCATGAACAACCTGATGATCGACGGCAAGAAATCCGCCGCCGAGAAGATCGTCTACAACGCGTTCGACCGCGTTGAAAGCAAGCTCAAGCGCTCGCCGCTGGAGGTGTTCCACGAGTGCCTCGACAACATCAAGCCGTCGGTCGAGGTTCGCTCCCGCCGGGTTGGTGGCGCCACCTACCAGGTGCCGGTCGAAGTGCGCCCCGAGCGCCGCGAAGCCCTGGCGATCCGCTGGTTGATCAACGCCTCCCGGGCGCGGAACGAGAACACCATGGAAGAGCGTCTCGCCGGCGAGCTGGTCGATGCCGTGAACTCCCGTGGGTCCGCCGTGAAGAAGCGCGAAGACACCCACAAGATGGCCGAAGCCAACAAGGCCTTCAGCCACTACCGCTGGTAATCATCTCTAGCCTAGGACCGAACCAATGGCACGCGACTATCCCCTCGACCGGTACCGTAACTTCGGGATCATGGCGCATATCGATGCGGGCAAGACCACCTGCTCGGAGCGCATCCTGTACTACACCGGCAAGTCCCACAACATCGGCGAAGTCCATGATGGCGCGGCCACCATGGACTGGATGGAGCAGGAGCAGGAACGCGGGATCACCATCACCTCCGCTGCGACGACCACCTTCTGGGAGCGCACCGAGGATGGCGAGACCGCCGACACGCCCAAGCACCGTCTGAACATCATCGACACACCCGGCCACGTCGACTTCACCATCGAGGTCGAGCGTTCGCTCGCCGTGCTCGATGGCGCGGTCTGCGTTCTGGACGCCAATGCCGGTGTCGAGCCCCAGACCGAGACCGTCTGGCGCCAGGCCGACCGGTACAAGGTGCCGCGCATCGTGTTCGTCAACAAGATGGACAAGATCGGCGCGGACTTCTTCAACTGTGTCCACATGATCGAGGACCGGACCGGCGCCCGCGCCGTGCCCGTGGCCATTCCGATCGGCTCCGAGAACGAGCTCGAAGGGCTTGTCGATCTCGTGACCATGCAGGAGTGGGTCTACAAGGGCGACGATCTCGGCGCGAGCTGGGTCAAGGGCGAGATCCGCGACAGCCTCAAGGATGTCTGCGAGGAGTGGCGCGGCAAGATGATCGAAGCGGCCGTCGAAGAAGACGACGACGCGATGATGGAGTACCTGGAAGGCAACGAGCCTGACGTGCCGACCCTGCGCGCGCTGCTGCGCAAGGGCACGCTCGCGCTGCATTTCGTGCCGGTCCTGGGCGGCTCCGCGTTCAAGAACAAGGGCGTTCAGCCTCTGCTCAATGCCGTGATCGATTACCTGCCGAGCCCGCTCGACGTGGTTGACTACATGGGCTTCGCGCCCGGCGACGAGAACGAAGAGCGCAACATCCCCCGCCGGGCGGATGACGACATGCCGTTCTCCGGCCTCGCGTTCAAGATCATGAACGACCCCTTCGTGGGCTCCCTGACCTTCACCCGGATCTACTCCGGGACCATGAACAAGGGCGACACCGTTCTCAACTCCACCAAGGGCAAGAAAGAGCGCATCGGTCGGATGATGATGATGCACTCTAACAACCGCGAAGAGATCGAGGAAGCCTTTGCCGGCGACATCATCGCGCTCGCGGGCCTGAAGGACACCACGACCGGCGACACGCTGTGCGACGTCAAGGAACCGGTGGTGCTGGAAACCATGACCTTCCCGGACCCGGTGATCGAGATCGCCGTGGAGCCGAAGACGAAGAACGACCAGGAGAAGATGTCTCAGGGTCTGGCACGTCTGGCGGCAGAGGACCCGTCCTTCCGCGTCGAGACTGACATCGAGTCCGGTCAGACCATCATGAAGGGCATGGGCGAATTGCACCTCGACATCCTGGTGGATCGTCTCAAGCGCGAGTTCAAGGTCGAGGCCAATATCGGCGCGCCCCAGGTGGCTTACCGCGAGACCATCGGTCACGAGGTCGAGCACACCTATACCCACAAGAAGCAATCCGGTGGGTCGGGTCAGTTCGCCGAGGTCAAGCTGGTCATCTCCCCGACGGAGCCGGGCGAAGGCTATTCCTTCGAGTCCAAGATCGTCGGCGGTGCCGTGCCCAAGGAATACATCCCGGGCGTGGAAAAAGGCATCAAGTCCGTGATGGACAGCGGCCCGCTCGCCGGCTTCCCGGTCATCGACTTCAAGGTCGCCCTGGTCGACGGCAAGTTCCACGACGTGGATAGCTCGGTCCTGGCCTTCGAAATCGCGGCCCGCATGGGCATGCGCGAAGGCATGAAGAAGGCCGGTGCCAAGCTGCTGGAGCCCGTGATGAAGGTCGAGGTGGTGACACCCGAAGAGTATACCGGTGGCATCATCGGCGACCTGACCTCCCGTCGCGGCCAGGTCACGGGGCAGGAACCGCGCGGCAACGCCGTGGCGATCAACGCCTTCGTGCCGCTGGCCAACATGTTCGGCTACATCAATACCCTGCGTTCCATGTCCTCGGGCCGCGCGCAGTTCACGATGCAGTTCGACCATTACGATCCGGTTCCGGCCAATATCAGCCAGGAAATCCAGGAAAAATTCGCATAACGGGACGGCGGGGTGAACCCCGCCCTACCCACGACCCGTAGGGCGGGGCTACCCCGCCACCCAACAAGATGAGGAGGCCACCATGGCTAAGGAAAAGTTTGAGCGTTCGAAACCGCATGTGAACATCGGTACGATCGGGCATGTTGACCACGGCAAGACGACGCTGACGGCTGCGATCACGAAGCAGTTCGGCGACTTCAAGGCTTATGACGAGATCGACGGCGCTCCGGAAGAGAAGGCGCGCGGGATCACGATTTCGACGGCGCATGTGGAATACGAGACCGACGCGCGCCACTACGCCCATGTGGACTGCCCCGGCCACGCCGACTACGTCAAGAACATGATCACCGGTGCGGCGCAGATGGACGGCGCGATCCTGGTGGTGAACGCCGCGGACGGGCCGATGCCGCAGACGCGCGAGCACATCCTTCTGGGCCGCCAGGTGGGCATCCCCTACATGGTCGTGTTCATGAACAAGGTCGACCAGGTCGATGACGAGGAGCTTCTGGAGCTCGTCGAGATGGAGATCCGCGAGCTGCTGAGCTCCTACGAGTATCCGGGCGACGACATCCCGATCATCGCGGGCTCGGCTCTGGCCGCGCTCGAGGGCCGTGACCCGGAGATCGGCGAGCAGAAGATCGCCGAGCTGATGAAGGCGGTGGATGACTACATCCCGACCCCGGCGCGCGCGGTGGACCAGCCCTTCCTGATGCCGATCGAGGACGTGTTCTCGATCTCCGGCCGCGGAACGGTCGTCACCGGCCGCGTCGAGCGGGGCGTGATCAACGTGGGCGATGAGATCGAGATCGTCGGCATCCGCGACACCAAGAAGACCACCTGCACGGGCGTCGAGATGTTCCGCAAGCTGCTGGACCGCGGCGAGGCGGGCGACAATATCGGCGCGCTGCTGCGCGGCGTGGACCGCGAAGGCGTGGAGCGGGGCCAGGTGCTCTGCAAGCCGGGCTCGGTGACCCCGCACACCAAGTTCGAGGCCGAGGCGTATATCCTCACGAAGGAAGAGGGCGGCCGCCACACGCCGTTCTTCGCCAACTACCGGCCGCAGTTCTACTTCCGGACCACGGACGTGACCGGGACGGTGACGCTGCCGGAGGGCACCGAGATGGTGATGCCGGGCGACAACCTGAAGTTCGGCGTCGAACTGATCGCGCCGATCGCCATGGAAGACGGCCTGCGCTTCGCCATCCGCGAAGGCGGCCGCACCGTCGGCGCAGGCGTCGTGTCGAAGATCATCGAGTAACCATGACCAGCAGGGCGGGACAGGATCCCGCCCGACAGGTTCGACGAGGGGTGGCGTAACCCGCCGCTCCTCCTCTCAATCTCAAGCCGCGAAAGGCAATGACAATGGCCATCCAAAGCCAGAACATTCGCATCCGTCTCAAGGCGTTCGATTACCGTGTGCTGGACGCCAGCACCCAGGAAATCGTCAACACCGCCAAGCGGACCGGTGCCCAGGTGCGCGGGCCGATCCCGCTCCCGAACAAGATCGAGAAGTTCACGGTTCTCCGTGGTCCGCACGTGGACAAGAAGTCCCGCGACCAATTCGAGATCCGCACGCACAAGCGTCTTCTCGACATCGTCGATCCGACCCCCCAAACCGTGGACGCGCTGATGAAGCTCGACCTCGCGGCGGGTGTGGACGTGCAGATTTCGGTCTGAGGAGGGCAAGACAGATGCGCTCTGGAGTGATTGCAAAGAAGGTGGGCATGACCCGCCTGTTCATGGAAGACGGCAAGCAGGTGCCCGTCACCGTGCTGCAGCTGGACAAGCTGCAGGTGGTGGCACAGCGCACCGCCGAGAAGGACGGCTACTCGGCCGTGCAACTCGGGGCGGGGACGGCCAAGGCCAAGCGGACGACGAAGGCCATGCGCGGCCATTTCGCCGCCGCCTCGGTCGAGCCCAAGCGCAAGGTTGCGGAATTCCGCGTGGCGCCCGAGAACCTGATCAATGTCGGTGAGGAAATCACCGCCGATCATTACTTCGAAGGCCAGTACGTGGATGTCTCCGGCACCTCGATCGGCAAAGGCTTTGCCGGTGCGATGAAGCGGCACAATTTCGGCGGCCTGCGGGCCTCCCACGGTGTGTCGATCTCGCACCGCTCGCACGGCTCCACCGGTCAGTGCCAGGACCCTGGCAAGGTGTTCAAGGGCAAGAAGATGGCCGGCCACATGGGCGCTGCGCGGGTGACCACGCAGAACCTGCAGGTCGTGCGCACCGATGCCGATCGCGGCCTGATCATGATCAAGGGCGCTGTCCCGGGATCGAAGGGTGGCTGGGTGACGATCAAGGACGCGGTGAAGAAGCCCGTGCCCGAGAACGTGATCCTGCCCGCGGCGCTGAAGTCCGCGGCCGAAGAGGCCAAGCGTCTGGCCGAGGAAGCTGCCGCCGCGGCGGAAGCCGAAGCGAAGGCTGCTGAGGAGGCTGCGGCCGCCGAAGCGGCTGCTGCCGAGGAAGCCGCTCTGAAACAGGCCGAGGCTCAGATCGAAGCCGAGAAGAAGGAAGGTGACGAATGAAACTCGACGTCATCAAACTGGACGGCGAAGCGGCCGGCTCGGTCGAGCTGGACGAGGCCCTGTTCGGGCTGGAGCCGCGTGCGGATATCCTGCACCGCGTGGTCCGCTGGCAGCGCAACAAGGCGCAGGCCGGCACCCACAAGGTCAAGACCCGCTCGGAAGTCAGCTACTCCACCAAGAAGATCTATCGCCAGAAAGGCACCGGCGGCGCACGCCACGGTGCGCGGTCTGCGCCGATCTTCCGCAAGGGTGGTATCTACAAGGGTCCGACCCCGCGCAGCCACGCCCATGACCTGCCGAAGAAATTCCGCAAGCTGGGTCTGAAGCACGCCTTGTCCGCGAAGGCCAAGGCAGGCGAGCTTGTGGTGATCGACATGGCGACCTCCGAAGGCAAGACCGCAACCCTGGCCAAGCAGATCAAGAACCTGGGCTGGAAGCGCGCGCTTGTGATCGACGGGGCGCAGGTGGATGCGGGCTTCGCCAAGGCCGCGGCCAATATCGACACGCTCGATGTGCTGCCGTCCATGGGCGCAAACGTCTATGACATCCTCAAGCGCGACACCCTGGTGTTGACGAAGGCGGGTGTCGAAGCACTGGAGGCACGACTGAAATGACCGCCAAAGCACAGCATTACGACGTGATCCGCAAGCCGATCATCACCGAGAAGGCCACCTTGGCGTCCGAAAACGGCGCCGTGGTCTTCGAAGTGGCCATCGACAGCAACAAGCCCCAGATCAAGGAGGCCGTCGAGGCGCTCTTCGGTGTGAAGGTGAAGGCGGTCAACACCACCATCACCAAGGGCAAGACCAAGCGCTTCCGCGGCACCCCGGGCAAGCGCAAGGACGTCAAGAAGGCTTATGTGACGCTCGAAGAGGGTAACACCATCGACGTGTCCACCGGTCTGTGAGGCCGTGGCGGGGGGAACCCCGCTCTCCATCCTGATTGAGAAGCCCCGGTCCTGAACAGGCCGGGGCTTCTTGCATCTGGGGTGTGGTGCGATCTCTAGGCGTCCGGTGCGGGCGAAATCCGCCAGGTGCTCCGCCCGGTGGAGGAGGTGAAGGTGACGGTTTCGCCTGACAGCTCCGTCACGGGGCATTCGGTACCGGCCATGCCGGGCGGGCCGGTCAGGGTACGGCAGTAGGCACCGTCGGTGACGCTCCAGCGCCCTTCGGCGAAGCCGGAAATTGTGCCGTCTTTGGCGAAGGTTACCTGGAATTCGGGGGCGCCGTCGAGGGTGAGGGTCTTGCCCGCCAGCGCGCGGGTGATCGGTCCGTCCTCGGGCGGGGCGAGGCCGAGATCCTGCGCGGTGCAGCCCGCCAGCGCCAGTGCCGCCAGCCCCATGACAAATCTCATCATCCACCTCCTTGTTTCATCATATAGAACAGCAGCTTGGCCCGGGGTGCAAGGTGAAGTCCGGGCCGCGGCACCGGGGGCCTGTGCATTCCTGGTCCTATCGCCGCGCGCCCCGCGCCGGGGGCCGCGCCCGCCGATGGCGCGATCCCGTGCCCTCGGGCGCGCAGAATCGGGAGCCGGGATCTTGGGGGGAAACTTCGGTCGGATCGGCGTCGGACAACTGTCGGCCATGTGTCGGGCAAGTGTCGGGCACCTCCGCACGCAGGTTTCGAAAAAGTCGAACGGGCGCGCCTAGCGGACGGTGATCGTGTAGCAGCCGCCGAGCGTTTCGCCAGGCACCGCGCTGCTGCGGTTGATGGTGCAGAACTCGTCCCGGCCCTTGAAGCCCGCGTTGGGCGTATAGGTGATGCCGCGCCGGGTCAGGCCGACCGTGCCCGATTTCGGGGCCTTGCGCAGGGAGACCTCGGTTGCCTCGGTAAAATCCTGCCCGCCATTAGAGAAGAACCCGACGAAGGGGATCAGGCAGGGGCCGCTGCCGGTCATCTCGTAACTGCCGGTGCCCTTGCCGCTGGCCCATCCGCGCCCGGTGGAGCCATCGCAGGCCGCGGCGGCGAGGCCGGTGCCCATGGCAAGACAGGCCAGGGTGAGGGCGGTCAGGGACGGGATACGCATGGGAAAGCTCCGGACGTGGCAGACATGAGATTTCCCCCCACCCTAGGCGCGCCTTTGGGCGGCAGTCAAACCTGCGTCTGCGTCCCCGTTCTGCGGCGCATTCCCGAGGCGAGGCCGGTCGCGCGTGTTGCGCGCCCCGACCTCTCTGCGGTGGCTGGTCGGATCAGAGCTCCGAGGCCGGCGTGCTCACGATCTCGGGCCAGTTGGTGGTGGCCGTGTCGATGGTCTGGGTCGTCTGGCGCAGGTAGAGGTCATGCGCGCCTTCGGAGGAGTTCAGGTAAAGCTGGCCGTCCACGATGTCGAAGAATTCGGGCTGGGTGGCGATCTTCTTGCCCTTGGAGGCGCCCACAGTGCACCAGCCGCCGAAGGCCGGGGCGAAGGCGGCGGGATCGGCCTCGAAGGCCGCCTTGTTCTCGGCCGACGAGAACTTGTAGACGGCCCCGTCATACTCCGCCTTGAACTCCGCGACGCCCTTGGTGGGGGCCCCGGCAGTGTGATAGGCGACCGGATCGTAGCCGTTGATCGCGATATTCATGTCGGCGTCGGTGATGAACACCTCGTCGGCGGCGAAGGCGGTGCCGAGGGACAGGGTGGTGGCCAGGGTCGCGACGACAAAGCCGGTCCGGAGAGATTTCAGGGACAGGGTTTTGGGCATGGGGTTTTCCTCGCTGGGGTATGGTCCGAACGCCGACCGCTCTGAGAGATGTCGACGTTGCACGGTGTCCGTGCAGGTCAAGACTTGCCGCGCGGACGGGGGGAAAGCGAATAAACTCGGATCACCAAACGATCACTGCTACGGCATGCGCGCGTGATCGGGGCGGGGTGCCTGCATGCGAAATCAGGACAAAGGCTGGAGGATTTGCAACACACAAACCTGACAGGTCGAACTGTGACTGGTCACGCGGGGCATGAAGGTACTATATTCGGAATGCGACTTAGGAAGAACTCGTGGCTAACTCAGACGTCATAACCGCTTTCACGGACGAGCAAGTTTCTCGTTTGACGGGGATCTCCGTCAGGCAGCTGCGTTACTGGGATGATACGGACTTTTTTTGCCCTGAGTACGCGTGGGAAGAGCGTGGTGACCCTTTCAGCCGCATTTACAGTTACCTTGATCTCGTTTCATTGAAGGTTGTCGCCAGGCTTCGCAAGAAAGTTCCGCTTCAACGGCTGCGGATCGTAAAGCAACGACTGTCTGAGTTTGATCCCACGGTTTGGCGAGGCTTGAAGCTTTGGGTTGATGGGGATGAAGTTGCTTTCTTTCACCCAAAAACAGGGGAACCGGAGCAAGTTGTTTCGGGGCAAAAGATAATGGCGATCTCACTCGCCGAAACACTCGATGAACTGGATGCAGGGCTCAAAGAGTTTTTGAAACGAGACGACGCCTGTATCGGTCAAGTCGCCCAGAAACGTCGTGTTATGCACAACAGACGCGTTGTGGCGGGCACGCGTGTCCCTGTTTCAGCGATAAGGGCATTCCGCGAGGCAGGGTTCACCGTAACGGAGATTTTGGACGAGTATCCGACTTTGACCCAAGATGACGTTGAGGCGGCCTTGGCGGATGATGAGGCGGCTTGATACTGCCACTGTTCATGGATGAAGGCGCGCCTCGATCTGTAGGCAGGTTCCTCGCGGAAAGGAACCACAAGGTAACATATATGCAGGACGTGATGGCTAGGGGATCGCCGGACACTTTGGTCGCAGAGATTGCACAGCGCAACGAAGCGATCTTGGTTGCCGTGGATAAAGACATGCGACAGATTGCGAAGCAGAACGGTGTGGGCAAGCTGCGTTTTCGCAGTTTGCATTTACTGCAGTTTCGTTGCTCAGAGCCCCAAGCGGTCCACAGAGTCAGAGAAGCAATCGAATTGATTGAAAGCGAGTGGGAAATCGCGTGCTCTAGAGTTGCGCGCCGTTTTTGGGTGGAGATAGGTGGAAATTACATCCGTACTCACCGTTAGCTAGCCGAAGTTGCACTGCGAACGAGCCTCTACCCTAGGGCTCTGAACTCCCTGCACGACCTCATCCGCAAGGCCCTGCTTTCGGCCGGGGCGTTGCTCTTGGCGGGTTGGGGCCGCAGTTTGTGCGCTTCGGGGGTACGTCGGGCGGGGGTGGTGGCGTGCGCTGCTGAGGATTTCGGGCGCAGGAGGTGCCGGGTTTTCTGCCTGGCGTGGGCGTCGTGCCCGCCAGGCATTCCGTCATTACGGTGCAGAGGCGCCGGGGCCTGTGGCCCGCAAGCAATGAGACGCTCAAATTAATTCGCGCCCTGCGGAACCCCATGGAGTGGGGTGCGTTTGGATGATATGACTTCATCCTACTTCCACACAAAGGGGAAAGAAATGTTCCGTACTGCTACTGCGTTCGGACTTGTTTTGGCGGCTTCCACAGGAAGCCTTTACGCGGGGAACCCGGAGCCTGCGCCCGTCGCGCCGGTGATGGTGGCGCCCGTCCCGGCGCCCGCGCCCTTCTGGGCGGGTGGCTATATCGGTGCCCAGCTCGGCTACGCCTATGGCGACTTCGACATCGATGCGGCCATCGATGGCGACGACAATGATGATGGTTTCATCGGGGGTTTGACCGCCGGTTACCTGTTTGACGTGGGCTCCGGCTGGTATGTCGGCCCCGAGGTCCAGTACGACTGGGCCGATCTGGAGATCACCGAGGATGGCGGGGACACCGCGAGCTTTGACGAGATCGCGCGTCTGAAGCTCATCGTCGGGCGGGAGATCGGCAACGGCCTGCTCTACGGCACGGCGGGCATCGCCTATGGCAGCCTCGACAGCGCCGGTGACGTGTTCGACGGAATCGACGGCAGCGATACGAACTGGCTCCTTGGCCTCGGCTATGACTACCGGGTGGGCGATAACTGGACCGTCGGGGGCGAGTACATGTACCACAGCTTCGACGACGTGGACCTCAACACGCTTCACATCAAGGCGGCCTACCGCTTCTGAGGTTGACGCATCCCTCGTGACGACGGCTCAAAGCCCCGCTTCCTGCGGGGCTTTTTGCGTGGCGGGCTGGGCCTGCTCGGTGTCGGTGGGCCGATATCGCCTGTGGCGCTTGACGCCCTGACCTGACTGCCGTACGAGACCCCATCCGCAAGGCCCCGGATTCGTCCGGGGCTTTGATTTTGGTTTGGTGCCGGGCAGAGCCCCGGCCTGCGACCAAGCGAGATGGGGACCTTCGGGGCCCTTCAAACCGAGAAGCCGGGTTCTACCCGGCACGCAACAACGGAAGACAGAAAGCATGGCACTCAAGTCGTATAAGCCGACGACGCCGGGCCAGCGTGGGCTGGTTCTGATCGACCGTTCCGAGTTGTGGAAAGGCCGTCCGGTCAAATCCCTCACCGAGGGTTTGTCCAAGAAGGGTGGCCGGAACAACACTGGACGGATCACGATGCGCCGCCGGGGTGGCGGGGCAAAGCGTCTCTACCGGATCGTGGATTTCAAGCGTCGCAAGTTCGACGTGGAAGGCGTGATCACCCGGATCGAATATGACCCGAACCGGACCGCCTTCATCGCGCTGGTCACCTACACCGATGGCGAGCAGGCCTATATCCTGGCCCCTCAGCGGACTGCCGTGGGCGACAAGGTGGTGGCCTCTCAGAAGGCCGACATCAAGCCGGGCAACGCGATGCCGTTCTCGGGCATGCCGATCGGCACGATCGTGCACAACATCGAGCTCAAGCCCGGCAAGGGCGGCCAGATCGCCCGTGCGGCGGGCACCTATGCCCAGTTCGTCGGCCGCGATGGCGGCTACGCCCAGATCCGTCTGAGCTCGGGCGAGCTGCGGCTTGTGCGGCAGGAATGCATGGCCACCGTCGGTGCCGTGTCGAACCCGGACAATTCGAACCAGAACCTCGGCAAGGCGGGTCGCAACCGGCACAAGGGCATTCGTCCTTCCGTGCGCGGTGTCGTGATGAACCCCGTCGATCACCCCCATGGTGGTGGTGAGGGCCGGACCTCTGGCGGGCGTCACCCGGTCACCCCCTGGGGCAAGCCGACCAAGGGGGCCCGTACCCGCAACAAGAACAAGGCGTCCAGCAAGCTGATCATCCGCTCGCGGCACGCCAAGAAGAAGGGCCGCTGATAGATGACGCGTTCTGTTTGGAAGGGCCCCTTTGTCGACGCTTACGTCCTCAAGAAGGCCGAGAAGACCCGCGAGTCGGGCCGCAACGAAGTGATCAAGATCTGGTCGCGCCGCTCCACCATCCTGCCGCAGTTCGTGGGCCTCACCTTCGGGGTCTACAACGGTCGCAAGCACATCCCGGTGAACGTCACCGAGGACATGATCGGCCAGAAGTTTGGCGAGTACTCTCCGACCCGGACCTATTACGGTCACGCGGCGGACAAGAAAGCGAAGAGGAAGTAAGTCATGGGTAAGGACAAGAATCCCCGCCGCGTGGCTGAGAACGAGGCGATGGCCAAGACGCGCATGCTGCGCACCTCGCCGCAGAAGCTCAACCTCGTCGCGCAGATGATCCGGGGCAAGAAGGTCGACAAGGCGCTTGCCGATCTGACCTTCTCGCACAAGCGGATCGCCGTGGACGTGAAGAAGTGCCTTCAATCCGCGATCGCCAATGCCGAGAACAACCATGGGCTGGACGTCGACGAGCTGATCGTCGCGGAAGCCTGGGTCGGCAAGAACCTGACCATGAAGCGCGGGCGTCCCCGGGCCCGTGGCCGGTTCGGCAAGATCATCAAGCCCTTTGCGGAAATCACCATCAAGGTCCGTCAAGTTGAGGAGCAGGCATAATGGGTAACAAGGTTAATCCCATCGGCATGCGGCTTCAGGTCAACCGGACCTGGGACAGCCGTTGGTATGCAGACACCAAGGACTATGGTGACCTGCTGCTCGAGGATCTGAAGATCCGCGAGTTCATCAAGGAAGAATGCAAGCAGGCCGGCATCAGCCGTGTGATCATCGAGCGTCCGCACAAGAAGTGCCGGGTGACGATCCACACCGCCCGTCCCGGTGTCATCATCGGCAAGAAGGGTGCGGATATCGAAGGTCTGCGCCGCAAGATCGCGGCGATGACCGACAGCGAGCTGCATCTGAACATCGTCGAGGTCCGCAAGCCGGAGCTGGACGCGGCCCTGGTCGGCGAGAGCATCGCCCAGCAGCTGGAGCGTCGGGTGTCCTTCCGCCGCGCCATGAAGCGCGCGGTGCAGAACGCCGTGCGCATGGGCGCGCAAGGCATCCGGGTGAACCTGGCGGGGCGTCTCGGCGGTGCGGAAATCGCGCGGACCGAGTGGTACCGTGAGGGGCGTGTGCCGCTGCACACCCTGCGCGCGGATATCGACTTCGCCAATGTCGAGGCCACCACGGCCTACGGCATCATCGGGATCAAGGTCTGGATCTTCAAGGGCGAGATCATGGAGCACGATCCGCAAGCGCGCGATCGGCGTCATGCCGAGCTGCAAGAAGGCGGTGGCCCGCGTCCCCAGGGTGGCGGTCGCCCGCGCCGGGATCGCTGAGGAGTATTGAACGATGCTGCAACCAAAGCGCACGAAATTCCGCAAACAGTTCAAGGGCCGCATCCGGGGCGAGGCGAAGGGCGGGTCTGACCTGAACTTCGGCACCTACGGTCTGAAGGCCCTGCAACCCGAGCGGATCACCGCCCGCCAGATCGAAGCCGCCCGCCGGGCCATGACGCGTCACATGAAGCGTCAGGGCCGAGTCTGGATCCGGATCTTCCCGGACCTGCCGGTGACCTCCAAGCCCGTCGAAGTTCGGATGGGTAAGGGCAAGGGCTCCGTCGATTTCTGGGCCTGCAAGGTCAAGCCGGGCCGGATCATGTTCGAGATCGACGGTGTCTCCGAGCCCGTGGCCCGCGAGGCCCTGCGCCTGGCGGCCATGAAGCTGCCGATCAAGACCCGCACGGTCGTCCGCGAGGACTGGTGACCCGGTCGAAAACGCGAAAGCGTTTTCTGACCAGTTGGGTGTAGGCGGTTTTCGCAGAAAAGCGTCCGGGCCCCGCACCTTCCGAGTTTCAAGGCCCCCGCCTACACGGCGGGGGCTTTTTCGTCTCTCCCTTGCCGCGTTGGAATTACCATGACCGCAGACACGCTCAAACCCGTCGACATCGTCAAATGGATCGCCACGATCATTCAACTGATCGGCTACGGCCTGACAGGGCTCAACCTTGTGCCGTGGAACATCTGGTTCTTCTTTGCGGGTATCTTCCTGTGGTTTGCCGTGGGCGTGATGTGGAAGGACCGCGCGATCATGGTGGTCCATGTGGGCGCGTTCATCTCGCTGCTCGCGGGCTATCTGAACGCCTGATGGCGAGAGCACGTCCGTCGAGCCAGTCTCAAGCGCCTAGCGAAAATCGTTCCTATGTTGCATCGTTTGAGTAAGAGAAGACCTCGCCAGGGAACGGCTTGGTCGCGTGGAGTGCATTAAACGTGGAGCATGATCTTCTAGGCAGCTTTCTGATTTGGCCTTGGGCGTGGAATAATCTCCTCGCACTTATTCCGTTCATGTTTGGGCCACTTGCCTTCCTATCGTGGGTTGCCCATGCAAATCGACATGCTCTTGAGCGTTTTTACTTTCTATACCTGTATTACGGGCAGTGGGTTTTCTTGGCCCCCTTGGTATTCTGCCTTGGAAGTGCGCACGCTGGCCTCCGTTCTTTCGCAGAAAACCTGAGGCGGAATAGCCCTGTTCAAGAAGGGTCGGCAGTGCTCTCTTTTGAAACATATGAAGTTATGGGTGCTACAACGGCTTTTGCCGCGTTGCAGTGGGTTGAGTTCTTACTCGTTTGCTTCGTTTTACTGCATGTACAATTTTGGGTAGTTCGCTTCGTTTTCTCAAAAGACGCCGCACGACGCTGACGGTGCTCCATCCCAAGTGTTCTACCCCACCAAAACCACCGCCCAGCCCGCAAGGCCGATCTGGATCAGCTGGATCACCACCGACAGGCCGTGGAGCATACCGAAGGCTTTTTTGTCGCCGCGATCCGTGGCGGCGTTGATCTGGGCCATGAGGATCTGGCGGGCGTAGACGGTGCTGAGCGCGATCGCCGCGAACAGCCCGGCGGCCAGCGGGGAGACGAACCAGGCCGCGACCGCCGTGACCGCCGAGAGCCCGATCACCGCGAGGTAGTAGTAGGGGAAGGTGCCCCGCAGCAGTGGCCGCACCCGCTCCATCGGGAGTTGCGCGAACAGGACCGGCGCGAAGCCGAAGCTGTAGAACACCATGCCGCCCAGCAGGGTGGCGGACATCAAGAGCACAAGGTCGGTCATCGCAGCCTCCGGTTCCGGTCGCGGAACAGATAGGCGGCGTGGGCTCTCCGTCTATGCCCAGGCGTAATTGAAGCTGACGGAGATGCGTTCTTCCTCGGCCATGTTCATTGGGACCTCGTGGCGGAGCCAGCTCTCCCACAGGAGGACATCGCCGACGGCCGGTTTGGCGTAGACGAAGGTTTGCAGGTCTTCGGGGGCGTCTTTCAGCCGGGCGGGGGCGGCCATCATGCGGGCCGACCGGGGGTCTTCGAGTTTCAGGGCGGAGGTGCCTTCGGGCATGGCCACGTAGGTGGTGCCGGAGATCACCGAATGGGGGTGGATGTGGCTCGCATGCATCCCGCCCTGGGGCAGGATGTTGATCCAGATGTCTTCGAGTTTCAGCGCGCGGCCATCGAGGTCGAAGGCGAGATCCTCGGCGAAGGCGGCGACATGGGCATCGAGCGCCTTGACGAGATCGGCGAAGATCGGGAAGCGCCAGGGCAGGTCTGTGAGCGACGCGTAGGAGGTGTAGCCGGGATAGCCGTTCTGCTCGCACCAGTCCTGTCCGGCATCGTCATCTTCGGCGATCACGAGGCAGGATTTCTCCAGCTCGCCCGGGTCCAGGGCGGGTCCGAACTCGGCCAGTTGCGCGCGGTAGAGCCGGGTGACGAAGAGAGAAGTGATCGCGGGCATGGGCCTTCCTTTCCGGGTCTGGGTCGGCAACCCGACGCACCCCTTGGAAAACAGGGAAATGCGGGCTTGCCATGGGTCTCTGGGGGGCCTATACGGCCCTCTCATCTTGGACTCCACCAGAATCGAGGTGACCCGGCATGCGGCAACGCATGAAAAGGGGCCCACTGGTGACGTTGAAAAAAGGAAATGGCGATGAACGCCCAGGAACTGCGTGACAAGACGCCGGACGAGCTGCGGGATCAGCTGGCCGCGTTGAAGAAGGAAGCCTTCAACCTGCGCTTCCAGCAGGCCACCGGCCAGCTCGAGAACACTGCCCGCATGCGCTCCGTGCGCCGCGATGTGGCCCGGGTGGCCACGATCCTGACCGAAAAGGCCGCCGCTGCGGCCGCGACCGAATAAGGAGCGCCGCACATGCCCAAGCGTATTCTGAATGGCGTTGTGACCAGCGACGCGAATGCCCAGACCGTCACCGTGTCCGTGGAGCGCCGCTTCACCCACCCGGTTCTGAAGAAGACGATCCGGAAGTCGAAGAAATACCGCGCCCATGACGCCGAGAACGCGTTCAAGGTCGGGGACAAGGTCCGCATTCAGGAATGCGCGCCGATGTCGAAAACCAAACGTTGGGAAGTGATCGCCAACTGAGGCATCGCTTTCGCGATTTATCGAAACCCTGGGGCGGCTCGCATCGCTGTCTCCAAAGGTCGGGAGAAACCACATGATCCAGATGCAAACCAATCTGGATGTCGCTGACAACTCCGGCGCACGCCGTGTTCAGTGCATCAAGGTTCTGGGTGGGTCCAAGCGTAAATACGCCTCCGTCGGCGACATCATTGTCGTCTCGGTGAAGGAAGCCATCCCGCGCGGTCGCGTGAAGAAGGGCGACGTCCGCAAGGCCGTCGTCGTGCGCACCGCCAAGGAGGTCCGTCGCGAAGACGGGACCGCCATCCGCTTCGACCGCAACGCGGCCGTGATCCTCAACAACAACAACGAGCCGATCGGCACCCGGATCTTCGGGCCGGTGGTTCGCGAGTTGCGCGCGAAGAACTTCATGAAGATCATCTCGCTCGCGCCGGAGGTGCTCTGATGGCTGCGAAACTCAAGAAGGGCGACAAGGTCGTCGTGCTGGCCGGCAAGGACAAGGGCAAGGAGGGCGAGATCACGTCCGTCTCGCCGAAGACCGGCAAGGCCGTGGTTGACGGGCTGAACATCGCCATCCGCCACACCCGCCAGTCCCAGAACAGCCAGGGCGGCCGCATCCCGCAAGCGATGCCGATCGACCTGAGCAACCTGGCGCTCGTCGACAGCAACGGCAAACCGACCCGCGTCGGCTTCCGCATGGAAGACGGCAAGAAGGTCCGCTTCGCCAAGACCACGGGGGAGGTTGTCTGATGTTGGACGCTGCCACCTATACACCGCGCCTGAAGGCGGCCTATGCGGAGACGATCCGCGCCGCCATGAAGGAAGAGTTCGGTTACAAGAACGACATGATGATCCCGCGCCTGGACAAAATCGTCCTGAATATCGGCGCCGGGGCCGAGGCCGTGAAGGACAGCAAGAAGGCCAAGTCGGCTCAGGACGACCTGAGCGCGATTGCCGGTCAGCGGGCGGTCATCACCAAGGCCAAGAAGTCCATCGCGGGCTTCCGGGTGCGTGAAGACATGCCGCTCGGCGCCAAGGTCACCCTGCGCGGCGACCGCATGTACGAGTTCCTCGATCGTCTGATCACCATCGCCATGCCCCGCATCCGCGACTTCCGCGGCGTGAAGGGCTCGGCCTTCGACGGGCGGGGCAACTATGCCCTGGGGCTCAAGGAACACATCGTCTTCCCCGAGATCAACTTCGACAAGGTCGATGAGGTCTGGGGCATGGACATCATCATCTGCACCACCGCGGCTTCGGACGCGGAAGCGAAAGCGCTGTTGAAGCATTTCAACATGCCCTTCAACTCGTGACGCGCGGGAGAGACTGATATGGCTAAGAAAGCAATGATCGAACGCGAGAAGAAGCGTCAGAAGTTGGTGGCGAAATACGCCGCGAAGCGGGCCGCTTTGAAAGAGATCGCGAATGACGACAGCAAGCCGATGGAAGAGCGCTTCAAGGCGCGCCTGAAGCTGGCGGAACTGCCGCGCAACAGCTCGGCGACCCGGCTGCACAACCGGTGCCAGCTGACGGGCCGTCCGCATGCCTATTACCGCAAACTGAAAATCAGCCGGATCGCCCTGCGCGACCTCGGCTCCGCAGGCCAGATCCCCGGCCTCGTGAAGTCCAGCTGGTAAGGAGGGTTAGCACATGATGAACGATCCTCTCGGCGATATGCTGACACGTATCCGGAATGCGCAGATGCGGGGCAAGTCCACCGTGCGCACGCCGGCCTCCAAGCTGCGGGCCTGGGTGCTCGATGTTCTGACCGACGAAGGCTACATCCGTGGCTACGAGAAGGTCGCGGACAGCAAGCACCCGGAACTGGAGATCAGCCTCAAGTACTACGAGGGTGTTCCGGTGATCCGCGAGCTCAAGCGGGTGTCCAAGCCCGGCCGTCGCGTTTACATGGGGTCGAAAGACATCCCCTCGGTCCGCCAGGGCCTGGGTGTGTCCATCGTCTCTACCCCGCGCGGCGTCATGTCCGATGCAAATGCACGCACTGCCAATGTTGGCGGCGAAGTGCTTTGCACGGTCTTCTAAGGAGGTCCCGCGATGTCCCGTATTGGTAAGAAACCGGTCGAGCTGCCCACAGGTGTCACCGCCTCCGTGTCCGGCCAGACCATCGAAGTGAAGGGGCCCAAGGCCACCCGCAGCTTCACCGCCACCGATGACGTGACCCTCAAGGTCGAGGACAACGTCATCACCATCGAGCCGCGCGGCAAGTCCAAGCGCGCCCGCCAGCAGTGGGGCATGTCCCGCACCATGGTCGGCAATCTTGTGACCGGCGTCACGAACGGCTTCAAGAAAGAGCTGGAAATCCAGGGCGTGGGGTACCGGGCGCAGATGCAGGGCAACACCCTGAAGCTGAACCTCGGCCTGTCCCACGAGGTGAATTACGAGGTGCCCGCGGGCGTCACGGTCACCTGCCCGAAGGTCACGGAAATCGTGATCGAAGGCACCGATGAGCAACTCGTCGGCCAGGTTGCGGCCAACATCCGCGACTGGCGCAAGCCCGAGCCCTACAAGGGCAAGGGCATCCGCTACAAGGGCGAGTTCATCTTCCGCAAGGAAGGCAAGAAGAAGTAAGGACGCGAGACATGGCAAACAGCAAAAGAGACCTGTTCTTGAAGCGCCGCCTGCGCGTCCGGAACAAACTGAAGAAAATGGCAGACGGGCGTCCGCGCCTGTCGGTGCATCGCTCGGGCAAGAACATCAGCGTGCAGCTGATCGACGACGTCCAGGGCCGGACGCTGGCCGCGGCCTCCTCCCTGGAGAAGGACCTGGGCATCGTCGGCAAGAACAATGTCGAGGCCTCCGCCAAGGTGGGCGCCGCGATTGCCGAGCGCGCCAAGAAGGCCGGGATCGAAGAGTGCTACTTCGACCGGGGTGGCTTCCTCTTCCACGGGAAGGTGAAGGCGCTGGCCGATGCGGCCCGCGAGGGCGGCCTGAAGTTCTGAGGTGGGGCCGGGGACGATCCCCGGCCTGCATCTTTGCCACTCGGTCGGGCCCTGTCGGCCCGGTCGCACAGTTGCAGGGGGCGGTGCGCCGTTCTCTCGATGATCCGGGGTCGTGAAGGCCACCTGGATTGACCCAATACAGACGCAAGGAGCCCGCAATGGCAGAGCGTGACAACCGCCGGGGACGCCGCGACGACCGCGACGAGACCCCTGAATTCGCCGACCGCCTGGTCGCGATCAACCGTGTTTCCAAGACCGTCAAGGGCGGGAAACGCTTCGGCTTTGCCGCGCTCGTGGTCGTGGGCGACCAGCGGGGCCGTGTCGGCTTCGGCAAGGGCAAGGCCAAGGAGGTCCCCGAGGCCATCCGCAAGGCCACCGAGCAGGCCAAGCGTCAGATGATCCGCGTGCCGCTGCGCGAGGGTCGGACCCTGCATCACGACATCGAAGGCCGCCATGGCGCGGGCAAGGTGATGATGCGTACCGCCCCCCAGGGCACCGGGATCATCGCCGGTGGTCCGATGCGTGCCGTGTTCGAGATGCTGGGCGTGCAGGACGTGGTGGCGAAGTCCATCGGGTCGCAGAACCCCTATAACATGATCCGTGCAACGCTGGACGGTCTCCGCAAAGAGACCAGCCCCCGCATGGTCGCACAGCGCCGTGGCAAGAAGGTCTCCGACATCCTCAAGAAGGATGGCGAGCCCGCCGAAGCCGCCGCCGAGCCGGCCGAAGCCTAAGGAGACGGGAACATGGCAAAAACCATCGTCATCAAGCAGATCGGCTCGCCGATCCGCCGCCCGGAAAAGCAGCGTCAGACGCTGATCGGCCTGGGCCTGAACAAGATGCACAAGACGCGCGAGTTGGAAGACACGCCGGCGGTGCGCGGCATGATCAACAAGATCCCGCACATGGTCCAGATCATCGAGGAAAAGGGCTGAGGCCCCGGGTCGGCGTCCGACAAGGCCGCTGACCTTCCTTGTTCCGCGTTGCCCCTGAGGGGGCTGCGCGCCCCTCACAATCAAGAAACGCCGAGGTCGGGGGCTTTCGCTTCGATCCCCGCATCCGGCAAGGAGAAGCGATATGAAACTCAACGAACTGCGCGACAATCCCGGCGCCACCAAACCCCGCAAGCGGGTGGGGCGCGGCCCCGGCTCCGGCATGGGCAAGACCGGCGGACGCGGCATCAAGGGCCAGAAGTCCCGCTCGGGTGTGGCGATCAAGGGGTTCGAGGGCGGCCAGATGCCGCTCTACCAGCGCCTGCCGAAGCGTGGCTTCAACATGCGCAACCGCAAGAAGTTCGCTGTGGTGAACCTCGGGCTGATCCAGAAGTTCATCGAGGCCGGCAAGCTCGACGCGGGCCAGCCGATCACCGAGGATGCGCTGCTGGCCTCGGGCCTGATCCGGCGGAAGCTCGACGGTGTGCGGGTGCTCGCGAAGGGGGAGATCACCACCAAGATCGACCTGACCGTGACCGGCGCATCGAAGTCCGCGATCGACGCGGTCGAGAAGGCGGGCGGCTCCGTCGCGGTCACTTCTGCGCAGGCGGCTGCGTAAGCGGTTGTGAGCGGCCCCCGCGGCGCTTACATCTAGCATCAGTTTTCCAGCGCCGCCTGACCGGGAAACGGTCCGGCGGCGTTGTTCATGAGACGTCCCGAGGAACGAGATATGGCATCAGCAGCAGAGCAAATGGCCGCCAACATGAGTTGGTCCGCCCTGGGGAAGGCGACCGAGCTTCGGCAGCGGATCTTCTTCACCCTGGGTCTTCTGATCGTCTACCGGCTGGGCACCTATATCCCGGTGCCGGGGATCGACGGCGCGCAGCTGCGCGAATTCATGGACCAGGCGGCCGCGGGTCTCGGCGGCGTTTTGAACATGTTTACCGGCGGTGCGATTTCCCGGATGGGGATCTTCGCGCTCGGGATCATGCCGTATATCTCGGCCTCGATCATCGTGCAGCTGCTGACCGCGATGGTGCCCAAGCTCGAACAACTCAAGAAAGAGGGCGAGCAGGGGCGCAAGAAGATCAACCAGTACACGCGCTACGGCACGGTGTTCCTGGCGACCTTCCAGGCCTACGGGTTGGCGATCAGCCTTGAATCGGGCGGTCTGGTGACCGATCCGGGCTGGTTCTTCCGGGCGGCCTGCGTGATCACGCTGGTGGGCGGGACGATGTTCCTGATGTGGCTGGGCGAGCAGATCACCCAGCGCGGCATCGGCAACGGCATTTCGCTGATCATCTTTGTCGGTATCATCGCCGAGCTGCCCGCGGCGCTGGCGCAGTTCTTCGAGAGCGGCCGGTCCGGCGCGCTGTCGACCCCGGTGATCCTGGGCGTGATCCTGATGTTGCTGGCGACGCTGGTCTTCGTGGTGTTCATGGAGCGCGCTTTGCGCAAGATCCACATCCAGTATCCGCGCCGCCAGGTGGGCATGAAGATGTATGACGGCGGGTCTTCGCACCTGCCGGTTAAGATCAACCCCGCAGGCGTGATCCCGGCGATCTTTGCCTCTTCGCTGCTGCTCCTGCCGACGACGATCAGTACCTTCTCGGGCGGCAACTCCGGCCCGATCATGTCGACGATCCTGGCCTATTTCGGACCCGGGCAGCCGCTCTACCTGCTGTTCTTTGCGGGCATGATCATCTTCTTCACGTATTTCTACACCGCGAACGTGTCCTTCAAGACCGAAGATGTGGCGGACAACCTCAAGAACCAGAACGGCTTCATCCCCGGCATCCGGCCGGGCAAGAAGACCGAGGAATATCTCGATTACGTGGTCAGCCGCATTCTGGTGGTGGGCTCGGGCTACCTGGCCTTGGTCTGCCTCATCCCGGAAATGGTGCGGACCGAACTGGCGATCACGGCGTATTTCGGCGGCACCTCGATCCTGATTATCGTGTCGGTGGGTATGGACACCGTCCAGCAAATCCAGTCCCATCTGCTCGCGCATCAATACGAAGGGCTCATCGAGAAGTCCCAGTTGCGCGGCAAGAAACGCGGCAAAGGGAAGAGGAGCCCGGCACGTCGATGAATATCATACTTCTGGGGCCTCCGGGCGCCGGGAAGGGCACGCAGGCACGCAAGCTGGTCGAAGAGCGGGGCATGACCCAACTGTCGACCGGCGACATGCTCCGCGAGGCCCGGACCAGTGGGACGGAGATGGGGCAACGGGTGGCCGAGGTCATGGACCGGGGCGAGTTGGTCACCGACGAGATCGTCATCGGGTTGATCGAGGAGAAGCTGGCCGGAGAGGCCGGCGGTGGGTTCATCTTCGACGGGTTCCCGCGCACCCTGGCCCAGGCGGACGCGCTCGGCGCGCTCCTGGACAAGCTCGGGCAGAGCCTCGATGCGGTGATCGAGATGCGGGTGGACGACGCGGCCCTCGTGGCCCGGATCGCCGGGCGCGCGACCTGCGGCGGCTGCGGCGAGGTCTATAATGACACGCTGCGCCCGATCCCGGCGGATGGGAAATGCGGCAACTGCGGCGCCTCGGATTTCAAGCGCCGGGCGGATGACAACGAGGAAAGCCTCAAGCAGCGCCTGATGGAATACTACAAGAAGACCTCGCCGCTGATCGGGTATTACCATGCCAAGGGGACGTTGCGCCCGGTGGATGGCATGGGGGCCATGGACGCGGTGGCTTCCGAGATCGCGGCGGCATTGGACTGAGCTTCCGGCCCTGCACGCGGGGCATTGGGTCCACGCGGCGCGGGGTCGGCAAGAAACCCCTTGACAGGTTGTGAATCGGGTTGACCTCCGGTCTGAACGGGCCTAGGTCAACCCATCCGGCGCGCGGCGATTCCTGATCGTCGAGTCGCCGGGTCGGGCCCGTGGAGACCCCACGGGATTTTGGTTGTGAAAAAAGGTTCTGGCATGACGGAACCGCACCGAAAAGGACATATGATTTGGCACGTATTGCTGGCGTGAACCTGCCCACGGGCAAGCGCACCCCCATCGCCCTCACCTACATCACCGGGATCGGCCTGAGCTCCGCGCAAGCGATCTGCGAAGCCGTGGGCATCGAAGAGAGCCGCCGTCTGAACGAGCTGTCGGATGCCGAGATCCTTGCGATCCGTGAGCATATCGACGCCAACTACACGGTCGAAGGCGATCTGCGCCGCGAGACGCAGATGAACATCAAGCGTCTGATGGACCTGGGCTGCTACCGCGGTCTGCGTCATCGCCGCAACCTCCCCGTTCGCGGTCAGCGGACCCACACCAACGCACGCACGCGCAAGGGCCCCGCAAAGGCCATTGCCGGCAAGAAGAAGTAAGGGGAGGGCGCAGACATGGCACGTGACAAGCAGCGCACGAAGAAGAAAGAGCGCAAGAACATCGCCGCCGGCGTGGCGCATGTGAACAGCTCGTTCAACAACACCAAGATCCTCATCTCCGACGTCCAGGGCAACGCGATCGCGTGGTCCTCGGCCGGGACCATGGGGTTCAAGGGCTCGCGTAAATCCACCCCCTACGCCGCCCAGATGGCCGCCGAAGACGCGGGCAAGAAGGCACAGGAACACGGCGTCAAGACGCTGGAAGTTCAGGTGCAGGGCCCCGGGTCGGGCCGCGAGAGCGCGTTGCGCGCCCTGGCGGCTGTCGGGTTCAACATCACGGCGATCCGCGATGTGACCCCGATCGCCCATAACGGCTGCCGTCCGCCCAAGCGCCGCCGCGTCTGAGCGTACACATTTTCCCCGAGGGCCGCGGGTTTTTCCCGTGGCCCTTGGTGTCATTTATTCCTCGGGCGTCTTTGGCACCGGATCACACCGCTGGAGACAGGTATGGAGGCGACACCTATGATCCACAAGAATTGGCAAGAACTCATCAAACCGACGCAACTGGAGGTCAAGCCGGGCAATGAACCCGCGCGCCAGGCCACCGTCGTTGCGGAACCGCTGGAGCGGGGCTTCGGCCTGACCCTGGGCAACGCGTTGCGCCGGGTGCTGATGTCGTCGCTGCAGGGCGCGGCCATCACCAGCGTCCAGATCGACAACGTGCTGCACGAATTTTCCAGCGTTGCGGGCGTGCGCGAGGATGTCACCGACATCGTGCTGAACCTCAAGCAGGTCGCGATCCGCATGGAAGTCGAAGGCCCCAAGCGGGTGTCGATCTCCGCCAAGGGTCCGCGGGTCGTCACCGCCGGGGATATCTCGGAGAGTGCGGGGATCGAGGTGCTGAACCGCGATCACGTGATCTGTCACCTCGACGAGGGCGCGGACCTGTTCATGGAGCTGATCGTGAACACCGGCAAGGGCTATGTCTCGGCGGACAAGAACCGTCCCGAGGATGCGCCCATCGGCCTGATCCCGATCGACGCGATCTTCTCGCCGGTCAAGAAGGTGTCCTATGACGTGCAGCCCACCCGTGAGGGCCAGGTGCTGGACTATGACAAGCTGACGTTGAAGCTGGAAACGGACGGATCGGTCACGCCGGACGATGCCGTGGCCTATGCCGCGCGGATCCTGCAGGACCAGCTGTCGGTTTTCGTCAACTTCGACGAGCCGGAAGCGGCCCGCAGCCAGTCCGAAGAGGACGATCTGGAGTTCAACCCGCTTCTGCTGAAGAAGGTGGACGAGCTGGAGCTGTCGGTGCGCTCGGCCAACTGCCTGAAGAACGACAACATCGTCTATATCGGCGATCTGATCCAGAAGACCGAGGCCGAGATGCTGCGCACGCCGAACTTCGGCCGCAAATCCTTGAACGAGATCAAGGAAGTGCTGTCGGGGATGGGGCTGCATCTGGGGATGGATATCCTGGATTGGCCGCCGGAGAACATCGAGGACCTGGCCAAGAAGTTCGAAGACCAGTTTTGAGGGAAGGCCGGGGTGACCCCCGGCCTACACCCCCGCACGACCGGGCATCCGCCCCAAGGAGAGCGGCTGACACGCATCGGCCGCCGGACAAAGCAAAACAAAGCTACGGAGACAGAAAATGCGTCACGCGAGAGGCTATCGCCGCCTGAACCGCACCCATGAGCACCGCAAGGCCCTGTTCGCGAACATGGCCGGGTCGCTCATCGAACATGAACAGATCAAGACCACCTTGCCGAAAGCCAAGGAACTGCGTCCGATCGTGGAAAAGCTGATCACGCTGGCCAAGCGTGGCGACCTGCATGCGCGCCGTCAGGCCGCCTCGCAGCTCAAGCAGCATGCCTATGTGGCCAAGCTGTTTGACGTGCTGGGCCCGCGCTATGCCGAGCGCCAGGGCGGCTATGTGCGGATCATGAAGGCCGGGTTCCGCTACGGCGACATGGCGCCGATGGCGATCATCGAGTTCGTGGACCGCGACGTGGATGCCAAGGGCGCTGCCGACAAGGCGCGCGAGGCCGCGGACGAAGACGCGCTCTGAGCGTCACCACAGGCTGGAAAACAAAAAACCCCGCCATTGGCGGGGTTTTTTAGTTGGCTCCCGGCTGGACGTCTAATTCTGTTCCAATCTTTGGGCTTTTCGTTGCGTCCGCTCGCGCTCGATGCGCGCCGATATGTCATCGATCAGCGCTTCCAGACACGTGTCGTCCACAGGGGATCCACCCATGAATTCCAGTAAATCTTCACGCGCCGCGTCGGGCAGAGCCATGACACGCGCAAAGAGTCCCGGACTTATTCTAGCGGGCATTCGATACCTCGTTACAACCTTCGGTAGAACGGTTTTGCAGCTTGACGGGATTCTTTTCAACTTGTCTAAAAAGACATGTCCATAAAGCTAGGCATCGAACTGGATCTACATGAATTGGGGCTTCTCTCCCCAACTGGATACTATATCGGCCTTCATATCCGGTTCGCCGCCCCTCTGCTGGACTACCAGACCTATCCACAAGAGTGGAAGGATCGCTACACCGAACAGGCCTATGCGCTGCGCGACCCACTTCTCGCCTGGGGCTTTGGAATGACCGGGGCCACCCGGTGGAGCGAGATCGGAATCCCGGATCCGTTCGGCATCCTCGACGATGCGGCGCGGTTCGGGCTCAACTATGGTGTCGCCGTCTCTTGCGGCGAGATCAGTTCACGGACCATCGCCGGAGCTGCCCGGTCGGACCGTGAGTTCACGGATGACGAGATATCGGCCATCCAGACGATCGTCTTGCGGCTTCACGACACCACGACGCCGCCGGACAGCCTCACCAAGGCACAGATCGAGGCTCTCGGCCACATTGCGGCCGGGGACCGACATACAGCGGCCGCTGCCAAACTCGGTATCTCCGAAAGTGCGTTGAAAGCTCGCCTCACGGCGGCGAGACAGAAGCTGATGGCACGTACCACAGCCGAAGCCATTCAACGAGCGAAGGACTACAGGCTGCTATAGGGGTCTTTGGCCTCGGTCTTCTCGACCCACCACCACCACAAACTGGAGACTGACCCATGCAAACCACCACGCTTTCGTTCGAGAACCTTCACAACCATGGCGAGTTATTCGCAAATCTCTTTCGCGCGAGGCGACAGTCCTTCATTGTTCAGAACAAATGGGACCTGCCCGAGGCGATGGGGATGGAGTACGACCAGTACGACACGCCCGCGAGCCGCTGGGTCGCCGTGCACGAATTCGGCGAGGTTTATGCCGGTATCCGGCTGACGCCCACCACGGCGCGCTGCGGGATCTATACCTACATGATCCGGGACGCCCAGATGGGGCTGCTCGACACCATCCCGCAGGACCTGCTCTATGGGCCTGCGCCGGTGGATGAGAGCGTCTGGGAATCGAGCCGCGTCTTCGTCTCGCACACCACGCCGCAGAAGCTGCGCCGCCGGGTCCATGCCTGCCTGATCAGCGAGATGACCAAGGCCGCGCGGGAGCATGGCGCGTCCAGGGTGCTGGGGCTCGTCCCGGCGGTCTGGACCCGTTTCGCGGACCGGCTGGGCCTGGATATCGAGCCGGCCGGGCGGGTGATGGAGCTAGACGGGATCGACAACCAGTGCGTGTCGATCGACCTGACCCGCAAGCTGCACTAGGCGCCGCGCGCAGAGTGCCTTGAACCGACGGGGCGGAGCGCGCATACCTGCGGCCTCAAAGCCTGGCGGGGTCTTCATGCGTCTTTCGGTTTCCTGTCGATACTCCGCGGGGGGGATGTGCGTCCCCCTCGCACCGCGCCCCGCAGGGGGCGCGCCCCTTTCCGGCCGCGGGCAGGGCCATGGCTGATCTGTTCGACCGCGACGGGGCCGCGCCGCCCGATGACGGGCCCCGGCCCCTGGCGGACCGGCTGCGGCCCGCGCATCTGTCCGAGGTGATCGGGCAGGACCACCTTCTGGGCCCGGACGGGCCGCTCGGGGCCATGCTGGCCAATCGTGCGCTGTCTTCAGTGATCTTCTGGGGGCCGCCCGGGGTGGGCAAGACCACCATCGCGCGGCTGCTGGCTGCGGAAACCGACCTTGCCTTCGTTCAGATCAGCGCGATTTTCACCGGGGTGCCGGACCTGCGCAAGGTGTTCGAGGCCGCGCGGCTGCGGCGGCAGGGCGGGCAGGGGACGCTTCTGTTCGTGGACGAGATCCACCGGTTCAACAAGGCGCAGCAGGACGGCTTCCTGCCCCATATGGAGGACGGGACCATCGTTCTGGTGGGCGCCACCACGGAAAACCCGTCCTTCGAGTTGAACGCGGCGGTCCTGAGCCGGGCACAGGTTCTGGTGCTGCACCGTCTGGACGCGGCGGCGCTGGAGGCGCTGTTGGCGCGGGCGGAGGCGCTGCTGGGCGTGAGCCTGCCGCTGGAGCCCGGGGCGCGGGCGGCGCTGATCGAGATGGCGGATGGGGATGGGCGGGCGCTCTTGAACCTGATCGAGCAGGTCGCGAGCTGGACGCCCGAAGCGCCGCTCGATGCCAAGGCGCTCGGGCAGCGGCTGAGCCAGCGGGCGGCGCAATACGACAAGTCGGGCGACGGGCATTACAACCTGATCTCGGCGCTGCACAAATCGGTGCGGGGATCGGACCCGGATGCGGCGCTCTACTGGCTGGCGCGGATGCTGACGGCCGGGGAGGACCCGAGGTACCTGATGCGGCGGATCACGCGGATGAGCGTGGAGGATATCGGGCTGGCCGACCCGCAGGCGCAGCGGCTGTGCCTGGATGCGTGGCAGACCTATGAGCGGCTGGGCAGTCCCGAAGGTGAGCTGGCGATCGCGCAGGCGGTGGTGTACCTGGCGCTCGCGCCCAAGTCGAACGCGGCCTATGTCGCCTACAAGGCGGCGATGAAGCAGGCGAAATCCAGCGGCTCGGCCCCGCCGCCCAAGCACATCCTGAACGCGCCCACGGCCCTGATGAAGGATCAGGGGTACGGCGCGGACTATGCCTATGACCACGAGGCGGAGGATGGGTTTTCGGGGCAGAACTATTTTCCCGACGACATGGCGCGGCCGCGTTATTACGCGCCGGTGGAGCGCGGGTTCGAGCGCGAGCTGGCCAAGCGGCTGGCCTATTTCGCCAAGCTGCGCGCCAAGAGGCAGAGTTGACAAGCCGCGCGCCAGGGCCGACAGAGCGGCCATGATATCCACCCTTCTCCAGGTTGCCCTCGGCGGCGCGGTCGGGGCCAGTTTGCGCTGGCTTCTGGGCGTTGGCGTGCTGCGGCTGACGGGGCCGACGGCGTTTCCGGTGGCGGTGCTGGGCGCGAACGTTCTGGGCAGTTTCCTGATGGGGGTGTTCGTGGTGATGGCGGCGCATCGGGGGCTGACGCACCTGTCGCCGCTGGTGATGACCGGACTTCTGGGCGGGTTCACCACCTTCTCGGCCTTCTCGCTGGAAACGGTGACGTTGATCGAGCGCGGGCAGCTGGGCCTGGCGGCGGGCTATGTGCTGGCGTCGGTGGTGTTGTCGGTGGGCGGGCTTTGGACGGGGATGCATATGGCGCGGATGGTAGTGGCATGAGCGGTGTGCAGACCCTGACCGTGGGCGTGGACGAGGGGGATCAGCGGCTCGACCGCTGGCTGCGGCGGCGGTTTCCCCATCTGGGCCAGGGCCGGATCGAGAAGATGTGCCGCAAGGGCGAGCTGCGCGTGGATGGCGGGCGGGTGAAGCCCGCGACGCGCCTGCAGACCGGGCAGGCCGTGCGGGTGCCGCCCCTGCCGGCGCCGGGCGAGATCACGGCGCGGCCCGCGCGGGCGCGGATCTCGGACGCGGATCGCGAGATGCTGCAGGGCACGGTGATCTACCGCGACGCGGATATCCTGGCGCTGAACAAGCCCGCCGGGCTGCCGGTGCAGGGCGGCTCTGGGCAGGAGCGCCACATCGACGGGATGGCCGAGGCGCTGCAATTCGAGCTCGACGAGCCGCCGCGCCTGGTGCACCGGCTCGACAAGGACACGTCGGGCGTGCTGCTGATGGCGCGGACCCGGCGCAGCGCCGCGGCCCTGACGGCGGCATTCCGGGCGCGCCAGACGCGCAAGATCTATTGGGCGGCGGTGGCCGGCGTGCCCCAGCCACAGCTGGGCACCGTGCGCTATGCCCTGATGAAGGCGCCGGGGCACGGCAAGCGCGGCGAGGGGGAGAAGATGCTCTGCATCGACCCCCGGCAGATGGACGCCCACCCGGACGCCAAGCGCGCGACGACGGATTACGCCGTGCTCTCGGCCCTGGGGCGGCGGGTGGCCTGGTGCGTGCTGGTGCCGATCACCGGGCGGACGCACCAGTTGCGCGCGCATATGGCCGAGCTGGGGCATCCGATCATCGGCGACGGCAAGTATGGCGGGTCGGGGCAGGAAAACCTCGGCGATGGCTGGGGCGCGCAGCTGGGCGGCGAGATGTCGAAGAAGCTGCATCTACATGCGCGACATCTGAGCCTGACGCACCCTGTCACCGGCGCGCAGCTGTCGCTGACCGCGCCGCTGCCGCCCCATATGGCGCGCACCTGGGAGGCGCTGGGCTGGGATGCGCGGGACGTGCCCGTGGACCCGTTCGAGGCGCTTGAATGACCCTGCGTCTGGTGGTGTTCGACGTGGACGGCACGCTGGTGGACAGCCAGCAGCAGATCCTTGCGGCGATGATCCAGGCGTTCGAGGGGATCGGCCTCGTGCCACCGAAGCCTGCGGCCATGCGCGCGATCATCGGGCTGTCCTTGCCCGTGGCCATGGCGCAGCTGGCGCCGGAGGCCGGGGCGCGGGACCATGATCGCCTTGCGGAGGGGTACAGGCAGGCCTTCGTGGCCCAGCGGGCCGCGGGTGGGGCGGAGGCGGATGCGCCGCTCTATCCCGGGGCGCTGGCGGCGTTGCGGGCGCTGGCCGCGCGGGACGACACGCTGCTCGGGGTGGCGACCGGCAAATCCCGCCGGGGTCTGGAGCATCTGCTCGACTGCCACGATTTGCGGCCCTTTTTCATCACTTCGCAGGTGGCGGACGACCATCCGTCGAAACCGCATCCCTCGATGCTGTGGCAGGCCATGGCCGAGACCGGGGTCGATGCGGCGCAGGCGGTCATGCTGGGCGATACCGGGTTCGACATGGAGATGGCGCGCGCCGCCGGGGTCACGCCGCTGGGCGTCGGTTGGGGCTACCACGCGCCCGCGCGCCTGCGCGACCATGGCGCGGTTGAAGTCCTGGCGGATTTCGCCGAACTACCCACCGCGTTGGAGACTATCTGGAGGCAGGGATGAGCGGCTGGGCAGCGAAACGGTTCTGGAAAGAGACGGACATCGTCGAGGCCGGCACGGGGTTCGAGGTGCGGCTCGATGGGCGCAGCGTGCGGACGCCGCTCAAGACCCTGCTGGTGGTGCCGAGCCGCGGTTTCGCCGAACGCATCGCCGCCGAATGGGACGCGCAGGACGAGACAGTGAACCCGCAGTCGATGCCGTTTACCCGCGCGGCAAATGCTGCCCTGGACAAGGTGACGCCGCAGCACGCGGAGGTGGCCGAGATGCTCAGCGCCTATGGCGGCACGGACCTGCTGTGTTATCGCGCCACGGGGCCGGATACGCTGTGCGCGCGCCAGGCAGAGAGCTGGGATCCCCTGCTCGACTGGGCGGCGGAGCGGTACGGGGCGCGGCTGCGGGTGACTGCGGGGGTGTTGCCGGTGGACCAGGACCCCGACAGCCTGGCGCGCTTGTCGCAGGCGGTCGCGGCGTTCACCCCGTTCCAGCTGACCGGATTTCACGACCTTGTGGCGATCTCGGGCTCCCTCGTTCTGGGGCTTGCGGTGGCCGAGGGCCGGATGAGCGCCGAGGCGGGTTTTGCCGCGTCGCGAATCGATGAGGAGTGGCAGATCTCCCAATGGGGTGAAGACGAGGAAGAGGCCGAGCGCATTGCGGTGAAGCGCGCGGACTACCTGCGGGCGAAGGAAATCTTCGACCTTTCGTAACGTCACCTTGGTGCTGGGCGCGCTATGGCGACGAGAACTGTTTCCCGATCGGAAATTAACGTATCCGGTGCCGCCCTGGCGCAGGCCCGAATTCTGGCATGTTTCCCGTGCCTTGTCCGAAAAACGCGACCAATTTGAAAGCGCTTGTGTATTTCTTGGGCATTTCCCACGGCGCCGAAAGTGCTATCTGATAAGGGAAGGGAATGTACCGCCGAACACTTGACGTTATTTTGGGGAAATGCCCAATTTGTGACGCTGGTGGGAGGGGTGTTCTCTCTCGTGACATGCAAACGGCCACAAAGGCCGACTTTGTCGGACATAACCGGCAAACCATCAGGAAGAGGATAAGATGAAGAAATCAGTTCTTTTTGGCGCTCTGGCGGCCGCTGGGCTTGCAGCGACCGGTGCCGCGGCAGATACGCTTGAAGAAGTTCAGGCGCGTGGTGCCGTGAACTGCGGGATCAGCACCGGCCTCGTGGGCTTCGCATCGCAGGACGCAAACGGCGAGTGGCAGGGCTTCGATGTGGCCGTGTGCCGTGCCGTGGCCGCCGCGGTCTTCGGTGACCCCACCGCCGTCAACTTCAACCCGGTCACCAACCAGGTCCGTTTCGAGGTTCTGAACTCCGGCGAGATCGACATGCTGGCCCGGAACACCACCTGGACCTTCTCGCGCGATGTCGACCTCAAGCTCGAGTTCACCGGGATCAACTATTACGACGGTCAGGGCTTCATGGTGCCCAAGGCGCTGGGCGTGAGCTCCGCCACCGAGCTGGACGGCGCCACGGTGTGCATCCAGAAGGGCACCACGACCGAGCTGAACCTCGCGGACTTCTTCCGCGCCAACAACATCTCTTTCGAGCCGGTGCCGATCTCCACCGCGTCGGAAGCGCAGCAGCAGTATCTGGCAGGGGCCTGTGACGTCTACACGACGGACGCCTCCGGCCTGGCCGCGACCCGCGCCTCCTTCGAGAGCCCGGACGAGCATGTGGTCCTGCCCGAGATCATCTCGAAAGAGCCGCTGGGTCCGCTGGTGCGCCACGGGGACAACGAGTGGGGCGACATCGTCCGCTGGACGCTCAACGCCCTGATCGCCGCGGAAGAGCTCGGCGTGACCTCCGCCAATGTGGCCGAGCTGGCCGCGGGCACCGACAACCCCGAGATCAACCGCCTGCTGGGCACCGAGGGTAACCTCGGCGAGCAGCTGGGCCTGTCGGCCGACTGGGCCGTCAACGTGATCAAGGCGGGCGGCAACTACGGCGAGATCTTCGAGACCCATATCGGGGAGAACACGCCGATCGGTCTGGCACGTGGGCTGAACGCCCAGTGGACCGAGGGTGGTCTGCTCTACGCACCGCCCTTCCGCTAAGCGGGGCACAGATTGGGCGCAGGATTTCCTGCGCCCTTTTTCGTTTACGATTACATCCGAGCAGGGCAGCGCAGTTCAAGCGCGATAAAAAGAACCCTGCCGCAACCACAGGGGCCTCAGATGACCACCTTCAGTGATCCGCCACCCGCGAGCGGGCCGCCAAACCAGCCCTTCAACCTGGGCATGTTGATCAATGATACCCGGTATCGAGGTTACACGTTTCAGTTCATCGCGCTCATCGCGCTGATCTTCTTCTTCGGCTGGCTTGTCAGCAACGCGATCTACAACCTCGCGGCCCTCGGCCAGGACATCAATTTCAGCTTCCTCGGACAGCCCGCGAGCTACGAGATCGACCAGACGCTGATCCCGTACACCTCGACCGACACCCATATGCGCGCGGCCTTCGTCGGCTTGCTGAACACGCTGCTGGTGGCTTTCCTGGGCTGCATCACCGCAACGATCTTCGGCGTGCTGGCCGGGGTGCTGCGCCTGTCGAAGAACTGGCTCGTGGCCAAGGTGATGTCGGTCTATGTCGAGATTTTCCGCAACATCCCGGTGCTGATCTGGATCGTCATCATCTCGGCGGTGATGAGCCAGGCTTTGCCGCAACCGCGGGCATTCCGCGGCGAGGACGCCACCGCCACGATGGTTCTGTGGGACAGCGTGGCCTTCACCAATCGCGGGGTCTACATCCCGGCGCCGGTCTGGAACCCCGGCTCGGGCATCGTCGTGGCGGTGTTCGTGTTGTCGATCATCGGGATCTTCGTATTCCGGCGTTACGCCAAGAACCTGCTGTTCAACACCGGCAAGCTGCTGCCCGTGGGCCGCATCTCGCTGGCGATTTTCTTCGTTCCGACGCTCTTGGCCTTTTTCGTCATGGGGCGCCCCATCGGTCTCGACTACCCCGAACTGGGCGGGTTCAACTTCCGCGGGGGGATCAACATCCGCGGTACGCTGATCGCGCTGTGGTTCGCGCTGGCGCTTTATACCGGTGCCTTCATCGCGGAGAACGTGCGGGCGGGCATCCTGGCGGTCTCCAAGGGTCAGACAGAGGCGGCCGCCGCGCTCGGCATGCGGCCCAACCGGATCATGAGCCTGATCATCCTGCCGCAGGCGCTGCGGGTGATCATTCCGCCCGTGATCTCGCAATACCTGAACCTGACCAAGAACTCGTCCCTCGCGGCCGCAATCGGCTACATGGACCTGACGGGAACCCTGGGCGGCGTGACGCTCAACCAGACCGGGCGAAGTTTCGAATGCGTGTTGTTGCTGATGCTGTTCTACCTGCTGATCTCCCTGAGCATTTCGGCGCTGATGAACCTCTACAACAATGCCGTGAAACTGAAGGAGCGTTGAGATGAGCGATACCCATGCAAGCGCCGCCTTCGTCCGCACCGAGGAAATCCCGCCGAGCCCGCCGCCGGTCTCGGAAGTCGGGATCGTCAACTGGCTGCGCAGCAACCTGTTCTATTCGATCCCGTCCTCGATCCTGACGCTTCTGACGGCGGCCTTCATCTATTGGCTGTCCTCGATCCTGATGCCCTGGATGTTCAACGGGGTCTGGGATGCGAATTCGATCCGTGATTGCCGGGAGATCCTGGACGGGGCGATCGGTGGCTGTTTCGCGGTCATCGCCGAACGCTGGCCGCAGTTGATCTTCGGCAACTACCCCAACGAGGAATACTGGCGCGCGGTGCTGGCCTTTGTCGGGCTGTTCGTCGCGTTGGCGCCGGTGCTGTTCTTCAAGCTGCCGCGCAAGATGCTGTGGTTCACGGGGCTGTTCCCGTTCATCGCCTACTGGCTGATCTGGGGCGGCTCCGCCTGGGTGTCGGTCATGGCGCTCGTGGGCGTTGTCGTGGGCTATGTCGCGTTCAAGGCGCTGGAGGAAAGATCGTTCTTCGGGGCGATCGTCGCGGCGCTCTTCGCCACGCTGCTCTTCTGGATCTTCATCTCGCCGCTGGCGGTGAACGCCCTGTCCTCGGTCGTGGCGCTGAGCCTGCCGCAGGTGGAAAGCCGCTTCATCGGCGGGTTCATGATCAACTTCATTCTCGGAACCTCGGGCATCGCGCTGTCGCTGCCGCTGGGGATCGCCCTGGCGCTGGGGCGGCAGTCGAACCTGCCGATCATCAAGGGCGTCTGCGTGGTCTTCATCGAGTTCATCCGCGGCGTGCCGTTGATCACCCTGCTGTTCGTGGCCTCGGTCATGCTGGCCTATTTCCTACCGCCGGGCACGAGTTTCGACCTGGTGCTGCGCGTGATCATCATGATCACCCTCTTCGCCTCGGCCTATATCGCCGAAGCGATCCGGGGCGGGCTCGCGGCCTTGCCGCGGGGGCAGTACGAGGCGGGCGACAGCCTCGGCCTCGATTACTGGCAGTCCATGCGTCTGATCATCCTGCCGCAAGCGTTGAAGATCTCGATCCCGTCCATCGTGAATATCGCGATCGGGCTGTTCAAGGACACCACGCTGGTCTCGATCATCTCGATGTTCGACATGCTCGGCATGATCCAGGGGCCGATCCTGTCCTCGACGGAATGGTTCGGGGTCTACTGGGAGCTTCTGGGCTTCGCCGGGGTGCTGTTCTTCGTCTTCTGCTACGGCATTTCGCAATACTCGCAATGGTTGGAGCGTCAGCTCGCAACCGAACATCGCTAAGGAAAGGGCATTCATATGGCTATGACAGACCAGGCCCCGGCAATGACCGTCTCGGACGAGGTGGCCATCGAGATCGACAAGATGAACAAGTGGTACGGGCAATTCCACGTGCTGCGCGACATCAACCTGACGGTCTACCGAGGCGAGCGGATCGTGATCTGTGGGCCGTCGGGCTCGGGCAAATCCACGCTGATCCGGTGCATCAACGCATTGGAGGAGCATCAGGCGGGCTCGATCACCGTGGACGGCACGCTGTTGTCTTCAGACCTCAAGAACATCGACACGATCAGGTCCGAGGTCGGGATGTGCTTCCAGCACTTCAACCTCTTTCCGCATCTGACCATCCTGGAGAACTGCACCCTGGCGCCGATCTGGGTGCGCAAGACGCCCAAGAAGGAAGCCGAGGCCACGGCGATGCATTTCCTCGAGAAGGTGAAGATCCCGGACCAGGCCAACAAATATCCCGGGCAGCTGTCCGGCGGGCAGCAGCAGCGGGTGGCGATTGCCCGGTCGCTGTGCATGCGGCCGCGGATCATGCTCTTTGACGAGCCGACCTCGGCGCTCGATCCGGAGATGATCAAGGAAGTGCTCGACACCATGATCGAGCTGGCCGAAGAGGGCATGACCATGATCTGCGTGACCCACGAGATGGGCTTCGCGCGGCAGGTGGCGAACCGGGTGATCTTCATGGATGCCGGTCAGATCGTGGAGCAGAACGAGCCGGAGGAGTTCTTCGGCAACCCGCAATCGGATCGGACCAAGCTGTTCCTGAGCCAGATCCTCGGCCATTGAAGCACCGGCATCGCGCGAAGGCCCCGGCCCCCCGGGGCCTTTGTCATGTCCGGGTCACGCCCAGATCGGCGGGGATCACGAAAGACGCAAGGCGCCCCGTGTCCCATTCAAGGGCCGCCCATTCCGCGATGGGGAAGTGCAGCACCGTGGTCGCCCCGGTCGGGTACTGGGCGAAGCGCGGATGCTCGGGCCGGTCCGGTGTCAGGCGGCTGGCGAACTCGGCGATGCCCGGGTTATGGGCGATCATCAGGACCCGGTCCCCGGTTGCCTGCTGCAGGCGCGCCATCAGGGCCGCGCCTTCGGCATGATAGAGTGCTCGGTCCAGCGTCACCTCGCCCGGCAGATCGAGACGCCGCCAGGTTTCCCGGGTGCGCGCCGCGTCGGAGCACAGCACTTCGTCCGGGACCAGGTCATTGTCGCGGATCCAGCGGCCCAGGGCCTCGGCCCCGCGCCGCCCGCGTCCGTTCAGGGGGCGGCTGTGGTCGTCGCGCCCGGGCTCGGCCCAGCTCGACTTGGCGTGTCGCATGAGAAGAAGTGTCTTCATTCCGGCCCCCGTTGCCCCCGCTTGTGAAAGCTTTGCATGTGGAAGGCCGATTGCGCCTCGGCCCGACCGTAGGATCGGCTGACGGGGCAGGCGCGGCGCACGGCGCATCCGCGCCCATGACAGTCGAGACCCGCGGGCGTGTCCAGAAACGATTTGCACAGTGGCACGTCATAGGCCTCCGGCGAGAGGGCGGAGACCGGGCAGGCGATGCGGCAGGGTTGGGATGAACACTCCGCGCAGGGGGCGGGCGGCGGCGGTGGCAGGGCGAGGCGTTGTTTCAGCGCCAGCGCGCCCCGGTAGCTGATCATCAGCCCCGCCGTGTCATGCACGAGCAGCCCGACCGGCGAGACATGCGCCCGGCCCGACTCGCGCGCCCAGCGGATGAAGGGGCGCCAGGGCGGGCCGCCGAAGGGGAAAAGCGCCTTGGCGCCGAGGTCGCAGGCCCACTGGCCGATCACGCGCCGGGACCAGCGGTCGAGCGGGTCGGCGCGGGCCTCCTGTGCCTCCGGGCTGGCGCGGAAGGCGGTCCAGAAGCCCGGCTCGCGCGGCCCGAGCAGGATCATCGTTTGCGTGCCAGCCGGCACATCCGGGTCGCTCTCGGGATGCCAGGCGCCGAACACGGCCAGGTGGCGCGCCGCGGCGGCGGCCTCCAGCCCGGCATAGTCCGTGGCCTCAGCCCCGGCGGATGATCGAGCCGGCGCCATGTTCGGTAAACAGCTCCAGAAGGCAGGCATTGGGCGCGCGACCGTCGAGGATCACGGCCGCGCGCACGCCGCCCCTGATCGCCGTAACGCAAGTCTCGGTCTTGGGGATCATGCCCCCGGCGATGACGCCTGCGGCGGTCATCTCCTCGATATTCTCCACGGTCAGTTCGGTCACGACCTTGCCTTGGGCATCCTTCACCCCGGACACATCCGTGAGCAGCAAGAGCCGGTCGGCCTTCAGCGCGGCGGCGATGGCGCCCGCGGCCGTGTCGCCATTGATGTTGAAGGTTTCGCCCTCGCGCCCGGTGCCGATGGGGGCGATCACCGGGATGATCTCGGACCGGACCAGTTGCAGCAAGGTGTCCGGCGTCACCTCCACCGGTTCGCCGACGAAGCCGAGCGCCGGGTCCGCCGGGTCGCAGACGATGAGGTTGGCATCCTTGCCGCTGAGCCCGATGGCGCGCCCGCCCTCGCGGTTGATCGCCTGCACGATGCGCTTGTTCACCAGGCCCGACAGGACCATTTCGACCACCTCGATCGTGGCGGCATCGGTCACCCGCTTGCCGTTCACGAAATCCGAATTGATGTCGAGCTTGGCCAGCATGGCGTTGATCATCGGTCCGCCGCCATGGACGATCACCGGGTTCACCCCGACCTGGCGCATCAGCACGATGTCGCGGGCAAAGCTCGCCATCGCCTCGGCATCGCCCATGGCATGGCCGCCGAACTTGATCACGACGATCGCGTCATCGTAGCGGCGCAGGAAGGGGACGGCTTCGGAAAGGGTGCGCGCGGTGGCGATCCAGTCGCTTTTCATCGGTCTCGTTTTCATCTTGGGCCCGGTCTGGTGTGGTCTCGCCTGTTACCTGTTTCCCGGCAGCGTGCCAAGGCGTAGGCTGTGCGGGAAAGGTCCAGCCCCATGAGTCGTCAACGTACTCTCGTCCTGACCGGCGCCAGTCGCGGCATCGGCCACGCCACCGTGAAGAAGTTCAGCGCGGAGGGGTGGCGGGTTCTGTCCTGCTCCCGCCAGCCCTTCGATGCGCGGTGCCCATGGCCCGGCGGAGAGGACAATCATATCCAGGTCGATCTCGCGGACCCGCACAACACGATGGAGGCGATCTCGGTCATTCGCGACAAGGTGGGCGGTTGTCTCGATGCGCTGGTGAACAATGCAGGGATCTCGCCCAAGGGGGCCGGTGGCGCGCGGTTGAACACGCTGGACACGGACCTGCGGACCTGGGGACAGGTGTTCCACGTCAATTTCTTCGCCTCGGTGGTGCTGGCGCGGGGGCTGAAGGATGAGCTGGCCGCCGCGGGCGGGGCGGTGGTGAACGTCACCTCCATCGCCGGTACCCGGGTGCACCCCTTCGCCGGGGCGGCCTATGCCACGTCCAAGGCGGCGCTCAAGGCGCTGACGCGGGAGATGGCCCATGATTTCGGCCCGCTCGGCGTGCGCGTGAATGCCATCGCACCGGGGGAGGTCGAAACCTCGATCCTGTCGCCTGGGACGGACAAGATCGTCGAGAAGCTGCCCCTGCGGCGGCTCGGGCAGCCCTCCGAGGTGGCCGAGGCGATCTATTTCCTGTGCTCGGAGCGGAGCAGCTACATCTCCGGCACGGAGATCGAGGTCAATGGGGGCCAGCACGTCTGAGGGCGGGCCGGTATCGGATCACGGGCCAGTCCCCAACCCCGGGGATATTTCCCGACCCGAGCCTACACCAGCCCGGCGACGGTGGCGCGCAGGGTCTCGATCCCGTCGCCCTTGGCCGAGCTGGTCAGCAGAAGCTCGGGGAAGGCCGCGGGGTGCCTGGCAAGCTCCTTGCGGACCTGGGCGAGGGTCTTGTCCTGCTCGGCGGTCTTGATCTTGTCCGCCTTGGTCAGCACCACCTGGAAGGTGACCGCGGCGGTGTCGAGCAGGGACATGATCTCGTGATCGACCGCCTTGATCCCGTGCCGCGCATCAATCAGCACGAAGGCGCGGCGCAGGGTGGGCCGCCCGGTCAGGTAGGCCTTGAGCAGGGCCTGCCATTTCTGCACCACCGCCACGGGCGCCTCGGCAAAGCCGTAGCCGGGCACATCCACAAGGTAGCGATCCTCGCCGAGGCAGAAATAGTTGATCTCCTGGGTTCGGCCGGGCGTGTTGGAGGTGCGCGCCAGCGCCTTGCGCCCGGTCAGCGCGTTGATCAGGGAGGATTTGCCCACGTTCGAGCGGCCTGCGAAGCAGACCTCCAGCCGGTCCGCCGGGGGCAGGCCGGACATGGCCACAACGCCCTTGAGGAAGGTGACCTCGCCCGCGAACAGCTTGCGCCCGGCCTCAAGGCTTTGCGCGTCGGGCTCGGGGCTGAGGGGGAAGGGCAGGGCGGTCATGGCAGGACCCGCAGCTCTGCGCCGAGGGGCACCTCGCCGTCGCGGGTGACCACCGCATAGACGCCGAAATTGCGGTGTCCCCAGCCGGTCTCAAGCGAGGCGAGCGTGTCGGCGTCGCGGCGCCCCGTCTCCGGGTTGACCATGGTGGCGGTGCACCGCGCGATAGGCTCGGTAACTTCCAGTTCCGCCGTGCCAAGGGCAATGCGCCGCCCGACCCATTCGAATTCTTCCCACAGGGCAGGCCCGTCGAGCCAGATATTGCCCCGCCAGCGCAGGGGGGACAGCTCGCGGCCGAGCTTCTGGCTCACGGCACGATGAGAGGCGAGGTTGCACAGGCTGATGGTGGGCTCCGGCGTGTCGGTGAAGCCGCGCGCATCGTTGCGCAGCACGGCCACGGGTTGGGCGCGATCCGCGGGGACCAGCGGCTTGACCCAGGCGAGGAAGGCGTCTGCCTCCCGGTCCGGCGCAATGTCCAGGTCCGGACGGTCCGGGTGGGTCAGCGTGACGGTCTGCCCATCGGGGTGCAGCCGGGCGCGGATCGCCGCCAGCGCCGGTGCCTTCGCGACGCGCGCGAAATTCGCGCAGGGCGACCAGCCCTCGGGATTGGGCTTTGCCGCATCGTGCAGCACCGCCCAGAGCCGGTCCCCGGGCAGGGTGCCGCCCCGGGACAGGGTCGCCGTTTCCAACGCCTCGGCCCCGTGGGACTTGATCGGGTGGCGCCAGATCGCGGCGACGGTGCCGTTCACTTGTCCTCCGAGGGCTTCTTCTTCTTGAAGCTGGCCACGATGTTGCCGAAAAGATCGGGTTTGTACCCGTGGCGCCGCATGATGAAGTACTGCTGGGCGAAGGTGATGACGTTGTTCGCGATCCAGTAGACGATCAGGCCGCTGGCGAAGGTGCCAAGCATGAACATGAACACCCAGGGCAGCCAGGCGAAGATCATCGCCTGGGTCGGGTCCGTGGGCGCCGGGTTCAGCTTCTGCTGGAGCCACATGGAAATCCCCAGCAGCAGCGGCAGGATCCCGATGAAGATCAGCGCCAGGATCGAGCCGGGCTCGGGCGAGGCGAAGGGCAGCAGGCCGAACAGGTTCATGATCGAGGTCGGGTCGGGCGCCGACAGGTCCTGAAACGGGCCGAAGAACGGGGCGTGACGCAGCTCGATCGTGACGAAGATCACCTTGTAGAGCGAGAAGAAGATCGGGATCTGGAGCAGGATCGGCAGACAGCCCGCGGCGGGGTTCACCTTTTCCTTCTTGTAGAGCTCCATCATCGCAACCTGGAGCTTCTGGCGGTCATCGCCCGCCTTCTCCTTCAGCTTCTCCATCTCGGGCTGCAACTCTTTCATGCGCGCCATGGAGACATAGGACTTCCAGGCCAGCGGCAGCAAAAGCGCCTTGATCAGCAGGGTCAGGACGATGATCGCGACGCCCATGTTGCCAATCAGAAGGTTCAACTCGTGCAGAACGAAGAAGATCGGCTTGGTCAGGAAGTAGAACCAGCCCCAGTCGATGCTGTCGATGAAGCCTTCGATGCCCAGCTCGCGCTCGTAGCCGCGGATGGCTTCCCACTCCTTGGCCCCGGCAAAGAGCCGGGTCTCGACCGTCACGGTCTGTCCCCCGGGCACGGTTTGCGTCGGCAGGCGGGTCTCGGTCTGGTAGATGTCGGCGTTGCCCACGTATTTCGCCACGGAGGTGAAAGGCTGCCCGGGCGTCGGGATGAGGGTGGTCATCCAGTTCTTGTCGGTGAAGCCGATCCAGCCGTTCTGCTCGATCTGTTCGACCTCGGCCCGGGCGCCTTCCCGTTCGACGAAATCGTAGTCGAGCATGTCGTCATAGTCGGATTCGATCAGGCTGCCATCGGCCATGGCCACCACGCCCTCGTGCAGCACGAAGAAGTTGATCGTGTCGGGCTCGCCATGTCGCGCGATGATGCCGTAGGGCTGCATCCGCTTGTCGGTTTCGGTGGTGTTCTCGACGCTCTGGGTCACCGTGAACATGAAATCGTCGTCCACCGCGAGGGTGCGGCGGAAGATCAGGCCGTTGCCGTTCTCCCAGCGCAGCACCACGGGGGTGTCCACCGTCAGGGTGTCGCCGCTTTCCACGGTCCAGAGGGTGTTGGCACCCGGCACATCGTCAAAGGACAGGGTGCCGGCCGGGGCCCAACCATAGAGCGCATAGTAGGCTCCGGGCGCGTCCACCGGCGACAGCAGGCGCACGATCGGCGAGTCCGGCTCCAGGGTTTCGTTGTAGTTCCTCAGGGACAGGTCATCTATCCGCCCCCCGAGAAGAGAGATCGACCCCTCCAGCGCAGGGGTGTCGATCTGGACCCGCGGGGCGTTCTCGGTCGGGGTCGCGGCTGTTTGCGGGGCGGCACCCGGGGCGGCTTCGGTCACGGCCGCAGGCGGTGTCAGGGCGACATCGGCCGTCTCGCCCGATTGCGTGATCTGGGTCGGTGCGTTGGGGTCGGTCACCGGCTCTTCCGGTGGGAAAAGAAGGAACCAGACAAGGATCACCAGAAAGCTGAGCGCCGTGGCGAGAATGAGGTTCTTGTTCTGGTCGTCCATGTGAAGCCCGCACCTTCTACCGTTGGGATAGGGGGGTTCAACCGAGTGGACCGAAAAAGGTCAAGTCATTTTCCCAAATGTGACCACCCGGGGGGTGGCGACACGTCCGGAATGCCGCGGCTCAAGCGCCGCGTTGGCGTTCGATCCGGGGCGTGGGGGCGCGTTTGCGCTCATGCTCGGCCAGCCAGGCAAAGGTGTCCTCGAAGGGCATTGGCCGCGCGATCCCGAACCCCTGTACGTGCTGGCAGCCGAGCTGGGCGAGGATCGAGTGTTCACCGATGGTCTCGACACCTTCGGCCAGCGACTCCACCTGGAGTTGCTGCGCCATTGTCAGGATGGCGGCGACCATGCGCTGCTGCTCCCCATCCTTGTCGATATGGGTGACGAAGGACCGGTCGATCTTGATGCGGCTGGTCTTGAAGCGTTTGATCGCACTGATGGAGGCATGGCCGGTGCCGAAATCGTCGAGGTCGATGCCGCAGCCAAGCTCCCCCAGCGCCTTGATATTGCGAAGAACTATGTCGTCATCGGTCTCGGTGATGACGGTCTCGAGGATTTCCACCGACAGCCGATCTGCCGTCAGGCCGAACCGGTCCAGCTCCCATTTCACCTTGTCGATCAGGTGGGGATTGCGCAACTCGAGCCCCGCGAAATTGACACCGATGGAGGGGATCACGAAGCCGCCCCGCTCCCATGCGACGAGGGCTTTCAGCCCCTGGTAGAGCATGACCTCGCTCAGGCGTTCGGTGCGTCCGGAGGCTTCGATGGCCGGCAGAAACTCCGCCGGGGACACGATGCCGCGGCTGGGGTGGTCCCACCGAGCCAGCGCCTCGAAGCCCGTGACCTGCCCGGTTTCAGTGGAGACCTGAGGCTGGAACCAGGCAACGATTTCGCCGTTCTCCAGTGCCTTGGCCAGATCTTCGGCCAATTCGTGGCTGGCGCGAATCTCCGTCTGCATCTCGGCCGAGAACAGCCGCAGGGCACCGGCCCCCTGGGAACGGGCTTCGACCATGGCGCGCTCCGCGGCGACAAGCAGGCTGGCAGCCGTCGGTTCGGGTGATTTGCTGGCAAGCGCAATCCCGACCGAGGCGCTGACATAAGCGGTGAGCCCGTGCAGCACCAGCGGCTCGCTGAGGGCGCGCTGGATGCGGTCGGCGATCGACAGGGTGGAGTCGAGCGTCATGCCTTCGGATGGTGCGAGGTAGAGCGCGAAGGCGTCCGCATCGAGCCGCACCACGAGGTCGTTGTCGCGCACGGCGCTGCGCAGGCGATTCGCGGTCTGGCGCAGAACCTCGTCTGCAGCCTCACGTCCCCAGCGTTCATTGAAACTGTGAAAGTCGTCGAGGTCGATGACCATGCACGCCGCGGTCCGGGTACTGGCCCCGGGTGTGGCGAAGTACTTGTCCAGCACCTCCAGCAACGCGGCGCGGCAGGGCAGGCCCGTCAGCCCGTCGCGCCCGCCCTTTGGAGAGGTGACCACATCGAAGGCCCTGATCGCCAGAACCAGGAAAGGGATGAGCGTGCTGGCCCCGATCAGCCAACGAATGTCCCGCGTCGAATAGGACAGCGCCACGAAGAGCGGGATGAACCCGGCCAGCAATGCGGGGTCGCGGAACAACTGCTTGCCGGTGGATCGGAAGAAATCGAGAAATCGTGAAACCAACACGCCACTGCCTCTTGCTGCGCGCGCCGCATGCCGGGCGCTCGCCATCAGGCTAGGGGATCACCATGCGCAGACCCTTAACGGGGTGGATCAATCTACTTCGGATTTTCCGAAAATGCGTCCGCAAGCCCGAGCCCGGCAAAGTCGAACAGGTTCGGGTCGAGCATGTGAGACGGGCGGATATTGGTCAGCGCCTTGAACATGACCTGGCGCCGTCCGGGGGAGTTCGCCTCCCACCCATCCAGAAGGGCCTTGACCTGCTGGCGTTGCAGGCCGTCCTGGCTGCCGCAGAGGTCGCAGGGAATGATCGGGTAGTCGAGGGCCTTGGCGAAGCGCGCGCAGTCGGCCTCTGCCACATGGGCGAGGGGCCGGAGCACGAACAGATCGCCCTCTTCGTTGACCAGTTTCGGTGGCATGGTCGCAAGGCGTCCGCCGTGGAAGAGGTTCATGAAAAATGTCTCTAGAATGTCGTCCCGGTGATGCCCCAGCAACACGGCCGAACACCCCTCCTCCCGCGCGATCCGATAGAGGTTGCCCCGACGCAACCGCGAGCAGAGCGCGCAATAGGTCCGCCCCGCGGGCACCTTGTCCATCACGATGGAATAGGTGTCCTGGTACTCGATCCGATGCGGCACGCCCATGCGCTCCAGGAACTCCGGCAGCACCGTCGCCGGAAACCCCGGCTGCCCCTGGTCGAGGTTGCAGGCCAGGATCTCCACCGGCAGCAACCCGCGCCATTGCAGTTCGGTCAGAGCCGCGAGCAGGGTGTAGCTGTCCTTGCCGCCGGACAGGCATACCAGCCAACGCGGCTTCGTCCCCTCGCGGGCCTCGCGCTCGACCATGCCGTAAAGGTCGATCGCCTCCCGGACATTGCGGATGATCCGCTTGCGCAGCTTCTTGAACTCGGTCGTGCCGGGCGCGTTGTGAAACAGCGGGTGAATGTCGGCGTCGTCGAGCATCTGATCCCTCCGGATTGGCTGCTGCCGGGATAGGGGAGGGAGGCGGGGTGCGTCAATCGCCGGTGGGCGAAAGCGGCTGGATCACCAGCGTTGTCGCAGCTGCGGGCAGGAACCGGGCGGCGCATAATTGGTCTTGTGATGGCCGGGCCGCCACGGTAAGCAACCGCCGTTGCCTCAATAGCTCAGCTGGTAGAGCAGGTCCTTCGTAAGGACAAGGTCGGGGGTTCGAGTCCCTCTTGAGGCACCATGTCCCTCAGTCCGGAACATCGTCCACGCCCGTCCCGCCCCAAGGGTGGCAGCGCAGGATGCGGCGCAGGGTGAGCCAGCCGCCCTTCACACCGCCATGTTTGCGCAAAGCCTCCATCGCGTAGGCCGAACAGGTCGGATCGTAGCGGCAGTTGAACCCGACCCAGGGCGAAAAGATCAGCCGGTAGGCCCGCACGGGCAGGGACAGGAGCCAGGCCAGCGGGCTCATGACGGGCGCCCCTTGCCGTGGATCCGGGCGAGGGCAGCGGCGAGGTCCGCGCGCAGCAGGGTGAAATCCCGCTCCGCCGTGGCCGCCTTGCGCCCGATCAGCACGTAATCCCAGCCGTCCCGGCCGTTGGTGGGCAGCTCCAGGCGGGCGATCTCGCGCAGCCGCCGCTTGGCGCGGTTGCGCGCGACCGCGTTGCCGACCTTTTTCGAGCAGGTGAAGCCGACGCGGATGCCCGTCGCGGGCTCGTCCGGCGCCCGGCGGCGCGCCTGCAACAGGAAAGCCGGGGCGGACTGGCGACGGGCCCGGGCGGCGCGCAGGAAATCCGCGCGTTTGGTCAAAACACAAAGCGCCGCCTGCGAAGATGCGGGCGGCGGGGAGGGGGCCATCCCGGCCCCGGTCGCGGCTTGTGCGGGCGCTGTCGTCATAGCCCGAAGGCCAGCGGCAGAGCTCAGGCGCTCAGCGACTTGCGACCGCGTGCGCGGCGGGCGTTCAGGATCTTGCGGCCGGCCTTGGTGGCCATGCGCGCGCGGAACCCGTGGCGACGCTTGCGAACCAGGTTCGACGGCTGGAACGTACGCTTCATCGTGTCTCTCCTTCGGTTGGCCCGCCGCCCGGATGGCGGTTGGACCCGAAAATTTCAGAACCCGCCTATACGAGGCGCGGGCCGTTCATGTCAACGCGTATGAAGCGTTCTGCCCTTTTCCCGGTGGCCTTGCAGCGCGCAGGCCGGTGGAAAAGTGGCGGACCGAGGAGGATTCGAACCCCCGACCCCTTGATTCGTAGTCAAGTACTCTATCCAGCTGAGCTATCGGTCCGTGAGGGTGGTGACTAGCGCCCCGGTCCTGCCTTTGCAAGCCGGTTTTTCGTCATTCCGCCGCGGCGTCGAGGATGGCGGAGTTGCGTGGCAGCCGCAGGGCGAACTCCGTACCGCTCTCGTCCGAGCGCACCAGGTCGAGCGCACCGCCATGGCCGCGCACCAGCTCGGCCGCGATCACGAGGCCCAGGCCCGTACCGCCCTTGCGCACCCCGCCCTGGAAGGCGGTAAACAGATTCTCGCGGGCCTTGGGGGGCAGGCCGGGGCCACTGTCGCGGATGCAGACCACCCATTCGGCATCCTCTTCGCGCGCCAGGACGCAGATCTCACCGGGCTGGCCGGTCGCCTCGATCGCCTGGCGGGCATTGCGCACGAGGTTGGTGATCACGCGGTAGAGCTGCTCGCTGTCGGCCCGGATCATCAGCCCCGGCGGGATTTCGGCGCGCAGCACGATCTCGCTCGGGTCGCAGGCCAATGCCTCGCTGTCGAGCACGTCGTCGATCAGAGGGGCGAGGTTGAAGCGCGACAGGGTGGGCGGCAGCTCTTCGGCCTTGCCGAAGGCCAGGGTGCCCTCGCAGAGATTGACCGCCCGGCTGATGGAGCGGACGAGCTTCGGCGCGGCCTTCTGCACGGTGGGGTCTTCGGAGCGTTCCATCCGGTCCGCGAGCAGCTGTGCGACGGTCAGCACATTGCGCAGATCATGGCTGATCTTGGCCACCGCAGAGCCGAGCTGCGCCAGCCGGTCCTTCTGCTTGAGCGCCGTGGTGAGCTGGGTCTGCAGCGATTGCAGGGCGGCCTCGGCATCGCGCAGCTCCCGCACGCCCGCATCGGGAATGATGATCCGGCGCGCATCCTCCGGCGCCTCGGCATAGGCGGTCATGTGGTCCACCACCCGGCGCATGGGTTTGACCAGGAACCGCCGCACCGCAAGAAACAGCAGCGCCGCGGTGAAGATCGAGATCACCGCCGACAGGATCAGGATGCGGATGCCGTAATCGATCAGGGCGGCGCGCAGGGGGCCCGTGGGCATGGTGATCTCGATCACCTCGCCGGCGCCGCGCACCGGGTTGCCGATCACCCGGATCACCTGGTCCTCGGTCATCACGATGTTCCACAGCGCATCGCGGATCAGCTCATAGGCGGACGGGTCGCGCAGATCATAGGTGCCGTAGATTTCCGGCGGCATGGGACGCGACAGGATCAGCTGCCGCACTTCGTCCCGTCGCAACACCACGTTGAACACCTCGGCATTGGCCAGAAGCTCCGCCTCCAGCTCTGGCGCGACCATGTCGTCGGGCGTCGCCAGCAGGGCAAGGGAGGCGATCTGCGCCCGTTCCAGCCGGTCCAGCAGGTAATCCTCGCGAAACCGCGCGACCGAGGGCACGAAGATGAGCACCTCGGCCAGCATCACGAAGATGATGGTCAGCACCAGGAACCGTCCGGACAGCGAATTCACGTGGGTCGCTCCTTTCTGATCCCTGACATACGCCTGTCAGAACTTCTGGACAATGCGTACGATCCGCTTGACCAGAGCGCTCTCGAACAGCCGGGGGGAGAAATAGGCCCCCGCCGCGCGCTTGTTAATCTCGCCCAGGGTTGGGTAGGGCGCGATCATGTTGGCAACCGCGCTCATCTTGTGCTTGTTGGCGATGGCATAGGCCCAGAGGCCGATCAACTCGCCGGCCTCGGCGCCGACGATGGAGGCCCCGATCGGGCGGCCCTTGACCACCATCACCTTGATCAGGCCGGTGGTCTTGCCCGACGCGATGGCGCGGTCGTTCTCGTCATATTCGAACCGGGCGACCTCGAGGGCGGCGCCGTACTTCTCGCGCGCCTGTGCCTCGGTCAGGCCGACCTGCGCGATCTCGGGGTCCGTGTAAGTGGCCCAGGGCACATGGTCGTCGCGGGTTTTCGCGGGCAGGCCGAGCACCAGCTGCCGGATCAGGATGCCCGCGTGATACCCCGCCACATGGGTGAACTGCAGCGGCCCGGCCACGTCGCCCGCGCCGTAGATGCGCTTGTTGGTGGTCCGCAGCGAGGCATCCACCTTCAACCCGCGACGGTCGTAGTCGACCCCGGCGGCCTCCAGGTTCAGCTTGTCGAGGTTCGGCGTGCGTCCCACGGCCATCAGGAGATGGGTGCCGGTGACGCTTTGGCCATTGGCGGTCTCGACGGTGATCGCACCGCCCTTGCCGGAAATGTTCGAGGCCTGCGCGCCTTCGATGATCTCGATCCCTTCGCCGCGCAGCCGTTCCAGCGCGATGGCGGCAAGTTCCGGGTCATCCTTGCCAAGCGCCTGCGCGCCCTCCAGCACCGTGACCTTGCAGCCGAGCCGCACATGGGCCTGGGCCATTTCCATCCCGATCGGGCCACCGCCGATGATGATCAGGTGCTCGGGCTTCTCGCGCAGGTCGAAGATCGTCTCGTTGGTGTAATAGGGCACGTCCTCGACACCTGGAATCGGCGGCACGAAGGGGCGGGATCCGGTGGCGATGACGAAGCGGCGGGCGGTGATGACCGTGTCACCGGCCTGAAGCTCGGTTTCCGAGATGAAGGACGCGTATTCGCGGATCACCGTGCAGCCGAGGCCCTCGAAGCGTTCCTGGCTGTCCACCGGGGCGATGGTGTCGATGACGCGGCGCACATGGTCCTTGGCGGCGGCGTAGTCGATCACCGGCTCCGCGGGTGCGACGCCGAAGCCGCCGGCGCGCACGATATGGGCCTGCTTGCCTGCGGCGATCAACGCCTTGGAGGGCACGCAGCCGAAGTTCAGGCAATCGCCCCCCATCAGGTGGCCTTCGATCAGGACGACCCGCGCCCCCATCTGGACGGCGCCCGCGGCGACGGACAGCCCGCCGGAGCCCGCGCCGATCACGCAGATATCGGTTTCAATTCGGTTGGTCATGGGATCAGGCGCCTTTGGTCTTGCGGAAATACTTCAGGAGAATGGGCAGCAGGGCGAGCGCCGAAAGCCCGAGAATGGGGCCGAGGATATGGGGCTCGAAAATGATGCCGAGGTTCGGGGTTTCGCCGCGGGCGAAGACCTCGCCGAGGCCCGCGCCGACCCAGGTGTAGACGGCGGTGCCGGGGATGATCCCGAAAAAGGTCGTGAAGACGAAGTTGCGCAGCTTCACCCCCACCAGCGCGGGCAGCAGGTTGGCGACGAAGAACGGGATCGCCGGCACGAGGCGCATCAGGAACAGCACGCTGATCTCGTTTTCCGCAAGCCCGGCCTTGAGCTGTTTCACGCGGCCCTCCGAGGCGTCCATCTTCGCGGCGAGCCGTTCCCCCAGGCCCCAGCGGGCGGCGAGAAAGATGATCGTCGCGCCAATGGTGGCGGCAAACACCGTCAGCAAGGTGCCCGTGCCCAGCCCGAAGAGGAACCCGCCGGTCAGGGTGGTGATGGTCGCCCCGGGCAGGGAGAATGCCACAACCGCGATGTAGACGGCCAGGTAAACCCCTATGGTCAGGCCGAAATTCGCATCGCGAAAGGCGATCAGCGCCTCGCGGTTCTCGGCCAGCGCCTCGAAGCTCAGCGTGTCCCTGAGGGTGAAGGCGCCAATGGCGGCAATGGCGGCGATACCGGCGATCGGCACCCAGCGGGGCAGCGCGGCTTTGCGGTTTTCATCCATGATCGACATCCCGGGGGTCCTTTGCGTGTGGGGCTGTTGTCCCATGAATTGAGCCTGATTGCGCGTCACTGTTAGGGTGATCACGCCCGGTTGATCCGGGGTGAGGATTTCGCACCGTTTGCAACAAGCGGCTCCGAAAACTGTAACCTTTGGGCAAGACCGGGCAGGGTTTGTTACAATCTGGACAGGGCGACGGCCCGATCCTACCGTACATGTTGTGCCGGTTTGAGGTGTGTCATGCGAATTTCGGGTCTTCCTTGTGCGGTCGTCGTCTTGCTCTGTCTCGGGACCGCGCCGGTTCTGGCGCAAGGGACTGGCAGCGAAATCCTGCTGAAGCTCCTTCAGTCGCAAACGAAGGCCCCCGAAACACCCGATGAAAAGGCCGCTCGAGAGGTCGAACATGCGGCTTATCTCACCGATTTGCAGACCTGGCTGGCCTATTACGGGCTTTACACCGGTCCCGTGGACGGGATCGCCGGTCCGGCCACCCAACATGCGTTGACCGAGGCGCTAGCCTATGTGCACCGCGGCCCGATCCCGGTCGAGGCGTTGGGTCTTGCCCACCGCCGCCAGTCCCTGACCTTCCTCGAGCGTACCTATGCGGCACGGGAAACCGTGGATCCTGATGCGCTGGACGCGGTTGGTCGAGCGCGGTTGGCGGAGGCCGGGCCGAAGTTCTGGTTGCGCGAAGCGCTAAGCCCGCCTCCGGAGCGTCTCGGAGTCCGGACATCGCGGGAGCAGGATCGCTGCGGTGCGTGGCAGAATGCAGCGCTTCTGAGCACGCAAATCGACCCCAAACAGCGTCTTGATCTGCCGGGGGCCGCGTTCGTGCGGGTGATTGGTCGCGGGCCGATCACAATGGACTTCAGGCCGTCACGGTTGAACGTCGAGATCGACCATTGGGATACGGTGGTCGCGCTGAGCTGTAGCTAGGAGCGTTACCCGGACCCCTAGAAGTCGACCTCGACGCCCGGCAGGTTCAGCGCCTTGACCAGTTCGCGCAGCTCCTGCCGCGCGGCGACGTTGGACATGTTCAGCTTGTCGATCCCGATGTCGCGCAGATCCAGCAGGGTCAGCCCCCGGGGAAACAGCTCGCGGAAGATCACCCGCTCCGAGAAACCCGGAATGACCCGGCAGCCGATCCGCTTGCTCAGGTCCTTCAGCGCGTCGCCGATCTTCTTCTTGTTGTGCATGTACTGGGTGCCCAGCCGGTTTCGCAGCACCACCCATTCGATCGGCGGCAGGCCCGCGCGCGCCCGCAATTGCCGCGCATCCCACACCATCTCGGAATAGACCGAGGGCCCGAGCACCTTGTTGGTGGTCGGATCGATCCGCGCCAGCATGTCGAAGTCCACATAGCTGTCGTTGAGCGGCGTGATCAGCGTATCGGCGAGCGAATGGGCGACCTGGCTCAGCCGGGTATGGGAGCCGGGACAGTCGATCACCACGAAATCGCATTCCTCTTCGAGCGACGAGACCGCAGCGCTCAGCCGGTAATCCCACAGGTTCTCGCCCTCCGGCAGGCTCGCCGGGTCGATCTGCGGCAACTCGATCAGCTCCGGCGTGGGCAGGGCGATCCCCTCCCGCTCGCAGGAGGCCTTGCGGTTCTCCAGATAGCGGCCGAAGCTGCGCTGCCGCAGGTCGAGGTCGAGCCCGCCCACCCGGTGGCCCATCCGCGCCAGCGCGGTGGCCACATGCATGCAGGTGCTGGACTTGCCCGATCCGCCCTTCTCGTTGCCGAAGACGATGATATGTGCCACTGCGCGCCCTTTCTGCGACCGGTCCTTGTCCCCGCCGGTTGGCCGGGACAGTACAAAGCTGCTCCCCGCATTGGAATCCCAAAACGGCGACAATCGGCTCAAATCCAAGCCATTGCAGATGTTCATCGCAGGAAGGGCTTTGTGTTTGGTTAACGCGCGCCCTGCTGCCGACGCGCCGTTTCGGGATATCCCTCCCCTTGGGGAGCCGGTAGGCTCGTCGCCAAACACAACACGGAGGATCCCCCAATGCCCAACCTGACACGCCGCGCCCTTGGCCGCGCCGCCCTCGCCGTCCCCGCCCTGTCGCTCCCGGCCGCGCTGCTGCCCAGTGCCGCGCAGGCCGCAGGCCCCGGGGGCATGGCCGCACCCGGGCTGGTCGAGATGCCGCTTGGGGCGTACCGAATCACGGCGCTCCTCGACGGGATGGCGCCTCTGGGACGGCCTTTCTTCTTCGGCCCCGACGAAGGGGCGATCGACGCCAAGCTGGCGGAGATGGGCCTGGGCCCTGACCTGCTGCCCGCGCCTGTCACGGCCTATCTCCTGCGCTCCGACGACCGCACGATCCTGATCGATGCCGGCATGGGAGAGGTCGATTTGCTCGGCCCGGGCTTCGGGCGCGTGGCCGCGGCGCTGGGCGCGGCGGGCGTGGCGCCGGGCGATGTGGACACGGTGATCCTGACCCACGCGCATCCCGACCATCTGGGCGGTCTTGTTGCGGACGGTGCCGTGGTCTTCGCCAATGCGGAGCTGGTGATGGCCGAGGCCGAGGCGGGGTTCTGGCTCGATGCCGGGATGATGGCCCAGGCGCCGACGGAGGCGCAGGGGCTGTTCCAGCTGGCGCAAACCGTCGTCGAGGCCTATAGCGACCGTGTCACCCGCGTGGCCGACGGGGCGGAGGTCGCACCGGGGGTGCGGCTGATCCTTTCTCCGGGACATACCCCGGGACACGCGGTGCTGCGCATCGACGGCGGCGACCGGCAGCTCCTGATGCTTGCCGATACGCTGCACAGTGCGGACCTGCATACCGCGATGCCCGATGTGGGCTTCGGCTTCGACGTGGACCCGGCAGCCGCGGCGCATTCCCGGCGGCGTCTGTTCGAGGAGGCCGCAAGCGACGGGGTGCTGATCGCCGGCAGCCATGTGCATTTCCCGGGGTTCGGACGCATCCAGCGCGCCGGCGACGCGTTCCGCTACGCGCCGGCCAGTTGGCTCTAGGCGCAGGGCGTCCGCAGGGCACAAGCGCGTTCGAACGCGCTTGGCACCGGCACGCGCATCGCGCTGTGCCCGATGCGGTGTGAGGGTCCAGCTGGCATGAAAGCCAAGGGGCCCGCGATGTCCCACTCGGTTGGGTCAGCCTGCCAGGGTCCGCGGGGCCAAGCGCGTTCGAACGCGCTTGCACGTGGCGCCGTGCGCCCTCGCGCGTCAGCGGCCCGCGATCTTGCGCCGTATCTCGGCCGCTCGGGCCAGCGTTCCGCCCGCTTGCGCGATGGCCTGCGCCGCCGCCTCGGTCCAGCCGATATTGCTCAGCTCCGTGCCGAAGGGCGCATCCTCCAGGCCCACGCGCACATGGACGCCTGCCGGCACCGCGGCCCCGATCAGCGGCAGGATATCCACCTGCAATCCCGCGATCATGCAGGGGGCGCCGGGGTCCAGCTCGGCCATCAGCGCAAGGTAGCTGTCCAGCGCATAGCCCCGCGGCGGATATCCGAAGGTGAACCCTTCGGAGAACATGAACCTGTAGATCGGGCGGGGCACACCCGGCACCTGTGCGGCCAGGGCCGCCCCGAGGCGGGCGAAGCCCGGCTCATAGATCGCATAGCTCGGGTGAAATCCGTAGGTCCGGGCGAGATCCAGCCCGTGCCGGACCTCCGCCTCCGAATTGTGATAAACGAACCCCTCCCGGCCTGCGCGGATCTCCGACAGGCTCGACAGGATCGCGCAGCCCGGATCGACCACCGCCCATTCCAGCAGCCCGTCCCGGGCCAGCGCTTCGACCACGGCAAACCGCGCCTCCGGCGTCATCGCCGTCGCCGCGTCCCTTGAGCCCGAGAGCGGCAGGGTCGGGTAGACGATCACGTCCTCCACTGCGCGGATCCCCTCGATCACCTTGGCATAGGCGTCGTAATCCTCCCGCTGCCGCCCGGTATCGGGGTCGTAGACATGGACATGGACCACCGCCGCCCCGGCCCGGGCACAAGCGATGCCCTGGGCGATCAACTCGTCGGTGGTGATCGGCATGCCCGGTTGCAGGCTGCGCGACCAGGGCCCGTTCAGCGCGACTTCAAGGCAGATCTGGGGCATGGGTCCTCGCAAGCCGGCTCGGAGCTGCAGTCAACACCCCCGGTCCCCAGCGCACAAGCCCGCATGAAAAAGGCGCCCACGAAGGGGCGCCTTTGCACGATCGAGAGAGCGGCAGGCTCAGAAGCCGAGGCCCTCGTATTTCTTCTTGAACTTCGACACGCGGCCGCCGGTGTCCAGCAGGCGCGAGGTGCCGCCGGTCCAGGCCGGGTGCACGGACGGGTCGATGTCGAGCGACAGCTGGTCGCCCTCGGCCCCCCAGGTGGAGCGCATCTGGATCACGGTGCCGTCGGTCATCTTCACGTCGATGATGTGATATTCGGGATGGATGTCTTTTTTCATCTCGGCGGCCCTCAGTTCGATTTCGGCTTGTAGTTGGTCTGCTCGGCGATCCGGGCCGATTTGCCGCGACGGGCACGCAGATAATAGAGCTTGGCGCGCCGCACCTTGCCGCGACGGACCACCTCGATGCTGTCGATATTGGTGGAATGCAGGGGGAAGACCCGCTCCACGCCTTCGCCGAAGCTGATCTTGCGGACCGTGAAGGAGGCCGCGATGCCATCGCCGCCCTTGCGCGCGATGCAGACGCCTTCGTAGTTCTGGACCCGGCTGCGGGTCCCTTCGGTCACCTTGTAGCCGACGCGGATGGTGTCGCCGGCCTTGAAGTCCGGAATGTCCTTGCCGAGTTCGGCAATCTGCTCGGCTTCGAGCTGTGCGATCAGGTTCATCTGATCTCTCCTGAGTTGCGCGTGGTTTGCCCACGGTGATGTCGCGATCCAAGAGCTCTGTGTCTTCACCGGGTCCGGATACACCGCCCGCCAGAGGATAGGGTCGTCTTTGTATGTTGCATCCGTCCCGCCGAGGGTCTGGTACCGAAGAAAGTGCCACGGCGATCAGGGTCCGGGGCGCGTGCCCGACCGGACTCGCGCCGTATAGGAGGGAATGGCCCCCGGATCAAGAGCCTTTCATACGCCGTGCCACCCGCGGCTCAGGGCTTGCGCGCAGCCCAGAGGTCGGGACGCCGCGCGCGGGTCAGGGCTTCCGCCTGCTCCCGGCGCCAGGCCTCGATCTGGCCGTGATGCCCGGACATCAGCACCTCGGGGATCGCGCGGCCCTTCCAGACCGCGGGCCGGGTGTATTGCGGATGCTCCAGCAGGCCCCGGGAGAAGCTTTCCTCCTCCGTCGAGGCCGCGTTGCCCAGAACCCCGGGCAGCAGCCGCACCGTGGCGTCGATCATGGCCTGTGCGGCCAACTCGCCGCCGGTGAGCACGAAATCCCCCAGGCTGACCTCCTCGATCGGGTAGTGGTCGAGCACCCGCTGATCCACCCCCTCGAACCGCCCGCATAGCAGCGTCACCCCCCGTGCCCGCGACCAGGCCCGCGCCCAGGCTTGGGTAAAGGGCGCGCCCCGGGGGCTGAGATAGACGATGGGCCAGTCCTCCGGCGCCTCCGGCGTGCCTGCGCGCGCGGCGTCGATCGCCCGGCCCAGCACATCCGGGCGCAGCACCATGCCCGCCCCGCCGCCTGCGGGCGTGTCGTCCACATTGCGGTGCTTGCCCACCCCGAAGCTGCGCAGATCCATCGCCTCCAGCGCCCAGAGCCCTTCGTCCAGCGCCTTGCCCGTCAGGCTCTCGCCCAGAACGCCCGGGAAGGCCTTGGGAAACAGCGTGAGCACCTTGGCGGTCCACGCCCCCTTCAGCCGGGGACGCGCCGCCATCAGATCCTGAGGCGTCAGCGTGGCCGAGATGGATTTCCGGCCGTGGGAGCGGTTGGGAGGCGTTGTCATGGGCTCGCGGTTTAATCATTGTTTAGCAACCTGCAAGGCAAATTGACCACGACACGGACCGCGAAGCCACAGGCAAGCACGGAGATTGCGATGACACCCGGCGATCGGATGATGGCCTCGGCCCTGGGCAGCTGGACCCGGCTGGCGCCCTTCGCCGGTCTCGATCCGGCGGCGTTCGAGGCCGAAGAGCTCTGGCGCCGGGAGGATCCGGGCCAGGTCCGGATCGTGCTGCGAATGCGCGGGGGGGCGGGGCAGGATCTGGTGTTCAAACGGGTATTTCAGCCGCAGGACAGGGGTCGCTGGGCCGAGGCCCTCGACGGGCAGCGGCGCGCGGTCCGGGCGCTGATGCGCGATCCGGTGCATGTGCCGCCCGCGATCCTGGCCGAGGATGCCGAGACCCTCTCGACCGTGCAGGACTTCGTGCCGGGCCGCACCCTGCAGGACCACATGCTGCTGCGGTTCGACAAACCGGGCGCGCGCGCACAGGTGTTGCAGCGGGCGGGCCGCTTTCTCGCCGCCTTTCACGGCGCGACGGCGGAGGGCGACAAACCCTTCAACCCCGCCACCATGCTGGACTATATCCGTGCCTTGGGCCGCCGGGCGCTGAGCGGGGATCTCACCCTCGCGGATCCGGATCTCTTCGCGGTGCTGGCCGAGGGGCTGGAGGCGGCGGCGCAGACCGCGGCCGGGCAGCCGGTCCGCGTCGCGGCCCAACACGGCGACCTGCATGCGCGCAACCTGATCGTGTCGGGCAAGCGCGCGACCCTGATCGACTTCGCCCAGGACAGGAGCGCGCCGGTGCAATACGACATGGCGCGGCTGATCGTCGATCTGGGCGCGCGGTTCTCCGGCGACGCGGCGCCGGAGGCGACTTGCGGCCTGCCCGCGGCGGATCTGGCCGCGCTGTCGGACGGCTACGGCCGGGATCTGTCGCAGGATGCCTGTCTTGCGTTTTTGTGCCGCTGCCGGGTGCTGCAGGACTGGGCGGCTCTGCCGGCGGTGGCCTCCCAACGCTCCGCGTTTCAGCAGGAGAGGCTTCTGCAATTGCAGAAGACCGCCACACGCCTCGCGGCGGCCTGACTGCCTGCGGGCTGCGGGCTCAGAACAAGCCTTCGGGCGGGTCGGCGACGATCCGGCCCGCGTCCAGGTCCACGGTCGGGACCACCGCCCGGGTAAAGGGCAGCAGGACGCTTCCCTTCAGCCCCGGCCCGCGCAGCTCCAGCAGGTCGCCCGCCCCGTGATTGTGTACCGCCGCCACCTTGCCCAGAAGGGTGCCGCCCGTGTCATGCACGGCCAGACCGATCAGGTCGGCATGGTAGAACTCGTCATCGGGCAGACGCGGCAGCCGGTCCCGCGGCGCATAGAGCCGCGCGCCGCGCAGGGCGTCGGCGGCCTCCTTGTTGCTCACGCCGGTCAGCCGCCCCGACAGGCCGTTCTTGATCTGCCCGGTCAGGCGCAGGGTCGTCTCGCGCCCATCCTCGAAACTCAGGGGGTTGTAGCTGGCGATATCCTCGGGCACCGCGCAGAAGCTCTTGATCCGCAGCTCCCCGCGCACCCCGAAGGCCCCGGCCACCGCGCCGACACAGACCCGGTCGCTCATGGCGCGGCCACCCCGGTGCAGACGCCGCGCGCATCGGGCGCGCCCCCGGCGGAGAGGCAGCGTTCCTCGGCCAGCCGCCGTTCCAGCTGCATGCCGATATAGACGCTTGCGCCGAACACCAGGAGGATCACGGTCTTGCCCATCCCCGTTCAGGCCACCGCACGCAAACGGTCCGCGATGGCGAAGAAATCCGCCGCCCCGATCTCCATCTGCCCGCGCCGGAATGTCCGGCCCCAGTGGCGCGGCCGGGCCACGAAGTCGAGCGCGCCGAGCAGGGGCCGCACCGACACCTCGCCCACCGCGTCATAGGCGCATTTGCGCACCCAGGTCTGGCCCGACCCCCGGCCCGTGCCAAAGGTCCAGGACGGCCCGCCCGCGCAAAGCTGCGTCCAGTTCTGGGTCCAGGGCGTGTCGTCGATCACCTCGCCCACGGCGGTGAAACATTCCAGTGCCGCGCCATCGGCGGTCTCGTGAGGCGAGTAATAGAGCACCCAATCCCCCGGCGCGAGCTTGCGCACGGCCGCCGCCTTGCCGCCCGAGAACAAGCAAACCCCGTTTGCAACAGCCGCCTGCACGCTGTCGCGCTCGGCCAATCCGATCCAGTACCGCGCCATGTCAGCGGACCTCCAGTTCCAATGCCTCCGCCCGGGCTTCCCAACCCAGACGCTTCAATTCCGGGGTGTCGGCCTCGTCCTCGGGCCAGCCGAGGCAGAAGTAACCGATCAGGTCCCATGTGGCCGGGACCGCGAGGTCCCGTGCCAGCCGGTCCGGGTCCAGAATGGAGACCCAGCCGAGCCCCAGCCCCTCGGCCCGCGCGGTCAGCCACATCATGGTGACCCCCGACACGACCGAGTACTGGCGCATTTGCGGCATGCTCGCCGCGCCCAGACCCGACCCCTTGGCCGGATCCGTGTCGCAATAGATCGCCAGCTGTATCGGGGCGGCGTCCATGCCCGACAGTTTCAACCGCGCGTAATCCGCGGCCTTGTCGCCCGGCTGCCCTGCAAGGGCATCCGCGTTGGTCTCGGCGAAATTCGCCGCCGCCGCGGCGCGGGCCGCGGGGCTGTCGATCCGCAGCACGCGCCACGGCTCGGACAGGCCCACCGAGGGGGCCAGGCGCAGGCTGTCGAGGCAGCGCGCGAGCACCGCGTCGGGCACCGGATCGGTGCGGAAGCGGCGCACATCGCGCCGCCACCGCATCAATTCCGTCAGTTCCGCGCGGAACGCGGGCGTGAAGCTGCGCATGGGCTAATCCCTTGCCAAACCGTCCGAATTACTCGGCAGCGGCCTCTTCGGCGGGGGCCTCATCGGCGGGCGCTTCGGAGGCTTCCGCGGCCTTGGCGGCCTTTTCCTCGGCGCGGTCCTGGGCCTTCTTGCCCGGCACGGCCTTCTTGGGGTTGTTGCGCTCGGTCTTGGGCAGCACCTCGGCGGCCTCCAGCATCCGCGCCACGCGGTCGGTCGGCTTGGCGCCTTCGCCCAGCCAGTACTGCACGCGCTCCAGGTCCATCTTCACGCGGTCTTCGCTGTCCTTGGGCAGGAGCGGGTTGTAGGTGCCGAGCTTCTCGATGAAGCGTCCGTCGCGGGGCATGCGGCTGTCCGCGGCCACGATACGGTAGAAGGGGCGCTTCTTGGAGCCGCCGCGGGCGAGCCGGATTTTCATTGCCATTGTCTTGTTCTCCTTGGCTTTTTTCTGATCTGAGCCGGGGCTCAGGATTGGTGTTGCTTATGGTGTTGGATGACTTCCTGAATGATGAAGTTCAGGAATTTCTTGGCGAAGTCGGGGTCGAGATCGGCCATTTCGGCCAGCTCCGACAGGCGTTTGATCTGGCTCTCTTCGCGGGTCGGGTCCGAGGGCGGCAGGGCGTGCTCGGCCTTCAGTCGGCCCACGGCCTGGGTGTGCTTGAACCGCTCGGCCAGCGTGAAGACGAGGATCGCGTCCAGCCGGTCGATGCTGTCGCGGTGCTCGGCCAGCACCTGGGCGGCGCGGGAAACGGCGTCGGTCATGGGCGTCCTCCGCAGCCCGAAAAACCGCCCAAAACCGGCGTCGGACAAGTGTCGGGCAAGTGTCGGGCAAGTGTATGGCACCTGTCGGGCAAAACCGCCCGACCGCGGGTCCGGGTCCGGTCAGTCAAGGGCGTATCCTTTCGGTTTGAACAGCGGGTCGGCGTAATGGCCGATCTCCATCTCGATGCCGTGGGCGAGCTGGCTGCCGCGCAGGGCGGCGGGGGCCGGGTGGCGATAGACCACGTCGTCGCCCGTCACCGTGGCCGCCGCCTTGTCCTTGGCCGCGCCGAGCCGCTCGGCCAGCCGGATGCTGTCGAGATCCATCGGGTCGAGATAGCTGACCGCCCCGTCCCAGCCGCGCTGGTCGTAATAGTAGCGGCGGCAGGCATGGACCGCCTCCAGGGCGAAGCCGTGGCCGGATTTCTCGGGCCAGATGATCCAGGCGATCTCGCGCTCGGGCCATTTCGCGGGCTGCCAGCCCCCGGCCATGCCATAGGTCTCGTCGGTCGCCTTGTCGTGGATCATCCACATGCCGAAGCCGCGGATCTCCCAATGGCCGATCTCGGCGGCGTAGAGCATCCAGGTCTCGTAGGCGTTCAGCGGCCCGCCCATGAAGCGCGACCGGTAGGAGGCGAAGGTTGCCTTGAAGTTCGGGTAATCCTCCGGCACGGGGCCACGCAGGGCCAGGCGCCGGGTTTCCAGCACGGGGATGTCGCGATGTCCCATCAGGCGGCCTCGTGCCAGAGGGCCGGGTCGTGGCGCCAGACATCGAGGCCCGGCTTGGGGGCCTTGGCGTCAGGGTCCGGATGCGCGCCGAGTTTCTCCGCCAGTTTGGCGGATGGGGCGTTTTCGGGTGCGATATAGCTGACGGCCGTGTCCCAGCCCAGGTGTCCGAAGGCATGGGTCAGGCAGGCGCGGGCTGCCTCGTCGGCATAGCCGCGGCCCTCGGCGCCGGGCCAGAGCAGCCAGCCGACTTCACGCTCGGGCCAGTCGGCGGGGAACCACGGGCCGACGAGGCCGATTGGGGTTTCCGGATCGGCCTGGGTCAGCAGGGTGAACATGCCAAAGCCGCGCATGGGCCAATGGGCCATCTCGACGCAGAAGGCGTACCACGCCTGATCTTCGCTCAGCGGGCCATGGGCGTGGCGCGACCGGTCGGACATGTAGAAATCGCGGTAGCCGGGGAAGTCTCGCGCCGCGGGCGGGCGCAGGATCAGCCGGTCGGTGGTCAGGAGCGTCATGCGGCGAGCTCCTGTGCGGAGGGGTGACGCCAGATCTGCATCGCGCCGTAATACGGGCTGTCATAGGTGCCATCGCGGCGACAACCGAGCCGTTCGGCCAGCGCGAACGACCGGGTGTTGCCCTCGATGATCAGGCTGATCGCGGTGTCCCAGCCGAGCGTGTCATAGGCCCAGCGGCGGGCCTCGGTCACCGCCTCGAAGGCGATCCCGCGCCCCTCGGCGTCGCCGAAGACCGTCCAGGCGAATTCGGGGGCGGGCCAGTCCACCGGATAGTAGGGCCCGCAGATCCCAAGGGCCGCATCCGTGTCGCGGTCGGCGATGATCCAGCGGCCATAGCCGCGCAGATGCCAGTGGCCCACGGTGTTACACATCCGGTCGAACGCGTCCGCGGCCTTGTAAGGGCCGCCCACGCCTGCGGACCGGGGGCTTTCAAGGAACGCGCCATAGGCGACGGCATCCTCGGGCCTCGGGGCGCGGAGGGTCAGACGCTCTGTCGTGAGCGTGGGGATATGGACGGTGGTGCCGGTCATTACTTCTTCTTGCCGAAGCCCGACAGGCCGGGGGGCAGGGCGCCGCCGCCGAGGCCGGGCAGGCCGCCGCCGGGCATCTTGCCCATGGCCTTGGCGGCCTTTTCCAGGTCGGCGGGGTTCATGCCCGCGAGATCGCCGGGCATCCCCGGAGGCATGCCGCCCTTGCCGCCGCCGAGCATCCCGCCAAGGGATTTCATCATCCCCTTCTTGCCCATCTTGCCCATTTTCTTCATGGCGTCGGACATCTGGCGGTGCATTTTCAGCAGCTTGTTGAGGTCGGAGACCTCCATCCCCGCGCCTTTGGCGATCCGCTTCTTGCGCGATGCCTGCAGGATCTGCGGGTTGGCGCGTTCCTTCTTGGTCATGGACTGGATCAGGGCGATCTGGCGGCGGATGACCTTGTCGTCGAACCCGGCCTCGTCGAGCTTGCCCTTCATCTTGGACATGCCGGGCATCATGCCCATCAGGCCTTCGACCCCGCCCATCTTTTCCATCTGTTCGAGCTGGCCGCGCAGGTCGTTCATGTTGAACTGACCCTTCTGGAAGCGCTTCATCATGCGCTCGGCCTGCTCGGCCTCGATGGTTTCCTGGGCCTTTTCTACGAGCGCCACGATGTCGCCCATCCCGAGGATGCGGCCGGCGACGCGGTCGGGCTCGAAGGTCTCCAGCGCATCCATCTTCTCGCCCAGGCCCACGAAGCGGATCGGGCGGCCGGTGACCGCGCGCATCGAGAGCGCCGCGCCGCCGCGCCCGTCGCCGTCCATCCGGGTCAGCACGACGCCGGTGATGCCGATGCGGTCGTCGAAGTTCTCGGCGGTGGTGACCGCGTCTTGGCCGGTGAGCCCGTCAACCACCAGCAGCGTCTCGCGCGGGTTTGCGACATCGCGGACGGCCTCGACCTGGGCCATGAGCTCTTCGTCGATGGACAGGCGCCCGGCGGTGTCGAGCATGTAGACGTCGTAGCCGCCCAGGGAGGCCTGGGTTTTCGCGCGCCTGGCGATGGCGACCGGGTCCTCGCCCTTGACGATGGGCAGGGTGTCGACGCCGATCTGGGCGCCGAGGATGGCGAGTTGTTCCATGGCCGCGGGGCGGTTGACGTCGAGCGAGGCCATCAGGATCTTCTTGCCGTCACGCTCCTTGAGGCGCTTGGCGATCTTGGCGGTGGTGGTGGTCTTGCCGCCGCCCTGCAGGCCGACCATCAGGATGGGCGCGGGCGGGTTGTCGATCTTCAGCGCACCGGGGTCTTCGTCGCCCTGCAGGACATGGACCAGCTCGTCATGGACGATCTTGACGACCTGCTGGCCGGGGGTGACGGATTTGGTGACGGCCTGGCCGGTGGCCTTTTCCTGGACCGCCTTGATGAAGTCGCGCGCCACAGGCAGGGAGACGTCGGCCTCCAGAAGGGCGACGCGGACCTCGCGCAGGGCGGTGGCGACATCGGCCTCGGAGAGCGCGCCCTGCTTGGTCAGCCGGTCGAAGACACCGGAGAGGCGGTCGGAGAGATTTTCGAACATCGCGGTCTTCCTTGTCGGTCTTGTCGGTCTCTCGGGTCTGGGCGGCCCAGGGCGGGGATCCCGATGCTCAAAGCGGAAAGGCACCCGTGGGCGCAACGCGCTGACGGGTGGCGATCCCTGCACAGGGGCAAAGGGACCGGAGGGCGCAGGCTCTCCGGGGGTTTGGCGGGCGTATGGCCTGTTGCGGGGCGGGAGTCAAGGCTGCCGGGCGCGGGCAAGCGGTTTCGAAACCGCTTGGGCCCCGGCCCGCAGCGTCGCGCCAGTGGCGGGCGCGGCGCGACGCCGGACCCAGGGGCCCGGTGTCCTTCGGTGGCCGCCCGGGTGCGACCAAGCGGTTTCGAAACCGCTTGGCCCGGTGGCGGGCGGGACGCTCAGGCGGCCAGGGCGTCGATGGCGGCGTCGGCCTTGGCGTGGCTCGCATCTGCATCGACCATCAGCCGGTCGGCGGCGACGATTTCCACCTCGTGAATGCCGATGAAGCCCAGCACGTGGCGCAGGTAGTCCGTGGCGAAGTCGATCGCGCTGCCGACCTCGGTGCCGCCGGAGGCCACGGCCAGGATGGCGCGCTTGCCCTCCAGCAGCCCCACGGGGCCGTCGGGGGTATAGCGGAAGGTCACGCCCGCCCGCGCCACCTGGTCGATCCAGGCTTTCAGCGTCGAGGGGATGCCGAAGTTCCAGATCGGCAGGGTGATCAGGACCGTGTCGGCGGCCTGCAGTTCGGCCACCAGGCTGTCGGACAGCGCCAGCACCGCGCGCTGGTCTGCCGTGCGCTGAAGTTCGCGCCGATCCAGTCGGCATCCACCGCCGCAAGCCCGGCGGTGATGTCGCGGGAGACGACCTGGGCCGCGCCGAGCCGGGCGAGGATGCGGTCGCCGAGCTGGCGGGAGACCGAGCTGGTGCTGCGGGGGGAGCTGTCGATGCGGAGAACGGAGGTCATGGGAGCGATCCTGTCTGTGTGTTGGGGGGAGGGCGAAAACCGCGCCCGGTATTCGGTGTGTGCACCAAGAATTGAGCATTGCGAAAACGAACACAATTCCGCATATTGAACAGGAACTGTGAGTAGGTGCACAAATGCCGATCGAAAATTGGGACGAGGTCCGCACGGCTTTCCAGGTGGCCCGTCTGGGCACGGTGAGTGGCGCGGCCGAGGTACTGGGCGTTCATCATGCCACCGTGATCCGCCATATCGACAGCCTGGAAGGGCGGCTCGGGGTCAAGCTGTTCCAGCGCCACGCCCGGGGCTACACCGCGACCGATGCGGGCAAGGACCTGCTGCAGGTGGCGCAGGTCACCGCCGACCAGCTGGAACAGCTTTCGGGCCGTCTGCATGGGCACGGGGCGCAGGTGACGGGCGAGCTGGTCATCACCTCGCTGGAAATCCTGTCGCCCCTGATCGCGCCGGTGCTGGCCGAATTCCAGCGCGAGCACCGCGACGTGATGGTGAAACTGATCACCGACGCGCGGGTCTTCCGGCTGGAATACGGCGAGGCGCATGTGGCGATCCGGGCCGGGCGCAAACCGGAGGATCCCGACAACATCGTCCAGCCGCTCTATATCCAGAAGATGGCCTTTTTCGGCACGCCGGAGTACCTCGATACCCACGGGCCGATCGAGATCGGCGGCGATTATGCCGGGCACCGGATCGTGGGCAGTACGCTCGACGAGCCGCGCGCGCCCTTCAACATCTGGATGCAGGAGAACATGCCCGCGGAGCGGGTCGTCTATCGCGCCTCGGACATCCGCGGGGCGGGGGACGCGGTGGTCGCGGGGGTCGGGGCCGGGTTGCTGCCGGTCTGGTGGGCGGACAAGTACCCCGGGGTCGTGCGTCTTTGCGATCCGATCGACGCCTGGTCGAGCCGGATCTGGCTGATCACCCATGTGGACCTGCACCGCACCGCCAAGGTGCAGAGCTTCACCGGCTCGCTCAAGGCTGCGGCGAAGGCATGGCCCTGAAGCGGGCGACCGGCCCGCGCGGGCCACAGCCGATGACGCGTCTGCGCGCAATGTCCGGCCCGGCGCAGGGGCACCTGGCGATGCTGCTCTTCTCGGCCCTGGTCGCGGGGTCCTTCGCCCTGGGCGGGCAGATCGCCAACGAGATCGCCCCCGCCGCCCTGACGGCCGTGCGGTTCGGGATCGCCGGCGGGATCGTGGGACTGGTCGCCTGGGCCACCGGCGGGCTGAGCCGCGACCTGCTGCGGGCGCCCTGGCGGTTCGCGCTGCTGGGCGGGGTCTTTGCGGTCTATTTCGTGCTCATGTTCGAGGGGCTGAAGACCGCCGATCCGGTCTCGACCGCCGCCGTTTTCACCCTGACACCGGTCATGGCGGCGGGGTTCGGCTGGATACTCATGCGGCAGGTGACGACCCCGCGCATGGCGCTCGCGCTGTCGGTGGGGGCGGCCGGGGCGCTCTGGGTGATCTTCGACGCCTCGCTGGCGGCCTTTCTGGCCTTCGATATCGGCCGGGGGGAGGCGATCTTCTTCGTGGGCTGCGTGGCCCATGCGCTTTATGCGCCCATGGCGCGGCACCTGAACCGGGGCGAGAGCACCGCGGGCTTTGCCTTCGGGATCCTGACCGCGGGCTGCGTGCTGCTGTTCCTCTACGGCTGGCGAGACGTGCAGGCGACGGACTGGGCCAGCCTGCGGCCGCTGGTCTGGATCACCCTGGGCTACCTGACGCTGGGGGCCAGTGCGGCGACGATCGTGCTGCTCCAGACGGCGACGTTGCGGCTGCCGTCGGCGAAGGTCATGGCCTATACCTATCTGGTGCCGAGCTGGGTCATCCTGTGGCAGATCGCGCTGGGCGCGGCGGTGCCGGACCCCTGGGTTCTGGTGGGTGTCGGGCTGACCTGTCTCGCGCTCGTGCTGCTCTTGAAGCCGGAGACGCCCGGGGGCTGATCCTAGTCCGGCTCCGGGCCTGCGGGCAACTCGGCCTCGAGAAACCTCTCGAACGCGTCGAGATGGACCGCCTCGAACTGCCCGAAGCTCTGCATCCAGATCGAGGCATCGCGCAGGGCGTCCGGCTCCAGCTTGCACCATTTCACGCGGCCGCGCTTTTCCTGGCTGATCAGGCCCGCGCGGGTCAGGATGCCGAGATGTTTCGAGATCGCGGCCAGCGACATCGCGAAGGGCTCGGCCACGTCCGTCACCGCCATGTCGTCCTCCAGCAGCATGGTGAGGATCGCGCGGCGCGTGGGGTCCGCGAGGGCCGCGAACACGGTGTCGAGCTGGGATGTCATGGCCCGGTCCTAGCACGGCCCCGCGCGCTGGGACAGCGGGCCCGTGCGCCGGTGCGGCCCCGGTGTGGTCCCGGTGTGGTCCCCGTCGCGCTCAGTGTGGCCATTGCCCGGCACACGGGGTATAGGGCGCGCAAAATCGCTGCCTCCCTGTCGAAGGACCGACCATGACCGATCTCGTGCCCCTGCGCCGCGCGCTGCTTTCCGTATCCGACAAGACCGGGCTTGTGCCCCTGGGTCAGGCGCTGGCCGCGCGGGGGGTGGAGTTGCTGTCCACCGGGGGGACGGCGAAGGCCTTGCGCGAGGCCGGGCTGGACGTGGTGGACGTGTCCGATGTAACGGGCTTTCCCGAGATGATGGACGGGCGGGTCAAGACCCTGCATCCCAAGGTCCATGGCGGGCTTCTGGCGCTGCGCGACAACGCGGCCCATGTCTCGGCGATGGAGCGGCACGGCATCGGGGCGATCGACCTTTTGGTGGTGAACCTCTACCCGTTCGAGGCCACCGTGGCGGCGGGCGCGGATTACGCGGCCTGCATCGAGAATATCGACATCGGCGGGCCGGCGATGATCCGGGCGGCGGCGAAGAATCACAGCTTCGTCACGGTGCTGACGGATGTGGAGGATTACGAGGCCCTGCTGGGGGAGCTGGAGGCGCGGGAGGGGGCCACCGGCTATCCGTTCCGGCAGAAGATGGCGCTCAATGCCTATGCGCGCACGGCGGCCTACGACGCGGCGGTGTCGGGCTGGATGACCGATGCGCTGGCCGAGGTGGCGCCGCGGCGGCGGGCGGTGGCGGGCACGCTGGCGCAGACCCTGCGTTATGGCGAGAACCCGCACCAGGGGGCGGCGTTCTACGTGGACGGCTCGGACCGGCCCGGGGTGGCGACGGCGGTGCAGCACCAGGGCAAGGAGCTGAGCTACAACAACATCAACGACACGGACGCGGCCTTCGAGCTGGTGGCGGAGTTCGCGCCCGAGGACGGGCCGGCATGCGCGATCATCAAGCACGCCAATCCCTGCGGCGTGGCGCGGGGTGCCACCCTGGCGGAGGCCTATACCAAGGCGTTCCAATGCGACCAGACCTCGGCCTTCGGTGGAATCATCGCGTTGAACCGGCCACTGGACGGCCCCACGGCCGAGGCGATTTCCGGCATCTTCACCGAGGTGGTGATCGCCCCGGGGGCCGATGAGACGGCGCGCGCGGTCTTCGCCGCCAAGAAGAACCTGCGCCTGCTGACGACCGAGGGCCTGCCGGACCCCAAGGCCCCGGCGCTGACCGTGCGGCAGGTGTCGGGCGGCTACCTGGTGCAGGACAAGGACAACGGCAATATCGGCTGGGACGACCTGAAGGTGGTCACGAAGCGCGCGCCGAGCGAGGCGGAGATCGCGGACCTTCTGTTCGCGTGGAAGGTCGCCAAGCATGTGAAATCCAACGCCATCGTCTATGTCAAGGACGGCGCCACCGTGGGTGTGGGCGCGGGCCAGATGAGCCGGGTGGACAGCGCCCGGATCGCCGCGCGCAAGTCCGCCGACATGGCCGAGGCGCTGGGCCTCGAGACGCCGCTGATCCAGGGCTCGGTCGTAGCGTCGGATGCGTTCTTTCCCTTCCCTGACGGGCTCTTGACGGCGGCCGAGGCCGGGGCCACGGCGGTGATCCAGCCGGGCGGGTCGATGCGCGATGTCGAGGTGATCGCGGCGGCCGACGCGGCCGGGCTGGCCATGGTCTTCACCGGCATGCGCCATTTCCGGCACTGAGCCCATGCGCGCGCTGGCCCTCTCGGCGGTTGTCGCCTTCGCCATCGACCAGCTCAGCAAGCTGGTCGTCGTGCATTGGCTGAACCTCAAGGAGATCCGGGCGATCGACGTGCTTCCACCTGTCCTGAACTTCCGGATGGGGTGGAACCACGGGGTGAATTTCGGCCTGTTCGGCTCGGACAGCGAGGCGATGCGCTGGGCCCTGATCGTGCTGGCGCTGGCGATCTGCGCGGGCGTGGTGATCTGGGTGCGGCGCGAGGGCGGCGGGACGCGGGTGATGGTCAGCGCGGGCCTGCTGGTCGGTGGCGCGCTGGCCAATGTGCTCGACCGGGTGATCTACGGCGCGGTGGCGGATTTCCTCAACGTGAGCTGCTGCGGCATCCGCAACCCGTTCACCTTCAACCTGGCGGATGTGGCGATTTTCGCCGGGGCGCTGGGGCTGGTGCTGTTCACCGGCAAGACGGATGAAAACCCCTCGTGACCCCGGGGGCGAGATACGCTAAGTCGGGAACGCGACCGGGTAGGGAGATCGAGATGGACGCGACAGCCAAACGCCTGGGCACCGTGCTGCTGGCCTGCATCGTGCTCAGCGCCTGTGGCTCGGGCGACGAGGCGCCGGTGCTGATGAATGTGCGCTCGACCACCACCGGGCCGGACGAGTTCGCGATCCTGCCCAACAAGCCGCTGGAGATCCCGCAGAACCTGTCGTCGTTGCCCGCGCCCACGCCGGGGGCGGCCAACCGCACCGACCCCTCGCCCCGGGCCGATGCGATCGCGGCCCTGGGCGGGCGCCCGGACCGGGCCGCGCCCGGTGGCGACGTGCCGAGCAGCGACCGGGGCCTGCTGGCCTATGCCAACCGCTACGGCTTTGGCGGGGATATTCGCGCCACGCTGGCCGCCGAAGACCTGGAATTCCGGCAGCGCAACAACGGGCGGCTGCTGGAGCGGTGGTTCAGCGCGAATGTCTATTTCGATGCCTACGAGCCGCAATCGCTCGACCAGGATGCGGAGCTCGAACGCCTGCGCCGGGGCGGGGTGCGCAACGTCTCGGCCCCGCCCGCGCCCACCCCGGGGGGCTGACCGGGCGCTCACGTCCGCGCCACCATGCCTTGAACCTGGGCGTTCCGCACGTACCTTTAGGCCAACCAAGGATGGAGACGCGAATGACGCGATGGTTTTTTCCGCGCCTGGCCGCGGCCGGGCTGGCAGTATCCCTGTCGGTCGCTGCCCCGGCCCAAGCCGCCGAGGACGTGACGACCTACACGCTGGACAACGGGCTGGAGATCGTGGTGATCGAGGATCACCGGGCCGCCGCAGTGACCAACATGGTGTGGTACCGCACCGGTGCCGCCGATGAGCCGCCGGGCAAGTCGGGCATTGCGCATTACCTCGAACACCTGCTGTTCAAGGGCACCGACGAGCTGGCGCCGGGGGAATTCTCGGCCACGGTGCAGGCCAATGGCGGGTCCGACAATGCGTTCACCTCCTGGGATTACACCGGATATTTCCAGCGCGTGGCCGCCGACCGGCTGGAGCTGATGATCAAGATGGAGGCCGACCGCATGGTCGACCTGGAGCTGAGCGAGGAGATCGTTCTGCCCGAGCGCGACGTGATCCTCGAGGAGCGCAGCCAGCGCGTCGACAGCTCGCCGGGCTCGATCTTCGGCGAGCAGCGGCGCGCGGCGCAGTATCTCAACCATCCCTACGGCGTCCCGATCATCGGTTGGCGGCACGAGATGGAGCAGTTGAGCCGACAGGACGCGCTGGATTTCTACGAGACCTATTACGCGCCCAACAACGCCATCCTGATCGTGGCGGGCGACGTGCAGCCCGAGGAGGTCAAGCGGCTCGCGGAGCAGTATTTCGGCCCGATCCCGGCCAACCCGGACCTGCCCGCGCGCGTGCGCCCGGTGGAGCCGCCGCAGGTGGCCGAGCGGCGCATCGCCTATGCGGACCCGCGGGTGGCGCAGCCTTACGTGATCCGGACCTACCTGGCCCCGGAGCGGGACAGCGGCGCGCAGGAGACCGCCGCGGCGCTGACCCTGCTGGCAGAGCTTCTGGGTGGGTCGAGTGCCACGTCGTTTCTGGGCGAGAAGCTGGAATTCGAGGAAAGCCGCGCGGTCTATACCTCGGCCTTCTATTCCGGCGTGTCGCTGGATGACACGACCTTCGGGCTGATCGTGGTGCCCGCCGAGGATGTGAGCCTTGCGGAAGCCGAGGCCGATCTCGACCGGGTGCTGGAGCAGTTCATGGCCTCCGAGATCGACGCCGAAGCGCTGGACCGGATCAAGATGCAGGTGCGCGCGGCGGAGATTTACGGCCGCGACAGCGTGGATGCGCGGGCGCGGGAATACGGCACGGCGCTGACCTCGGGGCTGACCGTGGCGGACGTGCAGGCCTGGCCCAAGGTGCTGGCCGCCGTGACGGCCGAGGATATCAAGGCGGCCGCCGAGATGGTGTTCGACAAACGCAAGGCGGTGACCGGTTGGCTCATGCGCGACGGGGAAGAGGAGCTGATGCAATGAGCCGTATTCTGGGCGGGTTCGCCGCGCTGATCCTCTGGGCCGTTCCGGCCTGGGCAATCGTCGACATCCAGGAGGTGACCTCCCCCGGCGGGATCGAGGCCTGGCTGGTGGAGGATCATTCGATCCCCTTCACCGCGCTGGAGATCCGGTTCGAGGGGGGGGCCGCCCTGGACCCCGAGGGCAAGCGGGGGGCGGCCTATTTCATGAGCGGGCTGCTCGAAGAGGGCGCGGGGGAGTATGACGCGCGCGGCTACGCGGCCCGGACCGAGGCGCTGGCGGCGAGTTTCGAGTTCGACATCTCCGACGACAGCCTGGCGATCTCGGCGCGGTTTCTGACCGAGAACCGGGACGAGGCGCTGGAGCATCTGCGCCTGGCCATCCAGGAGCCGCGTTTCGACGACGAGGCGATCGAGCGGGTGCGGGCGCAGATCCTGTCGGTCATCGCCTCGGACGCGCAGGACCCCAACGCCATCGTCGGCGCGCGGTTCGATGCGCTGGCCTTTCCCGATCACCCCTATGGCACACCCTACGAGGGCAGCGCCGAGAGTGTCGCGGGGCTGACCCGCGACGACCTGGTGGCGTCGCACCGCGCGATTCTCGCCCGCGACCGGATCCATGTCGGCGCGGCGGGCGATATCACCGCCGAGGAGTTGGGCGGTGTGCTCGACGCGCTTCTGGGCGCGTTGCCGGAGACCGGCGCGCCCCTGCCCGAAGACACCGAGGTCGCGCTGACCGGTGGGGTAACGGTGGTGCCCTTCGCCTCGCCGCAATCGGTGGCGCGGTTCGGCCATGAGGGGCTGGCGCGGGACGACCCGGACTTCTTCCCGGCCTTCATCCTCAACCAGATCGTCGGCGGGGGCGGGTTCAGTTCCCGCCTGATGCAGGAGGTGCGGGTGGAGCGGGGCCTGACCTATGGCATCGGCTCCTACCTGCTGCCGCTGGACGACGCGGCGCTCTATATCGGGCAGTTCAGTTCCGACAACACCCGCATCGCCGAGGCCATTGCGGTGATCCGCGAGCAATGGGCCGATATCGCCGCCAACGGGGTGACCGCGGAGGAGCTGGACGAGGCGAAGGTCTACCTGACCGGGGCCTATCCGCTGCGTTTCGACGGGAACGGGCGGATCGCCAGCATCCTTGTCGGCATGCAGCAGGACGATCTGAGCATCGACTACATCCCCACGCGCAACGACAAGGTGCGCGCGGTGACCCTGGAGGATATCGCCCGCGTGGCGGCGCGGCTGCTGCGGCCGGAGGATCTGCGCTTCGTGGTGGTGGGGATGCCCGAGGGGCTGGAGGCCTCCAACTAGCCCTAGGCGACTCGGCGCGGTCATGCTACATCCGGTGGCATGTCCGCGCCCAACCCCAATATCATGCCTTCGCACCCGGATCTTGCGGCGCGCCCGGTGATCCGGCAGCTCGACGAGGCCGCCATCAACCGCATCGCCGCGGGCGAGGTGATCGAACGCCCCGCCTCCGCCGTCAAGGAGTTGGTGGAGAACGCGCTCGATGCCCAGGCCCGGCAGATCGAGATTGCCTATGCGGACGGGGGCAAGACCCTGCTGCGGGTGACCGATGACGGCATCGGGATCGCCGCCGGGGATCTGCCGCTGGCGCTGGCGCGGCACGCTACGTCCAAGATCGACGGCGCGGATCTTCTGAACATCCATACCTTCGGTTTCCGGGGCGAGGCGCTGCCGTCGCTCGGCGCGGTCGGGCGGCTGACCATCGCCTCGCGCGCGGCGGGTGCGGAGGCGGCGGAGGTCACGGTGGAGGGCGGGCGCATGGGCCCGGTCCGGCCCGCGGCGCTGAACCGCGGCACGGTCGTCACCTTGCGCGATCTGTTTTCCGCCACGCCCGCGCGGCTGAAATTCCTGCGCTCGGACCGGGCGGAGGTGCAGGCGATCGGCGAGGTCGTGCGCCGCCTCGCCATGGCCGAGCCGTCCGTGGGCTTCACCCTGCGCGATGTCTCCGGGGGCGGCGAGGGGCGGGTGACCTTCCGCGTGGCGCCGGAGCAGGGTGATTTGTTCGACGCGCTGCACCGGCGGCTGGGCAGGGTTCTGGGTTCGGAGTTCGCCGAGAATGCGCTGAGGATCGAGGGGGAGCGGGAGGGGCTGCGCCTGTCCGGATATGCGGCCCTGCCGACCTATTCGCGCGGCGCGGCGGTGGCGCAGTTTCTCTTCGTCAACGGGCGGCCCGTGCGCGACAAGCTGCTGGTGGGCGCGCTGCGCGGGGCTTATGCGGATTTCCTGAGCCGGGACCGGCATCCGGCGGCGGTGCTCTTTGTCGACTGCCCGCCGGAGCGGGTGGATGTGAACGTCCATCCCGCCAAGTCCGAGGTGCGCTTCCGCGAGCCCGGGGTGGCGCGCGGGCTGATCGTCACCGCCCTGCGCCATGCCCTGGCCGAGGCCGGGCACCGGGCGTCGAGCACCGTGGCCGATGCCACCCTGGGCGCGTTCCGGGCGCCGGACGCGGTCGGGAGCGGCGCGCGGATCTACCAGATGGACCGACCCTCTGCGGCGGCCCTGGGGCGCAGCACCGCCTGGCAGGCCCCGGAGACCGCGGCGCAGGGCTTCGGATTTGCCGAGGCGCCGTCGGCCCGGGTGGAGCCTGCCGAGACCGTCGAGGCCATCGCGCGGCCCCTCGGGGCGGCGCGTGCGCAGCTCCACGAGAATTACATCGTGGCCCAGACCGAGACCGGCATGGTGCTGGTCGATCAGCACGCGGCCCATGAGCGGCTGGTCTATGAGCGGCTCAAGGCGCTGATGGCGGAGAACGGCGTGCCGTCCCAGGCCCTGCTGATCCCCGAGATCGTCGAGATGTCGGAGGCCGACGCGCGGACCCTGCTGGACCGTTCCGAAGAACTTGCCGCGCTGGGCTTGCGGATCGAGCCCTTCGGGCCCGGTGCGGTGGCCGTGCGTGAGACACCGGCGCTGCTGGGGCCGGTGAAGGCCGAGGCGTTGTTGCGCGATATCCTGGACGAGCTTTCGGACCTGGGCCAGACCGATGCGCTGCAGGCGCGGATCGAGGCGATCCTGTCGCGCATGGCGTGCCACGGTTCGGTCCGGTCCGGGCGGCGGATGAGCGGGGAGGAGATGAACGCGCTTTTGCGCCAGATGGAGGCGACGCCCCATTCGGGCCAGTGCAACCACGGGCGGCCCACCTATGTGGAGCTGAAACTGGCCGATATCGAGCGGCTCTTCGGGCGCACATGATCGAGATCGCGGGCAGGGTCTGGAGCGAACAGGAACTGGTGCTGGCCGGGGCGGCGGCGCTGGGCATCGTGCTGCTGTCGATGCTGATCCTGCTGGTGGTGGCGGTGCGGGCCGCCGGACGCTCGGCCCGGGCGACCGAGCCGCTGGTGGTGCAGGTCGACACGTTGGGCCGCGCGGTCGAGGCGCTGGGCCAAGGGCAGCACGCGCTGTCGGGGGGGCTGAAATCGGTGTCGGACGCCCAGGCCACGGCGCAGATGCACATGGTCCAGACCATGGAGGCCCGCCTGGCCCATGTGCAGCAGCAGATGACCGAAACGCTCCATGCCAATGCGTTGAAATCCGCGAATGCCCTGTCGGAGATGCAGACGCGGATGAACGAGACCCTGTCGGGCAGTTCGGAGAAAACCACGAAATCCCTGACCCAGTTGCAGGAGCGGCTGGCCACGATCGACAAGGCCCAGACCAATATCGAGAAGCTGTCGGGCGATGTGCTGAGCCTGCAGGATATCCTGTCGAACAAGCAGACCCGCGGCGCGTTCGGGGAAATCCAGCTCCATGACATCGTGTCCAAGGCGCTGCCGGCGGATGCCTATGCGATGCAGGCGACGCTGAGCAACGGCAAGCGCGCGGATTGCCTGATCGGGCTGCCGAACCCGCCGGGCCCCATCGTCATCGACAGCAAGTTCCCGCTGGAGGCCTACGAGAAGCTGCGCGCCGCCGGCACCCCGGCGGAGCAGACGCTCGCCCTGCGGGAGATGAAGGCCGCGGTGCGCACCCATATCAAGGCGATTGCCGAGCGCTACATCATCGAAGGCGAGACCGCGGACGGGGCGCTGATGTTCCTGCCGTCCGAGGCGGTCTATGCGGAACTGCACGCCTCCCTGCCGGAGGTGGTGCGCGAGGGCTTCGCGGCCCGGGTCTGGATCGTGTCGCCCACCACCTGCATGGCGACGCTGAACACCATGCGCGCGGTGCTGAAGGATGCGCGGATGCGCGAGCAGGCGGGGGCGATCCGCAAGACCCTGGGAATGCTGCACCGGGATGTGGAGATCGTGCTGGAGCGGGTGGCGAAGCTCGACACCCATTTCAACCAGGCGCGCCAGGACCTCGACGGGATCACCACGGCCGCCGAGCGCGCAGGCAAGCGCGCGGGGCGGCTGGAGAGCTTCGATTTCGACGAACAGAATGACGGACCGCAGCTGATCTCGGTGGCGGATCCATCGCGCTGACCGCCCCGGTCGCGGGCCGGGCGTGTCAGATGCGCAGGAAGGGCTGCGCGATTTTCGGCAGGATGCTGCGGAATTTCAGCGGCGCGTCGGTCGCGGCGAGGCAGATGCAGGCCTCCCCCGCTTCGGCCACCGGGGTGTGTTCCACATTCGGGTCGGCCACCTCGATGTCGCCCGGGCCGAACCGGTCGAATTCGTCCCGGAAGGCCCCTTGCAGCACCAGGGTCAGCTCGGTCCCGTGATGGCCGTGATCGGGCACTTCGGCCCCGGCCGGGATATAGAGCAGCCGCACGGACGCTTCCTTGGAGGTCGGCAGGATCGCCTGTCGCACCCCGAGACCCACAGAGCGCCAATTCACATCCTCCACATCGCCCTTCACGTATTCCGCAAGCGGGCTGGGGAAGACGGAGCTGCGCGGCGCGGACCCGTTTGTCATGGATTTGGGCAGCTTGATCGGCCCTTTGGGCGGCAGCGCCTGGATCGCGGCAAGGCATTTGTCCAGCGCCTCGGGCGCCAGCTCGACCTCGGCGGTATCCTCGAGCAGCGCCCCGCCGACCGCGTCATGGGCGGCCAGGGCGGCGCGGCAGTCATCGCACATGGAGATATGGGTTGCGACCACGAGGCTGAACGCCTCGGGCAAGGTGCCCGCGGAATACGCCATCAGGAGTGCGTCGTTCAGGTGGTGCTTGATACCGGTCATGGCGTTCTACTGCTTTAATTCATGCCTCAGCTTGTCCAGCGCTAACCTAAGTCGCGACTTGATCGTGCCAAGGGGTAAACCCGTTTGGGTTGCAATCTCGCTGTGGGACATATCCCCGAAATAGCAACGTTCAACAAGTATACGTTGCTTCTCGGGCAACTGGATCAGTGCGGCCTGAAGTTTTTCGCTTTCTTGTTGAAGCATGAGGACATCGGCCTGGTCGGGCTCGGGTTCCGGACCCCAGGGAAGCTCCTCTGGTTCCGGGCGGCGTTCCTTGCGGAGCATGTCGATCCGGCGGTTCCGGGCGATGGTGAAGATCCAGGTGGCTACGCTCGCGCGGCTGGGATCGAACATATGCGCCTTCTGCCAGACCGTGGTCATGACGTCCTGCGCGCAATCCTCGGCCAGGGTGTCGGAGGCGCCGGACTTGATCAGGAAGGCCTTGATGCGCGGCGCGAAGTGCCGGAACAGGCGCGCGAATGCAGCCGTATCCTGCCGGTCGCGAATGGCCAGCATGACCGAGACCCATTCCATGTCGAGGGGCCGCTCCATCGTCGTCTTGTGCGCCAGTGCCACCCGGGTCCTTTCCTGACCGCTTCCGTCCCACCGGCACACTTTAGAGAGCGATCCCCGGCTATGCACCAAAAATATCCGTGTGGACCGCAAGTTAAATCCCGCCGAAGGCTGGTCCTGACGGTTTTTTTGGCATCTTTGGAAGAAAGACAAATCCAACGCGCTTGTCAGTGCGTATGTCAACCAGACAGGACACGAGGGAACCAGTTCATGCCATTCGAGACGACAAGAGGGGCATCGCGGCGAGTCGCGGTGATCGGAGGGGGTATATCCGGGTTGGGCGCGGCCCATCTTTTGGCAAAGGATCACAGCGTCGTGGTGTTCGAGGCCGAGAGCCGGTTCGGAGGCCACGCGCGCACGGTCACGGCCGGGCGCTTCGGGGACCAGCCGGTGGATACGGGCTTCATCGTGTTCAACTATGCCAACTATCCCAACCTGACCAAACTCTTCGACGAACTCGACGTGCCGGTGAAGAAGTCGGACATGAGCTTTGCGGCCTCCATCGACGGCGGGCGGCTGGAATACGGGCTGCGCACGCTCGGAACGCTGTTCGCACAGAAGCGTAACCTGTTCAGACCGGCCTATCTGCGGATGATCAAGGATATCGCCACCTTCAACCGCCGCGCGGTCGAGGTGGCCGACGACCCGGAGATCACCATCGGGCAGTTCCTGGACAAGCTCGGCACCGGGCCGTGGTTCCGGGATTACTACATCACGCCGCTCTCGGGGGCGATCTGGTCGACGCCGGTGTCGAAGATCCTCGATTTCCCGGCCCGCGCCATGGTGCAGTTCTTCGAAAACCACGCCCTGCTGGGCGCCACCGGGCAGCACCAGTGGTACACGGTCGACGGCGGCTCCATCGAATATGTCTCGCGCCTGTCGCGTTCGCTGAACGAGGCCGGGGTGGAGATGCGCGCCCCGGCGAAGGTCACCGCGGTGCAGCGGATCGAGGACGGGGTGCTGGTCAAGGTCGAAGGCGGCGACTGGGAGCCGTTCGACGACGTGGTCTTCGCCGCCCATTCGGATCAGACCCTCGGCATGCTCGCCGACAGCTCCGAGGCAGAGCGCGCGGCGCTCGGCGCGGTGAAGTACCAGGCGAACGAGGCGATCCTGCACGGCGATGCCAGCACCATGCCGCAGCACCGCAACATCTGGGCCGCCTGGAACTATGTCGAAGAACGCGGCAAGACCGCCGACCGGATCGACCTGACCTACTGGATGAACAAGCTGCAATCGATCCCCAACGACGATCCGCTCTTCGTGACGCTCAACACCACCAGGCCGATCCGCGACGCGCTGATCTATGACACGGTGACCTTCCACCACCCGGTCTACGACATGCCGGCGCAGCATGCGCGCGAGGCGCTGCGGTCCATGCAGGGGATGCGCAACACCTATTTCTGCGGCGCCTGGATGCGCAACGGCTTCCATGAGGACGGGTTCGCCAGTGCCGTGGACGCGGTCGCGGTCCTGAACGCGCGCAACCGGGCCCCGAACAAGGTGGCCGCGGCATGAGCGTGCTCGACCATATCGAGGCGCAGACCTTTCACGGGCGCCGGGGCGGTGTGGAGAACGATTTCCGCTATTCCATCGACTACCTGCTGATCGACCCGGAGGCGGAGCCGAAGACGCCGTTTTTCTTCTCGCGCAACCGGGCCAATCTCGCCTCCCTGCGGGACCGGGACCATGGCGGGGCACCGGGGCAGGGGACCGGGGCGAACTGGGTGCGCGACCTGCTGCATATCCAGGACCTGGAGGTCGCGGACGGCCAGATCCTGCTGCTGGCGCAGCCGCGTATCCTCGGCCATGTGTTCAATCCGGTCTCCTTCTGGCTGTGCCATGACATGGACGGGGCGCTGCGGGTGGTCATTGCCGAGGTCTCCAACACCTTCGGGGACCGGCATTGCTATCTCTGTCACCGCGACGACCTGGCGCCGATCACCCGCTCGGACATCCTGAGCGCGCAGAAGATCTTCCATGTCTCGCCGTTCCAGCCCGTCGAGGGCAGCTATACCTTCCGCTTCGACATGCGGCCCGACCGTGTCGGGGTCTGGATCGACTACACCACCGGCAACGAGGGTCTGATCGCCACGCTGACCGGAATGCGCAAGCCGATGACGAGCCTGGGCATCCTCAAGGCCTGCCTGCGGCGCCCGCTGGGCTCGCGCCGGGTGCTGGGGCTCATCCATTGGCAGGCGCTCAAGCTGTGGTGGAAAGGCGCGATCTATCGCAGCCGCCCGGAACCGCCGGTGGAGGACATCTCCAGGTGACCGATGCAGCCGCCACGGTGATCGCAGCGGACAAGCCGCGCCTTCCGGGCTTTGCGGTCTTCGCGGCGATGATCGCGGCGGCGGGGTTGCCGATCTACATCCATGCGCCGAAATTCTACGTGGACACCTACGGGGTGAGCCTTGCGGCGCTTGGCGGTGTTCTGTTCGTGCTGCGGATGCTGGATTTCGCGCAGGACCCCTTGCTGGGCTGGCTGTCGGAGCGCACGCGCAAGGCCCGCGCGGCGATGGTGACGGGGGCGGTGGCGCTGCTGGCCCTGTCGATGCTGGGGCTGTTCGCGGTCGCGCCGCCGATCGCGCCCCTGTGGTGGTTCGCCCTGACCCTGACCGGGCTCTTTTCGGCCTTCAGCTTCCTGACCATCAGCTTTTACGCCCAGGGCGTGCAGGCCGCCGACAGTCTCGGGCCCAAGGGGCACACGCGGCTCGCCAGCTGGCGGGAGACCGGCGCTCTGCTGGGCGTGTGCGTGGCGGCCGTGGCGCCGACGCTCCTGATGGGCACCCAGGCGCCCTTCACGGCCTTCGCGCTGGGCTTTGCCATCCTGTGCGGCGGGGCGCTTTGGGCCATGCGCGGACAGTGGAGTGCGGTCGCACTGCCCACGTCCCCCGAGAGCGGCTTTCGCATCGTGCTGCGCGACCCCACGGCGCGCTGGCTTCTGGTGCTGGCGCTGGTCAACGCGACCCCGGTCGCGGTCAGCTCCACCCTGTTTTTGTTCTTCGTCGAAAGCCGCCTGGACGCGCCGGGCATGGAAGGCCCGCTGCTGCTGCTGTTCTTTCTGGCCGCGGCGGCCTCCGCCCCGCTCTGGGGCAGGGCCGCGGCGCGGTTCGGGGCCAAGCGCAGCCTCTTGTCGGGCATGGTGCTGTCCATCGTGGCCTTCGCGGGCGCGGCCCTGCTGGGGGCGGGGGACACCGCGCTCTTTGCGCTGGTCTGCCTCGGCTCGGGGGCGGCACTGGGTGCGGATCTGACGCTGTTGCCCGCGATTTTCGCCCGCCGCATGGCCAGGATCGCGCCCACGGCGGCCGAAGGCTTCGGCCTGTGGTCGCTGGTGTCCAAGTTTACTCTGGCTTTTGCGGCGGTCGCTCTACTTCCGCTCCTAGAGACGACCGGATTTACGACAGGTCCCGATAACGACCCGCAAGCGCTGCGCATGCTGACCATTCTGTATGCGGTGGTGCCTTGTGTTCTGAAACTGGTGGCGATCACCCTTCTGACCGCCATCCGATTGGAGGAAGACGACTGATGGAACCCATCCTCTACACCCTCCTGGGCGTGCTCCTGACCCTCGCCCTGTTTGGCCTGTGGCGGGCCAAGTTCAGCTTTGCCGCCCAGCAGCCCGAGGATTATGCCGACCGCGGCCCGGATTTCGACATTCGCGAACAACTCAACGGCCCGATCCTGTGCGAGGGCGTGATCTACGGCCCCACGGGCCGCGTGACCTCGCGCTTCGTGGCGGATTTCGAGGCCAGCTGGGACGGCGACACGGGCGTGATGCGCGAGGAATTCCGCTATGACAGCGGCACGACGCAAACCCGCGAATGGCGCCTGACCCTGGACGGCGACGGCCGGATCCGGGCCGAGGCCGACGACCTCGTGGGGGCCGGCAGCGGACGGCAGACCGGGGCGAGCGTCCTGCTCAACTACCGGATCAGGCTGACCGAGGACGCAGGCGGCCATGTGCTGGATGTGACCGACTGGATGTACCTGATGGAGAACGGCGCGATCATCAATCGCAGCCAGTTCCGCAAGTTCGGCCTGCCGGTGGCGGAACTGGTGGCGACCATGCGCAGGAAACCGGATGCCAAGCTCGCGCGTTTGGAAGCTGCGGAATAATCACGGAAAGGCAAGATCGTGCGGGAACTGACGGGAAAACGCTATTGGCTGGTCGGGGCAAGCGAGGGGCTCGGCCGGGCCCTGGCGGAGCATCTGAGCCGGATGGGCGTCGAACTGGTGCTTTCTGCACGGTCCGAGGACCGGCTGAAGGAACTGGCCGAGAGCCTGCCGGGCAAGGCCCATGCGGTGCCGGTGGATATCTCGGACACCGCCAGCGTGACCGCCGCCGCCGAGGCCGCGGGTCAGATCGACGGCATGGTCTTTCTCGCCGGGGTCTACTGGCCGCTGAAGGCGACCGAATGGGACGCCGAGAAGGTCGAGGCGATGTGCGACATCAACTTCACCGGGGCGGCGCGCTGCGTCGGTGCGGTGCTGCCGGGCATGGTGGCGCGGGATGCGGGCCATATCGTGCTGACCGGGTCGCTGTCGGGGTTTCGCGGCCTGCCTGGGGCGTCGGGATACGGTCCGTCCAAGGCGGGGGTGATGGCCATGGCCGAGGCCATGCATTGCGACCTGCGCAAGACCGGCGTCGATGTGCAGGTGGCCAACCCGGGCTTCATCCGGACCCGCCTGACCGAGAAGAACGATTTCAACATGCCCTTCCTGATGGAACCCGAGGACGCCGCCCGCGAGATGGTGGAACTGATGCTGACCGACAGCTTCAAGCGCAGCTTCCCCACGGTCTTCGCCAGCTTCTTCCGGCTCAGCCAGTTCCTGCCCGACTGGGCCTATTACCGGATCTTCGCCTGAGACCGCCGCAGGGTGCGGCACGACCGTCCTGAACGCATCGCACCCTTGCCAGCGGGCGCAACCTGGGAAACACTCTCTTCCAGGTTGAAGGGAGGCCGCCATGCTCGACATCAGCAATGCGAAAATCGCCCAGGTCATCATGCTGTCTCGCGAGGGCAAGATGGCCGAGGGGCAACTGCACGGGTTCATCGCCAATCTCAACGAAGACGAACAGGCCTCCCTCGTGGCGGTGATGTGGATCGGGCGGGAGGATTTCGATCCCGAGGATCTGGCCGAGGCCAAGCGGACCGCGCTCGCCGAAGCCTCTGCGCCCACGGAGGAATACCTTTCCAATCAACCGCTTCTGGCGGACTACCTGGAAAGCGGTCTCGATGCCCTGGGGGTCGATGTGACCGAGGCAGAGGCCGACGTCATGCGCCGATGACCCCGGCCCGGCAGGGTCCTGTCACATTATATGAACGGTCGTTCAAAAAAAAGAATTGACCTGCTGCGCCAAGCCATCACACTATTGTCGAGACTCGCCGGATAGAGCGGGCAAACCGGGGGTCCGGTCAGGGAGGACAATCGTATGGTGGATGCGGCGTCGGTGCGCCGGCTCGAGACGTTTCCGCAATTGCTCGCACGCAATGCGCAGAAATTCGGCGACAAGCCTGCCTATCGCGAAAAAGAGTTCGGCATCTGGCAAAGCTGGACCTGGGCAGAAACCCAGTCCGAGATCGAGGCGCTGGCCTACGGGTTGCTCGAAATGGGCCTGGCCGAGGGCGACCACGTCGCGCTGCTGGGGCCGAACCGGCCGCATCTCTACTGGACGATGGTGGCGGTGCAGATGTGCGGCGCCGTGCCCGTGCCGCTCTATCACGACAGTGTCGGCGAAGAGATCGCCTATGTGCTGGACCATTGCGGCGCGCGCTTCGTGGTCGCCCAGGACCAGGAGCAGGTCGACAAGGTGATCGAGGTCAAGGACCGCCTGCCCACGCTGGAGGAGGTGATCTATCTCGACCCGCGGGGGATGCGGAAATACGACCACACCCACCTGCGCCTCTTCTCCGACGTGCAAACCATCGGGCGCGGCGCCCATGCGGCGCTGGAGAAGGAAATGGCGGCCCGGCTGGCGCGCCAGGACGGTCAGACCACCTGCGTGATGCTGTATACCTCGGGGACGACCGGGCGGCCCAAGGGCGTGGTGCTGTCCAATGACAACATCATCCTGACCTCGAAGAACTCCGGCGAGTTCGATCACCTGCGCCAGGACGACGACATCCTCGCCTACCTGCCGCTGGCCTGGGTGGGGGATTTCATCTTTTCCGTGGGCCAGGCCTACTGGACCGGGTTCTGCGTGAACTGCCCCGAGAGCGCCGAGACCATGATGACGGACCTGCGCGAGATCGGGCCGACCTATTACTTCGCGCCGCCGCGGATCTTCGAGACCCAGCTGACCACGGTGATGATCCGGATGGAGGATGCGGGCCGGATCAAGAAATGGCTCTTCGACACCTTCATGGCCCATGCCCGCAAGGTCGGGCCGAAGATCCTCGATGGCGAGCCCGTGGGGGCGATGGACAAGCTGACATATGCCCTGGGCAACATCTTGGTCTACGGGCCGCTGAAGAACACGCTGGGGCTGAGCCGGGTGCGCGTGGGGTATACCGCGGGCGAGGCGATCGGACCGGAAATCTTCGATTTCTATCGCTCGCTGGGGATCAACCTCAAACAGCTCTACGGCCAGACCGAGGCGTCGGTTTTCATCACCCAGCAGAAGGATCACGAGGTGCGCGCCGACACGGTGGGCACGCCGACGCCGGGGGTGGAGTTGAAGATCGCCGAGAATGGCGAGGTCTTCTATCGCTCCCCGGGGGTGTTCGTGCGGTATTACAAGAACGACGAGAGCACCGCCTCGACCAAGGATGCCGAGGGCTGGGTGGCCACGGGGGATGCGGGCTTCATCGAGCCGGAGACCGGGCATCTGCGGATCATCGACCGGGCCAAGGATGTGGGCAAGCTGGCCGATGGGCGGCTCTTCGCGCCGAAATACGTTGAAAACAAGCTGAAATTCTTTCCCAACATCCTGGAGGCCGTGGTCTTCGGCGCGGATCGGGAGATGTGCTGCGCCTTCATCAATATCGACCTGACGGCGGTGGGCAACTGGGCGGAGCGCAACAACATCGCCTATGCCTCCTACCAGGAACTGGCGGGGCATCCGCAGGTTCTGGACACCATTCAGAAACACATCGCCGAGGTGAACGAGAGCGTCGCGCAGGACGAGATGCTGTCGGGCTGCCAGGTGCACCGGTTCCTGGTGCTGCACAAGGAGCTGGACGCGGATGATGGCGAGCTGACCCGGACCCGCAAGGTGCGCCGCCGGATCATCGAGGAGAAATATGCCGACTTGGTCACCGCGCTCTATGACGGCTCGCCCCGGGTCTCGACGGAGACGGAAGTGACCTATGAGGACGGGCGCAAGGGGTCGATCAAGGCGACGCTGGAGATCCGCGACGTGCGCGTGGTCGCGGCCGCGCCCCAGGCGGTGGCGGCGGAATGATCGCGCGGCGCTCAGCTGACGCTGTCGCCCCGCCCGCCATCCCGCGGGGGGTGCGCACATGACCTTGATCGGCGTGCTTTTTTTCGGGCTGGGCTTCGCGGCGTCCTACGTGATCGGGCGGCGGATCGGGAAGTATGGCGACATCGCCCAGGGGCTGTCGATCGCGCTGTGCGGCGTGGGCGGATTGCTGTTCGGGATGCCGGCGGTTCTGCATGACGGGCTGTTGCTGACGCTGGTGGTTCTGGGCGCGTACGGGATGATCGGGGCGTTGCTGTTTCGCGCCGGGCGCAGGGCACGAAAGGAGCAGACATGAACGACATGTCCCATGAGGGCTACACCACCGAGGACGGCCGCAAGATCGGCGGGGTCCTGATGGAGATGCGCAATATTACCCTGAAATTCGGGGGGGTTACGGCGATCAAGGACATCTCCTTCGACATCCGCGAGGGTGAGATCCGGGCGATCATCGGGCCGAACGGGGCGGGCAAGTCCTCGATGCTGAACGTGATCTCGGGGTTCTACGTGCCGCAGGAGGGGCAGGTGATGTTTCGCGGGGCGCCGCGGCCGAAGATGAAGCCGTACCAGGTGGCGCGGCAGGGGATCGCGCGGACGTTTCAGAACATCGCGCTGTTCGAGGGGATGTCGGTGCTCGACAACATCATGACCGGGCGTCTGACCCATATGAAATCGAACATGCTCGACCAGGCGATCTGGTGGGGGAAAGCCCAGAAAGAAGAGACGGAAAACCGGGAAAAAGTGGAGAAAATCATCGACTTCCTGGAGATCCAGAACATCCGCAAGACGCCCGTTGGACGCCTGCCTTACGGGCTGAAGAAGCGGGTGGAGCTGGCGCGCGCGCTGGCCGCGGAGCCCAAGCTGCTGCTGCTGGACGAGCCGATGGCGGGTATGAATGTCGAGGAAAAAGAGGATATGTCCCGCTATATCCTTGATACCAATGATGAATTCGGCACCACCATCGCCCTGATCGAGCACGATATGGGGGTGGTGATGGACCTCAGCGACCGGGTCGTGGTGATGGATTACGGCAAGAAGATCGGGGACGGCACGCCGGACGAGGTGCGCAACAACCAGGACGTGATCGACGCCTATCTGGGGGTGGCCCATGACTGAAAAAAGGGCGTCTTTCGGCGGTCGGATCGGCGTCGGCAAAACGTCGGGCAAGTGTCGGGCAAGTGTATGCCTCGTAAAACTGTCAGGAATTTTGGGCCCGCCGCCGCGCGGCACGGCCCACGGCCTTGGGGAGGGGCGCGACCATGCCTGATCAACTGCTCTTCGCGATGGAGGTCACGCTCAACGGGCTGATGGCGGGGGTGATGTATGCGCTCGTGGCCCTGGGCTTCGTGTTGATCTTCAAGGCCTCCGGCATCTTCAACTACGCCCAGGGGGTCATGGCGCTCTTTGCGGCGATGACGCTGGTGGGGATCCAGAACGGGCAGGTGCCCTTCGCCCATCTGATCAACGCGATTTTCGGCACCAATATCCACTATTTCGGCTGGCAGGTGCCGGCGCTGCTGGCGATCCTGCTGACGGTTTTCGTGATGATCGGCTTCGCCTGGGCGGTGAACCGCTTCGTGCTGCGCCACCTGGTGAACCAGGAGCCGATCATTCTGTTCATGGCGACCATCGGGCTGGCCTATTTCCTGGAAGGGACCGCGGACCTGATGTGGGGCGCGGAGATCAAGAAGCTGGATGTGGGCCTGCCCCAGGGGCTCAACGAGGCCATCGACGAGACCACCTTCAACCTGTTCGGCTACGGGTTCTTCATCGACAACCTGGATATCTCGGCGGCGATCATCGCCACGGTGCTGGTCTCGGGGCTGGTGATCTTCTCGCAATACACAAAACAGGGCCGGGCCCTGCGGGCGGTGGCCGACGATCACCAGGCGGCCCTGTCGGTAGGCATCAGCCTGAATTTCATCTGGGTGCTGGTTTGGTCCATCGCGGGCTTCGTGGCGCTGGTCGCAGGCATCATGTGGGGCGCGAAATCGGGGGTGCAATTCTCGCTGTCGCTGATCGCGCTGAAGGCTTTGCCGGTGCTGATGCTGGGCGGGTTCACGTCGATCCCCGGGGCGATCGTCGGCGGGCTGATCATCGGGATGGGCGAGCAGCTTTTCGAGTTTCTGATCGGGCAGCCCTACTTGGGCGGGGCCACGCAGAACTGGTTCGCCTATGTGCTGGCCCTGGTGTTCCTCGTCTTCCGGCCCCAGGGGCTGTTCGGCGAGAAGATCATCGAGAGGGTCTAGCGGTGCCCGGATTCCCTCAGAACAGGTCGGTAAACCAGTCCCAGAACCAGATCACGGGCAGGCAGAGCGCCAGCACGATCATGATCGGCATGGCCAGGGTGAGCGGCACGAACATGAATACCGCCGCCGCGAGGCCACAGAGGATCACCAACGTGAGCATGAGGTTGGAAAACAGCCCCGCCAGCAGCACCGGGTTGCGCCCGCGGCGCGGTGCGGGGTCGGCCCCGCGCAACAGCGCGTCCTTGGCTAGCGCCGCATCGGCCTCGGTCAGGGTGCCGGCGGCGCGGCGGGCTTCGATGTCTTCGAGTTCTCTGGCAAGTGTCATGGCGCCTCTCTGCGGTGGTGTGCGCGCCACTCTCGCAAGGGGATGTGGCGAAACTGCGACCGGCGCGCGGCCTGCGCGCCGGGCCTTGCCGCGGTGCAGAACCATCTGGGCCGGGCCAAGTATTTGCCGCACCGGGGATATTCAGGCTGCGAGATACATATTGACGCAGCCCGAAAATGCGCTTTGTTATGCAGCAGACATGCGCGCCCGACAGGGCTGCGGCCCCCGTTTGGAGACGACCGATGATGAAAAAGTTCTGGGCAATCGCCTGCGTGATTGCGTTCACCGCCTTCTGGATCTTCGGATTCCTGGCCCTGGCTGCGATGCTCGGGGAGCGGCCCTTCGACTGGACCAGCACCATCATCGCGATGGTCGGGCTGGGTCTCGGGACCTATGCGCGGATGCAGATCAACGCCATGACCCACGATATCAAGAAGGGGCTGCATGTGCGGCCGACGCAGGGCGAGGACCCCTACGCGGAGCAGGTACACTCCTGACCGCGCCCCGCCGGGCGGCACAGGCCCGCGCAGACATGACCATTCGCATCACCGCCCGTGGGGCCCGTCGGGGCCGCGCGGGCGTTCGTTTTTTCGCGGGGGGCTGCCCCGCGCCCATGGGGAGAGCACATCATGTTCTATCGTGAGGCCGGGGACTTCAAGACGTCCTATGTCGCGGACAGCCAGACCTTCCCCATCGCGTTCGACCGGATGCGGTACTACCTGGTTCTGGCCGTGGCGGTCGGGATCATTCCCTTCGTGATCAATGATTACTGGGCCAGTGCCGTGATGGTGCCCTTCCTGATCTGGGCGATCGCGGCGATCGGTCTGAACATCCTGACCGGCTACTGCGGGCAGGTGAGCCTAGGCACGGGCGGGTTCATGGCCGTGGGGGCCTATGCCTGCTACAAGCTGATGACGGCGTTTCCGGACCTCAACATCGCGATCTGCGTGCTGCTGGGCGGGGTGATCACCGCTGCCGTGGGCGTGTTGTTCGGCCTGCCGTCCCTGCGGATCAAGGGGTTCTACCTGGCGGTGGCGACCCTGGCGGCGCAGTTCTTTCTGGTGTGGCTCTTCAACAAGGTGCCGTGGTTCTACAACTACTCGGCCTCGGGGCAGATCAACGCGCCGGAGCGGACGATGTTCGGCTACGCGATCACCGGGCCGAACGCGGATGCGGCGCCCAAATACCTGTTCTGCCTTGCGTTCCTGTTCGTACTCGCCTGGCTGGCACGGAACCTGACGCGCGGGACCATCGGGCGCAGCTGGATGGCGATCCGCGACATGGATATCGCCGCCGAGATCATCGGTGTGAACCCGCTGAAGGCCAAGCTGACGGCGTTCGCGGTCAGTTCGTTCTTCGTGGGCGTGGCGGGCGCGCTGTTTTTCAGCGTCTACCTGGGTGCGGTGGAGGTCGGCGAGGCCTTCGGGATCAACCAGTCCTTCCTGGTGCTGTTCATGATCATCATCGGGGGGCTCGGCTCGATCTTCGGCAGCCTTGCGGGCGCGGCCTTCATCGTGCTGCTGCCGGTGCTGTTGAAGAACGTGATGGTGGGTTCGCTGGGTTGGGACACGGCGATTGCGGCGCATTTCGAGTTCGTGGTGCTGGGCGGGCTGATCATCTTCTTTCTGATCGTGGAGCCGCATGGATTGGCGCGGCTCTGGCAGTTGGCGAAGGAAAAACTGCGGCTGTGGCCGTTCCCGCATTGAGCGGGCGAGACAAGACAACGAGACGCGAGAACCAATGGGAGGAAATCGCATGAAGAAGACCCTGACGAGCATGGCCGTGGCCGCCACGATGGTGGCCGCACCCGTGATGGCGGACCTGGTGTACCCGTCCCTGTCCTATCGGACCGGGCCCTATGCGGCGGGCGGCATCCCGTTCGCCGATGGCTACGCGGATTACTTCACCCTACTGAACGAGCGCGATGGCGGGATCGGTGGCGTGATGACCCGCGTTCTGGAATGCGAGACCGGCTACAACACCCAGAAGGGGGTGGAGTGCTATGAGAGCACCAAGGGCGAGGGCTCGCTGGTCTATCAGCCGCTGTCCACGGGCATCACCTATCAGCTGATCCCCAAGGCCACCGCCGATGGCATCCCGCTGCACACCATGGGCTACGGGCGGACCTCTGCGGCCAATGGCACGGTGTTCAGCCACGTGTTCAACTACCCGGCGAACTACTGGGATGCGGCCTCGGTGGCGGTGAACCACCTTCTAGGCGAGTACGAGTCGCTGGAGGGCAAGACCATCGCGCTGCTCTACCACAACTCCGCCTATGGCAAGGAGCCGATCCGGACCCTCGAAGAGCTGAGCGCCAAGCACGGGTTCGAGCTGACCACCATCGCGGTGGATCACCCGGGCCAGGAGCAGAAATCCCAGTGGTTGCAGATCCGCCGGGAGCGGCCCGATTACGTGGTGATGTGGGGCTGGGGCGTGATGAACCAGGTCGCGGTGCAGGAAGCCGCCAATATCCGCTTCCCGATGGAGAACTTCATCGGCAACTGGTGGGCCGGGTCCGAGAACGACGTGATCCCCGCGGGCATGGCCGCCGATGGCTACAAGTCGCTGGCGATGCACAGCGTGGGCGATGATTTCCCGATTTACGAGGACCTCAAGACCCATGTCTTCGACAAGGGCCTCGCGGCCGGCGCCGGGGACCAGCATGGCACGGTGCTTTACAATCGCGGGCTCTATGCGGCGATGCTCGCGGCCGAGGCCACCCGCAAGGCGCAGGAGATCCACGGGGTCGCGGACATCACCCCGGCGATGATGCGCGACGGCATGGAGGCCCTGGAAATCACCGAGGCCCGCATGGCCGAACTGGGCATGCCCGATTTCGGCCCGGCCTTCTCGGTCAGCTGCGAGGATCACGGCGGCTCCGGCGCGGCCAAGATCCAGCAATGGGATGCCGACACCCAGACCTGGACCGTGATCTCCGACTGGATCGCCCCCGATGCCGAGGTGATCAACGCGCTCGTGACCGCCGACAGCGAGGCTTTCGCCGCCGAAAACAACATCGAGACGCGGTGTAACTGATACCGAAACCCCGGCCCGGGGCGCGTTGCTCCGGGCCGGGATCGTCGCAAGGGAGAGAGCCCATGCTCGATACAGGCCGGACCGAGGAAACGCTCCTCGAGGTCAACAATATCGAAGTGATCTACAATCACGTGATCCTGGTGCTCAAGGGCGTCAGCCTGACCGTGCCCAAGGGCGGGATCACCGCGCTGCTGGGCGGCAATGGCGCGGGCAAGACCACGACGCTGAAATCGATCTCGAACCTGCTGCATTCCGAGCGCGGCGAGGTCACCAAGGGCACCATCAGCTACCGCGGCGACCGGGTGCAGGACCTCAGCCCGTCGGACATGGTCAAGCGCGGGGTCATCCAGGTGATGGAAGGTCGCCACTGCTTCGAGCATCTGACGGTGGAGGAAAACCTGCTGACCGGCGCCTATACGCGGCGCGACGGACGCGGGGCGATCGCCGATGACCTGGAACTGGTCTACACCTACTTTCCGCGCCTCAAGGAGCGCCGCAAATCCCAGGCGGGCTACACCTCCGGCGGGGAGCAGCAGATGTGCGCCATCGGCCGGGCGCTGATGTCGCGCCCCGAGACCATCCTGCTGGACGAGCCGTCCATGGGGCTGGCGCCGCAGCTGGTGGAAGAGATCTTCACCATCGTGAAGAACCTCAACGAACGCGAAGGCGTGTCCTTCCTTCTGGCAGAGCAGAACACCAATGTCGCCCTGCGCTTTGCCCATCACGGCTATATCCTCGAATCCGGCCGGGTGGTCATGGAAGGCCCGGCGGCCGAGTTGCGCGAGAACCCGGACGTGAAGGAATTCTACCTCGGCATGTCCGACGAGGGGCGCAAGAGCTTCCGCGACGTGCGCTCCTACCGCCGCCGCAAACGCTGGCTGAGCTGATCCGCCGCCCTTTCTTTTGTGCGAAAATACTCCGGGGGAGGCGCTTTGCGCCGGGGGCAGCGCCCCCACCGCCCGAAGGGCGCAGAACCCGACAACGCGCCGGAGGCGCTCCGTTTGAGTGCCCTCCGCGCCCCTGAACGAACAGGCAGGACCGATATGAGCCCCTCCCCCTATGACGCCCTGGAAACCCGCGATGCCGCGCAGCGCGCCGCCGATCTCGCCCGCGACCTGCCGGTGCAGATCGCCCGGGCGCAGGCCCTGCCGGGCTATGCCGACAGCCTGGCCGGGGTCGATCCGGCGGCGATCACCTCGGCCGCGGCGCTGACGGACCTGCCGGTGCTGCGCAAATCCGCTCTGACCGGCGCGCAGACACCCGATACCCCGCTGGGCGGGTTCGCCGGGCCGGTCACCGGGTTCTCCCACGTGTTCCAGTCGCCGGGCCCGATCTACGAGCCCGGCGGGATCGACGGGGACTGGTTCCGGCTGGGCCGGTTCCTCCATGCGGCGGGGATCGGGCGGGGCGACCTGGTGCAGAACTGCTTCGGCTATCACCTGACCCCGGCGGGCATCATGTTCGAGAGCGGCGCGCGCGCGGTCGGCGCCACGGTGCTGCCCGCGGGCACGGGCCAGACCGAGTTGCAGGTCCAGGCGGCGGCCCATCTGGGCGCCACCGCCTATGCGGGCACGCCCGATTACCTGAAGGTGATCCTCGACAAGGCCGACGAGATGGGCGTGACCCTGGGCTTTGCCAAGGCGGCGGTGTCCGGTGGGGCGCTTTTTCCCAGCTTGCGGCAGGCCTATGCGGAGCGGGGTATCACCTGCCTGCAGGCCTATGCCACCGCCGATCTGGGCAATATCGCCTACGAATCCCCGGCGATGGAGGGGCTGATCGTCGACGAGGGGGTGATCGTCGAGATCGCGCGCCCGGGCACCGGCGATCCGCTGCCCGAGGGGGAGGTGGGGGAGGTGGTCGTCACCTCGCTCAACCCCGCCTATCCGCTGATCCGTTTCGCCACCGGGGACATGTCGGCGGTGCTGCCGGGGCAGAGCCCGTGCGGGCGCACCAACCAGCGCATCAAGGGCTGGATGGGGCGCGCGGATCAGACCACCAAGATCAAGGGCATGTTCGTCCGCCCCGAGCAGGTCGCGGCGCTCGTCGCCGCCCATGGGGAGGTGACACGCGCCCGCGTGGTGGCGGGTCGGGACGGAGAGATGGACACGATGCGCGTACTGATCGAGAGCCCAGGCGGCGACGCGGCGGCCTATGCCGCCTCGGTCGCCACGCATCTGAAGCTCAAGGGCGCGGTCGAGGTGGTCGCCCCCGGCAGCCTGCCCAATGACGGCTTGGTGATCGAGGACACCCGCAGCTACGACTGACGGGAAACTCGGCGGCGGGCGGGGCAGGCTCACGGTGCCTTAACGGAAAGCTGACACCTCGGGTTCTAGACCGGAGGCAAGACGCGCTGGCCATTCTGCCAGTGCCTTGCCGAAGGAAGCATTCATGGCCGAGTCCCGCCCCGTCGTCATTCTCGCGACCCAAACCGATCTGGCAGCCCTGGAAGAGGACCTGCAGCGCGGGCGCCGCCGCAAGCTGGCGGGTTTCAGCGTTCAGGTGCCGGGGCTTGCCCCGCACGACACCCTCGCGGTTCAGCGCGCGCTGGACGGCGCGTATCTGAGCCGTGCGGGCGCGGAGACGATGGCGGCCGCGGTGCTGGGCGCCGGGGCGGCGTTGGCTTGGGGGCTGGGCCCCGCGGGTCTGGGCGGGTCTGCCGCGGCGCTGGCCTTGTGTCTTGGCGGTGTGCTCGGGGCGGCGGCGGGCCGTCGGCTCGGCCTCTGGGCGGCGCGGCGTCGGATCGCGGGGGCGGTGGCCCGGTTGCGGCGGCACTTCACGACCGCCGGTATCGCCCCGATGGCAGTGGCTGTGCCCGCGCCGGAGGTGGCGGGGCCGCGCTGTGCTCTGTCCTAGGGACGGTTTCGATACGTGTTGCGCCGCTTGAGGAATCTCCCCCCTCGGTACAGGGGTGGCGCAACCCGGCAGCCCGGCTTTTCGTGATGGTGGGGTCGGTGCTGCGTGCGCTCCCGGTGGCTCAGGCCCCGGGGGCGCGTTTTTTCTGGCGCAGGTAGTGGCGCAGGCTGTCCTGCTGGGCGGCGATGGCGGTGGGGGCCTTGAGATAGCTTTCGATGCTGAGCATGAGCGCGTCGCGGGGTCCGCCATCGCGCGACAGCACCTCCCATTCCATCGGGCTGAGCCAGGCGGCGAAGAACCAGTCCGGGCGCGGGTCGGGCGCGTCGGTCTCGGCCAGCCGCAGGATCGGCCAGTTCAGCCGGGTCACCGGCAGCGGGAAGCCGAGGGTCTGGCGCACCAGGCGCAGGGCGGTGTCGGCGGGGCTTTCGCCGTCGGTCCGGTCGAGCTGGGGCAGGGTCCAGACCGGGCCTCCGGCGTCGGGGCGCGCCTTTGGCGGCAGACAGGTGACCGCCACCTTGTCCGCGTGGAGTGCAGCGAGCGTCACCCCCTGGAAATCCGTGTTTCGGTTCTGTTGTGGCAAGAAGAATCCGTTTAACCTGTACCCGTCACTATCCCCGCTTAGACGGTGTTCGTCCAGATGCCCAGCTTGTGCCGAGATTGCCAGGAACGTGCGTTGCAAGGGGCGCGTTGCGCCCGTTGCGGCAGCCCCCGGATCGTGGCCCATGCGGAACTGGACACGCTCACCATAGCACATATGGATTGCGACGCGTTCTTTGCCAGCGTCGAGAAGCGGGACAATCCCGCGCTTGCGGACCGGCCGGTGATCATCGGCGGCGGGCGGCGCGGGGTGGTGTCGACCGCGTGCTACGTGGCGCGGATCAAGGGGGTGCGCTCGGCGATGCCGATGTTCAAGGCGCTGGCGCTCTGCCCGGATGCGGTGGTGATCAAGCCACGTTTCGAGGCCTATGTGGAGGCGAGCCGGGCGATCCGGGCGATGATGGACGAGATGACCCCGGATGTGGAGCCGCTGTCCCTGGACGAGGCGTTCATGGATCTGGGCGGGACCGCGCGGCTGCACGGGGCGCCGCCGGCGGTGATGCTGGCGCGACTGGTCAAGCGGATGGAGGACGAGCTGGGTCTGACCGGCTCGATCGGGTTGTCGCACAACAAGTTCCTCGCGAAGATCGCCTCGGATCTCGACAAGCCGCGGGGGTTCGCGGTGATCGGCAAGGCGGAAACGCTGGACTTCCTGGCGGACAAGCCGGTGCGGATGATCTGGGGTGTGGGGGCGGCGGGGCAGGCCGCGCTGGAGGCGGCGGGCATCCGCACCTTCACGGACCTTGCGCGCTGGGAGCAGACGGATCTCGTGGCGCGGTTCGGGTCCATGGGCCTGCGGCTGTGGCACCTGGCGCGGGGCGAGGATGCGCGGGCGGTCTCCGGGCGCAGCCCGGTCAAGAGCATCTCGAACGAGACCACGTTTTCCGAGGATACCGCCGATCCGGACCTTCTGGAGGGGCATGTCTGGCGCATGGCCGAGAAGGTGGCGGGGCGGGCCAAGGCCCAGGGGCTGGCGGGGCGGGTCGTGGTGCTGAAGCTGAAGAAGTCCGATCACGGGCTGATCACCCGGCGCCATGCCCTGCGCGATGCCACCCAGATCGCGGACCGGGTGTTCCGCGAGGCCATGGCCCTGTTTCGTGCGGTGCCCGACGGGCAGAGCTACCGGCTGCTGGGGGTGGGGCTGAGCGACCTGGTGCCGGAGGATGGCGGGGACCTGTCCGGCGATCTGCTGGACCCGGGCGCGGTGCGGCGCGCGCGGGCGGAGCGGGCAACGGATGCGATCCGGGCCCGGTTCGGCGAGACGGCGATCGTGAAGGGCCGCGCGCTGCGCTGAGCGGGCAAAAATCTTGCGTAAGATTTTTGACAAGGATTTTCGAAAATCCTTGGGCGCGCGGGATGCGGGGTCGGTACGTTATTCCGCGGCGAGCGGCATCTGCGAGGCGCGTCCGAAATCCGCCACTTCGGAGATCACCTGCTCCATCAGCCGCTGGAAGGCGCGGAATTGCGGCCCGCGGGAGATCGTTTCCTCGTCCATGTAGAGGGCGCGGTCGATCTCGATCTGCACGACATGCTGGTTGCGCGAGGGTCGCCCGTAATGCTGGGCGATGAAGGCCCCGGCGAAGGGCGCGTTGCGCGCCACGCGCAGCCCCGCATTCTTGAAGGCCGCCTCCACCTGGTCGACGATATGGGCCGCGGAGGCCGCGCCGAACCTGTCCCCCAGCACCACGTCCGGGCGGGCCTCGGAATGCTGGTGCAGGGCATCGATCGCCTCGTGCGGCATGGAGTGGCAATCCACCAGAATTGCCTGCCCGAAGGCGTTGCGGGTCACGTCCAGCATGCGCCGGAGCTGGTCATGGTAGGGGTGCCAATAGGCATCGAGCCGGGCCTTGGCCTCGTTCAGGTGCATCTTGCCGCGGTAGATCGCGCGCCCGTTGGCCACCACCCGGGGCACCACGCCGAGCCCGGAACTGATCCGCGGGTTGTGGGTCACGCGGCGCAGCCCGCTGACCACCGCCGGGTCGAGCTCGTCGGCATTGCGGTTCAGGTCGATATAGGCCCGGGGCGCCGTGGCCGCGATGGTCTGCGCGCCGTAGCGCGGGGCGCAGGCGATCAGCTCGTCCACGAAGGCGTCCTCGGAGGAGCGGATCGTCTGGGTATCCAGCACCGTGCTGCGCAGGAAATCCTTCGAGTAGGCCCGCCCGGAATGGGGCGAGGCGAAAATCACCGAGGTGGTGCAGGGCTGGGGCAGCCCGAGGGTATACGCGGTGTGCATCATCGCGCATATGATAGCGCGATTGTCGGGCGGGCCAAAAGCCCTTGAACACCTTTGCGACTCCTTTTATAGCACCCCAACCGAGCGGCGCCCGGCCCACCGGCTTGTGGGGTGCGGGGGTCGTGCGGAACCATCATCGGGCGGTTAGCTCAGCGGTAGAGCACTTCGTTGACATCGAAGGGGTCACTGGTTCGATCCCAGTACCGCCCACCATGCCGGTTCGCCTTCGGGCAGGCCATCCACCTTGGCGCAGTGCGCGCCGCGATCAGGAGAAGACCCATGAAGGTCAAGAATTCGCTCCGCTCGCTCAAGCAGCGCCACCGCGATTGTCGCGTCGTGCGCCGCAAGGGTCGGGTCTATGTCATCAACAAGACCCAGCGCCGGTTCAAGGCACGCCAGGGCTGAGCCCCGCCGCAGAACCAGCCATCGAGTGACGAAGCCGCCGCGGGACACCCGGCGGTTTTTGTCATTTGGCGGGGCGTGGTCGGGGGCGCCGCCCCCACGGCCCTGTCGGGCCGCCCCCCGGAGTATTTCGGCACAGATGAAGGGGGCGCGGGGGCTGGGCCAGTCCCGGGGACTCTGGTCGCGCCGTTCGGGGCGGAACGCGGGGGTCAGGCCGCGGCGCTCTCGGGCTCTTTCGCGCCGGTCATGAAGGCCACCGCGTCGGACATGTCGTGGTCTTTGGGGTCGATCACGCAGAGCCGTTTGCCCAGCCGGTGGATATGGATGCGGTCGGCCACTTCGAACACATGGGGCATGTTGTGGCTGATCAGCACGATCGGGATGCCGCGGGCGCGCACGTCGAGGATCAGCTCCAGCACCCGGCGGCTTTCCTTCACGCCCAGGGCCGCGGTCGGCTCGTCGAGGATGATCACCTTGGAGCCGAAGGCCGCCGCCCGGGCCACGGCGACGCCCTGGCGCTGGCCGCCCGAGAGGGTTTCGACCGCCTGGTTGATGTTCTGGATGGTCATCAGGCCCAGCTCGCTCAACTTGTCGCGGGCGAATTTCTCCATCGCGGCGCGGTCGAGCTGGCGCAGCCATTTGCCCCGCCACCCGGGTTTGCGCAGCTCGCGCCCCATGAACATGTTGTCGGCGATGCTGAGTGCAGGGGACATGGCGAGTTGTTGGTAGACGGTTTCGATCCCGGCGGCGCGGGCGTCGAGCGGGCTTTGGAACCTGACCCGTTTGCCTTCGAGGAAGACCTCGCCCTCGTCGGGGATGACCGCGCCGGAGACCGCCTTGATCAGCGACGACTTGCCCGCCCCGTTATCGCCGATCACCGCGAGGATCTCGCCCGGGTAGAGCTCGAAGTCGCAATGATCGAGTGCGGTGACGCGGCCGTAGCGTTTGACCAGGTTGCGACCGGCGAGGATCGGTTGTTGCGATGTGTCCGTCATACCGACACCTTTCGGATCCATTGGTCCACGGCCACCGCGGCGATGATGAGAAGCCCGATCAGCAGGAAGGTCCATTGGGCGTCGGCGCCCAGCAGGCGCAGCCCCAGGGTGAACACGCCGACGATCAACGCCCCGAAGAACGCGCCCAGGATCGAGCCGCGCCCGCCGAAGAGCGAGATGCCCCCGATCACCACGGCGGTGATGCTTTCGATATTGGCCAGCTGGCCCGAGGTGGGCGAGACCGACCCGATCCGTCCGATCAGGGCCCAGCCCGCGAAGGCGCAGATCAGTCCCGACAGCATGTAGACCGAGATCAGGGTCCTGCTGACCTGGACGCCGGACAGCTCGGCCGCCTCCGGGTCGTCGCCGACGGCGTAGACATGGCGTCCCCAGGCGGTGTGCCTGAGCGCATAGGCCAGCACGATCACCAGCAGCACCATGAAGATCACGCCGTAGGTCAGGCGCGCGCCGCCGATCTCCAGCGTGGTGCCGAAGAATTGCAGCAGGGGCGCCTGGTCGCGGATGTCCTGGGAGCGGATGGTCTCGTTGCGGGAATAAAGGAAGTTGGCCGCCAGCACGATCTGCCACATGCCCAGGGTGACGATGAAGGGCGGCAGCTTGACCTTGGCCACGAGCCAGCCGTTGATGAAGCCGAGCAAGGTGCCGCAGAGCAGCCCGCAGGCGACCGCGACCTCGACCGGCAGCCCGTAGCGGAAGGTGAACTGGCCCATCACCACCGAACTCATCACCATGATCGCCCCCACGCTCAGGTCGATCCCGGCGGTCAGGATCACCAGGCTCTGGGCGGCGGCGACGATGCCGACGATCTGCACCTGTTGCAGGATCAGGGTCAGCGCGAAGGGGGAGAAGAATTTCGAGCCCAGGAGCAGCCCGAACACCGCGATGGCCGCCACCAGCACGATCAGCGGCACCAGCGCCGGGGTCTGGTGCAGGGCGTGCTGGAACTTCCGCGTGAAGCCCTGGGGGCCATGGTCGAACTCGGCCACCGCGGCGGCGCTGTCCTTGAGGGCAGATTCGTAGTCCTGGCCTTGCGGGCGCGGTTCGGTCATGGGGTGTCTCCGGTTGGGTCGTCAGGGGACGGGCCGCGGCAGGTGCCGGGGCGACGGAGGGGGGCCGGACGGGTGCCCGGCCCCGGGAGTGTCAGGTCAGCCCCAGCACAGGTTCCGGCCCTCTTCGACCGAGATGCTCTCGACCCCGTCAGCGGGGGTGTCGGTCACCAGGGCCACGCCGGTGTCGAAGAAGTCCTTGCCCGGGGTGGGTGCGGGCTTCTCGCCGGTTTCGGCCCAGGTCTTGATCGCCTCGATCCCGAGCGAGGCCATCAGCAGCGGGTATTGCTGCGAGGTGGCGCCGATCACGCCGTCAGCCACGTTCTGCACGCCCGGGCAACCGCCATCGACGGATACGATGAGCACGTCGTTCTCGCGTCCGATCGCCTTGAGCGCCTCGTAGGCCCCGGCGGCGGCAGGCTCGTTGATGGTATAGACCACGTTGACCATCGGATCGGCGGCGAGGATGTTCTCCATCGCGGCGCGGCCGCCCTCTTCGGAGCCTTGGGTGACGTCCTGGCCCACGATCCGCGGATCGGTCTCGTCGCCCCAGCGGTTGGGATCGCCGATGTCGATGCCGAAGCCCTCGAGGAAGCCCTGGTTGCGCAGAACGCCCACGGTGGGCTGCGACACCTGGATGTTGAGCATGGCGATCTTGGCATCGGCGGCGGCATCGCCCATCTGGGCGCGCGCCCATTGGCCGATCAGCAACCCGGCGACATAATTGTCGGTGGCAAAGGTGGCATCCGCCGCATCCGCAGGGGTCAGCGGGGTGTCGAGTGCGATCACCACCAGCCCGGCATCGCGGGCCTGCTGCACGGCACCGGTGATAGACGAGGTATCGGACGCGGTGATCAGGATGCCCTTCGCGCCGTCGAGGATGCA